>JAEZIF010000158.1 GCA_023416135.1 Pseudomonadota bacterium
ACCAGGCGACGCACGATTGCCGCGTGCGTGTCGACATCACGCGCCAGCGCTCGCGGAGCTGGGGCCTGTTCGGCGGCGGGCCGGGCGCGCACGGCAAGGTCGAGGCCGGCCCTGGTGTCGTGTTCGATGGCGATTCAGCCGTGCTGAAACCCGGGCAATGGTTCGCCGTCATCACACCGGGGGCAGGCGGCTTCGGTCCGGCCGATCAGCGCGATCGCGTCGCCGCGGTGCGCGACCTTGCCGAAGGTGCGATCAGCGCGGCAACGGCGCGCGACATCTACGGCCTTTCGCGCTAAGCTTTCGCCGCTTACGAGCATCGAGGGCGTCGCGGCCATCCGTTGGCCGGAGTGTCTCTACTTCTTCGCCAGAAAAACAGCTGTTTGTTCGCGTGCGTGCCGAGCGTTCCTTTTCAGGGAGGCTATTGCCATGCAAATCAACAAACTGTCGCGTCGCGGAGTCGTGGCCGGAGGCGTTGCCGTCGGCCTTGTGAGTGGGCCATTCGTGCGTAGCGCCAATGCAGCCGGGACCATCACCATCGGCTTGTGGGACCATTGGGTCCCCGGCGCCAACGATGTGCAGACGGCGATCATCAAGGAGTGGTCGGACAAGGAGAAGGTCGAGGTCAAGATCGACTACATCACCAGCCAGGGCAACAAGCTGCTGCTCACCTTGGCCGCGGAAGCACAGGCCAAGTCCGGCCACGACATCATGGAGTTCACCAACTGGGACTCGGCGCAGCACAACGCGGCGCTCGAACCGGTCGACGACGTCGTCAAGAGGGTCGTTGCCACCAATGGCCCGATCGATCCGGCCGTCGAGTATCTCGGCAAGTACGAAGGCCACTGGCTCGGCGTGCCCATGACACGCGGCACGCTGCTGCTGGGCTGCTGCTCGCGCTTCGACATGATGAAGGAGTATGCCGGCATCGACGTGCAGGAGCTCTATCCTGCGGGCAAGCCGCCCAACGACGCGAGCTGGACATGGGACGCGTTCCTGGCGGCGGCGGAGAAGTGCCATAAGGCCGGCTACGGCTTCGGCCTGCCGCTCGGCTCGACCACCGACACCAACCAGTGGGTCGGCGCCCTGTTCCTGGCCCACGGCGCCGAGCTGATGGACGCCAAGGGCAACGTCACGGCGAAGTCCGACAAGGTCAGGCAGGTGCTGGAGTACGGCAAGAAGCTCGTGGCCTTCTGTCCATCCGATGCGACGGCGTGGGACGATGCCTCGAACAACAAGTGGCTGCTGTCCGGCAAGGGCGCGCTGATCATGAATCCGCCCAGCGCCTGGGCCGTCGGCAAGCGCGATGCGCCGCAGGTTGCCGAGAAGTGCTGGACGCACGGTTTCCCCAAGGGGCCGGCGGGTCGCTTCAACCCGATCCTGCCGCGCTTCTACGGTGTCTGGAACTTCTCCAGGAACAAGCCGGCGGCCAAGAGCCTGCTCGAGTTCCTGACCTTGCGGCAGAACGCCGAGAAGCAGGTCGCGGCGAGCCAGGGGTACGACATCCCGCCCTATACGAAGTTCAACGACTTCAAGACATGGGACGAGGAGGGACCGCCCAAGGGCTCGCTGTCGCACTATCCAATCAGGGGCGGCGACCAGAAGGCAGGCGTCACGTGCTCGCCGGCGCCGCCGCTCATCGCCGCACAGATCTGGTTACAGGCGGTCCAGGCCCAGATGATCGTCCGCTACGCCAAGGGCGAGCCGATGGAGAAGACCATCGACTGGGCGTCGCGCGAAGTCGAAGGGTTCAAGCGCACTTGATGTTGCACGTCCCCGTCGCCGGCGAGCGACGACGGGGACGAGTCCCGGTCCCAGATTTGCCACGGGCTTGGCCGTTCGATTCGCCGGGCTTGGAGGCTAGCGTCGCGCCCATGAAGCGAACCATCCTCCTCACCTTGGTGCTCGCCGGCTGCTCAGGCAGCGGGCTCAGCACGTCGAGCGGTCCCAACGGCGAAACCATCGTCGGCAACGAAGTGTCGGTGCAGGTCACCGGCGCGGCCAATCCCAATTCCGCCTTCACGCTGGCCCAGCGGTACTGCGGCAAGAACGACCGGCTTGCCCGGGCGGTCGGTCAATCGGGCACCACTGCCTCGTTCGACTGCGTGAAAGCCTCATAGAGGATCACTGCGCCGTCGACGTCTCGGCGCGATACCAGTCGAGGATCTCCGCGCCCGTCCACAGCACGACGCCGTCGTGCGCCAGGATGTGGTCGTAGAGCATCTCCAGGTATTTTATGCGGTGCGGCACGCCCGTGAGATAGGGGTGGATGGAGATCGCCATCACCCGCGGCGCCGTCTTGCCCTCCTGCCAGAGCCGGTCGAACTGGTCGCGTCCGCGGCGCAGGATCTCGTCCGATGGCTGCTGCTGGACGGCGCTGATGACGACGTCGTTGACCTCGACCGTGTAAGGCACCGAGACCATGCGGCCGGTGGGCGTCTCGAGCGCGATCGGCTGCTCGTCCATCACCCAGTCGGCGACGTACTCGATGCCGGCTTCGGCCAGCAGGTCCAGGGTCTCGTCGGTCTCGGTGAGGCCCGGACTCTCCCAGCCGCGCGGCGGCTCGCCGGTGAAGGCCTTGATGGCAGCGATGGTGTCGCGGATCGCCGACCGCTGGTCCTCGACGCGATGCATCGGCCGCTGCACGAAGCCGTGGCCCATGAACTCCCAGCCCGCTTCGAATGCCGCCTGGCAGGCCTCGCGATAGAGCTCGCAGGCCGTGCCGTTGACGGCGAACGTCGCCTTGAGCTTGCGCGTGGCCAGCACCTCGAGGAAGCGCCAGAAGCCCACGCGCATGCCGTACTCGTGCCATGCCCAGTTGGGCACATCGGGCAGCAGGGGATTGCCCATCGGCGGCGGCAGCACCGTGCGCGGCATTGCGCCCAACGGGCTCCAGTTCTCGACATTGACGATGGTCCAGACGGCGACGCGCGCATCGTTGGGCAGCCTGAGCCGCGGCCGCTTGTGGATCGGCAGATAGGGAGCGCGCCTGCGCAGGCTGTAACCCGGCTCTTGCGTCATCGAGACCTCCAACAGGACTGGCTGGGCACCGTATAGTGTGCGCATGTCCGAAGCGAGTTCGAGGGTAGTCATCGTCGGCGGCGGAGCCATGGGCTCGTCGCTCGCCTATCACCTGAAAAGCTATCCCAATTTCACCGGCGACGTCGTCGTCGTCGAACGTGACCCGACCTACGCCCGCGCCTCGTCGGCGCTGTCGGCGAGCTCGATTCGCCAGCAGTTCTCGACGCCTCTCAACATCCATCTGTCGCGTTACGGCATCGGTTTCCTGCGCCAGGCGGCCAAGTTTCTGGACGTCGACCTCGGGCTCAAGGAGCCGGGTTATCTCTTCCTGGCGAGCGACGCGGGTGAAGCCGTGCTGCGGGCCAACCACGCCGTTCAGAAAGGCGAGGGCTGCGCCGTCGAGCTGCTCGATCCGGCCGCCTTGCGGGGCCGCTTTCCCTGGATATCCGACGAAGGTGTCCGGCTCGCCTCGCACGGCGTTGCCAACGAAGGCTGGTTCGACGGTCCGGCCCTGATGCAGGCCTTCCGCCTCAAGGCCCGCGAGCTCGGCGCCCAATACGTCGCCGACGAGGTGGTGAAGCTGGCGTCCAACGCGGTCACTCTGCGCTCGGGCGTCGAGATCGAGGCCGGCACCGTCGTTCTTGCTGCAGGTCCCTGGTCGGGCGCCGTCGCCGCCACCGCCGGCATCGCGCTTCCCGTCGAGCCGCGTCGGCGCTCGGTGTTCGTGTTCGATGTCCGGGAACCGCCGGGCCTGACGCCGCTCACCATCGATCCTTCCGGCACCTGGTTTCGCCCCGAGGGCCGATTCTACGTCGGCGGCACGACGCCGGCCGACGGCAACGACCCGCCGACCGCGCCGCTCGAAGTCCAGCACCAGGAATGGGACGACATGGTGTGGCCGGCGCTCGCCAATCGCGTGCCGGCCTTCGAGGCGGCCAAGGTGGTGAATTCGTGGGCCGGCTACTACGAATACAACACCTTCGACCAGAACGGCATCGTCGGCCGCCATCCCACGATCGAGAGCCTGATCTTCGCCACCGGCTTCTCGGGCCACGGCATCCAGCAGTCGCCCGCCGTGGGCCGTGCCGTCGCCGAGCTGATCGTGCATGGCAGCTATCGCACGCTCGATCTTTCGCCGTTCGGTTATGAGCGGATATCCGCAGGCAGACCTATCCGGGAGCTGAACGTGGTGTGATACTCTTCCTCGCAATCCCGAGGAGAGTTCCGTGCCCGACACCGCGCTGGTCAATTCGGACCTGCAATCCGCCCTCGACGAGGCGCGCCAGGCCTATGTCGCCCGCAACCCCAAGAGCCTGACACGCCACCAGGAGGCCTGCGAGGCCATGCCTGGCGGTAACACCCGCACCACGCTGCACAATTCGCCGTTTCCGCTCACCGTGGTGCGCGGCGAGGGGTGCCGTCTGTGGGACGCCGACGGCCACGAATATATCGACGTGCTGGGCGAATACACCGCCGGCATCTACGGCCATTCCCATCCGGTGATCCGCGCCGCCATCGACCGCGCGCTGAACCACGGCTGGAACTACGGCGGCCGCAATGCCAACGAGGCCAAGCTCGCCAAGCTGGTGGCCGACCGCATGCCGTCGATCGACTTGGTGCGCTTCACGAATTCAGGCACCGAGGGCAACGTGATGGCGCTGGCCGGCGCGCGCGTCTACGCGCAGCGCAAGGGCCGCGCCAAGGCCGCCAAGGTGATGGTGTTCCACGGCGGCTACCACGGCGGCGTGCTCTATTTCGTGAGCGGCGGCAGCCCGGTGAACGTGCCGTATGAGTACATCGTGGCGCCCTACAACGATGTCGAAGGCACACGCGCGCTGCTGGCGAAGCACGGCGAGGAGTTGTTCGCCGTCCTGCTCGAGCCGATGCAGGGCAGCCACGGCTGCCTGCCGGGCGACATCGAGTTCCTGAAGATGGTGCGCGCGGAAACCAGCGCCCGCGGCATCACCATGATCTTCGACGAGGTCATGACCTCGCGCCTGTCGCCGGGCGGCCTGCAGGAGAAGACGGGCGTCATCCCCGACATGACGACGCTCGGCAAGTATATCGGCGGCGGCATGTCGTTCGGCGCCTTCGGCGGCCGGCGCGACATCATGGAGCTGTTCGATCCGACCAAGCCCGACCACCTGCCGCACGCCGGCACCTTCAACAACAATGCGCTCACCATGGCGGCGGGAGCGGCGGGATACGGCGAGGTCTACACGCCGGCCGCCGCCCGGGAGCTGAACGAGCGCGGCGAAAAGATCCGGCAAAAGCTGAACGCCATCTGCCAGCGTGAGAAGGTGGCGTTCCAGTTCTCCGGCATCGGCTCGATGATGACGGCGCACGCCACCGCGCGGCCGATCAAGACGGCGGCCGACATCGCCGCGGGCAGCCAGGACGTCAAGGAGCTGTTCTTCTTCGACATGATGGCGGCCGGCATCTGGATCGCCCGGCGCGGCTTCGTGGCGCTGAACATCATGATCGGCGACGCCGAAGGTGACCGGTTCGTGGCGGCGGTCGAGGAGTTCGTGACCGCGAGAAAGGCTCTTTTGCAGCCCAAATAACTACCTACATAGGCGCGCATGAACGACGCTTCGCACCCCTCCAAGCCCGCCTTCCCGCAGCCGGTCTCCGGCACGGTGGTGCCGCGCTTCGGCGACGTCGCCACGTTCATGCGCCTGCCGCTGTTCCGCGACCCCGCCGACGTCGAGATCGGCATGGTCGGCGTGCCGTGGGACGGCGGCACGACCAACCGTCCGGGCGCCCGTCACGGCCCGCGCCAGATGCGCGACCTCTCGACAATGATGCGCCGCGTGCACCATGTTACCGGCGTGGCGCCCTATGAACTCGCGAGATGCGGCGATCTCGGCGACGCGCCGGTCAATCCGGCCAGCCTCGACGATTCGCTGGAGCGCATAGAAGCGTTTTACGCCAAGCTGCACTCGGCCGGCGCCATCCCGCTGTCGGCGGGCGGCGACCATCTGATCACGCTGCCCATCATGCGCGGCATCCGAAAGGGCCTGCCGCCGCTCGGCATGGTCCATTTCGACGCCCATAGCGACACCTGGGACACTTATTTCGGCGGCTATAAATACACGCACGGCACGCCGTTCCGCCGCGCCGTGGAGGAGGGGCTCTTGGACCCCAAGCGCGTCGTCCAGATCGGCATCCGCGGCTCGCTCTACAAGCGCGACGACAACATGTGGGCGGTCGAGCGGGGCATGCGGGTGATCACCATCGAGGAGTATTTCGACCTCGGGGTCGACAAGGTGATCGCCGAGGCGCGCCGCGTCGTGGGCGACGGCCCGACCTACATCAGCTTCGACGTCGACGGCCTCGACCCGGCCTATGCGCCGGGTACCGGCACGCCCGAGATCGGCGGCTACACCCCGCACGAGGCGCAGCGCATGCTGCGCGGCCTGCGTGGGCTCGACCTGGTCGGCGGCGACGTCGTCGAGGTCTCGCCACCGTTCGACATGACCGGCAACACCGCGCTGGTCGGTGTCACCATGATGTGGGAGATCCTCTGCCTGCTCTCCGAGGCAGTGGCGAAGCGCAAGGGTCGCGCCTAGTTTAGGGAAAGTTGGTCAGCCGCGTCGCGCCTTCTGGATGGCGGCGACGTCGATCTTCTTCATGTCCATCATCGCGTCGAACGCGCGCTTTGCCTCGTCGCCGCCCGCCGCCATCGCCTCGGTCAGCACGCGCGGCGTGATCTGCCAGGAGATGCCCCACTTGTCCTTGCACCAGCCGCACGCGCTCTCCTGGCCGCAGTTGCCGACAATGGCATTCCAATAGCGATCGGTTTCCTCCTGATCGTCGGTGGCGATCTGGAACGAGAACGCTTCGTTGTGCTTGAACACGGGACCGCCGTTGAGACCGAGGCAGGCGACTCCGGCGACCGTGAACTCGACCGTCAGCACGTCGCCCTTCTTGCCGGACGGATAGTCGCTCGGGGCCCGGTGAACGGCACCCACCGAGCTGTCGGGGAAAGTCTTGGCATAGAAACGGGCAGCCGCTTCGGCGTCCTTGTCGTACCACAGGCAGATCGTGTTCTTCGCTATTGCCATTGGCTGTCCTTTGTTGGAAGTCGAGTTGACGCCCTGTCCCGTCCGCTGCTTGTGAGATAAGGCGCGCCCGGCCGTCTAGTCCAGCCCGGCGCGACGAAATCCTTCCAAATAGTGCTCGCGGTCGGCGTCGAGCTTGATCGGCATGGCGGTCGCGATCCATGCCAGCGAAATGTCGGGCTGAACGCGCCGCAGCTCCTGCAGGGCGGCGGCGGCGACGGCGGTCTGCCCGGCCATGCCGGCCGCTGCGACCAGCACGCGATGGGCGCCGACGAAGTCGCTGCGCAAGCGGATCGACTCGCGCGCCGCCTGCATGGCGTTTTCGTAGTTGCGGCCGACATACTGGGCGTACGACGCCGCACCGTGATAGAGCGCCGACAGGGGATCGCGCGGGCTGAAGCGCAGTGCCCGGGCGGCTGCCTCCTCGCCCTCCTGCCAGCGCCCGCTATAGGCCAGCGAGACGCAGTAGTAGCATTGGGCCAACGAGAAATTCGGATTGAGCCGCAGCGCCACCTCGAATTCTGCCACGGCGTCGTCGAAGCGGCGCGCGAACAGGTGTGTGCAGCCCAGCGCATGGTGCGCCCAGGGATCCTCGGCATCGGCCTCGATCGCCGCCAGGGCGACACGCTCGGCGATCGGCGCCACGATCGCCTTGTCCGCCCAGCCCATGTGGACGCTGAAGGTGTGGCTGGTGGCGAGCAGCCCCAGCGCCTGGCCGTAGTTCGGATCGATGGCGACCGCCTTCTCGAGCAGCTCCTGCGCGATGAGATTGTCCTGGCGCGTCACCCGCCAGTAGTGCGACAGGGCCCGCATCACCA
>JAEZIF010000201.1 GCA_023416135.1 Pseudomonadota bacterium
CGCGTGCGCCGCGTAGCCCGCTGGCTGCTCGACAAGCGACCGACGACGGTGTCGCGCGAGGACGTCCGTCGCCGTGCGCTCAGCATGAGCGCGACGGCCGACGAAACGGAGCTCGTGTTGCAGCGGCGGCACTATCTCGGTTTCGTCCAGCCCGACCTCGCCTATCGCGACAAGCCCGGCCGGCCCACCACACACTGGCAGGTCAATCCGGCCCTTGCCGAAACGGCAAACCCGGTTGCGAAACTTGCGTAACTGTCTTAATTCGCGAGCCGCAGCGCAGCGCTGCACTCCACGCATATCGGTCGGTCATCGGAGCACAGACCTTCCAGGCTCGTGCCTGAAGTGAGCGCGAAGCGGGTCAGTCGGCGACAGCCCATGGCGAGCGGCGGACAGGCTCGCCGGGTTCCCTGTTCTCAAGCTTTTCCAAGGCCCTCTTGCGAGCCGCGCCTCGGTCCCAGTCGGATACCTGTATCAGCCCGGCGATCTGGCGGATCAGGGCATCCTCGTTCGGATCGAGTGCGCCGGCCGCGTAGGCAACCGTCCAAAGCATCTCGATGATCTGGACGCGCATTTCGGCGCTGGCGTGATGGCAGATCTGCTGCGTGAAGGGGAAGTACTGGGTGGAGCGCTGCATCACCCGGTCAGCCCGCTCGACGAGCGATTGCACGCTGCCGGAATCGAGGTTGAACATGCGGGCCAGCAGCTGCTCGATCGTCCGTCGCTCGCCGGCGTTGATCTTGTCGTCCATGCGAGCCAGCTCGACCAGCAAGGCGGCGACCGCCGACGGCAGATCCAGGTCAGGCTTTTCCGAGGCCCACTCGCCACGGCCGGCCAACAAGTCCAACAGACGATCAATCATGGCGCCCTCCAAATGCCACTGCAGTGTGTCCATGAAAAGGCATCTGGGTCCGTCCGCGATGAGATTGCAGCGATTCAATGTTCCGGTGGCGGGGACTAGACTGGCGCGCCATGTCACCGTTTGCGTCTCCATTTGCCCGGCTGCCCGGTCTCGCAGCAGACTCTCTCGACGCCATCGCCTCTGCGCTGGCCAGCGTGTCGCCGCTGAACCGGGCCGGCTATCGCATCGCCGTCACCGGCCTGCAGCGCTCGGGCAAGACCGTGTTCGTCACGTCTTTCGTGCACGCGCTCCTGCACGCCAAGGATGCGCCGGTCAAGGCCTTTCCGTTCTTTCCCTGGCGCGAGCGCGTGCGCGAGGTCGAACTGCAGGACATTCCCGGCCTGCCGCCGTTCCCCTACCGCGAGCGCCTCGCCGAGCTTCTGGCCGAGCCGCCGCGCTGGCCCGCGCCCACCGAAGGGCTGAGCGGCGTCCGGGTGCGTTTGCGCCTCGCGCAGCCGGCGCGCCTCGATCGGCGCCTGCTCGAGCCGCATGCGCTGCATCTCGATCTCATCGATTATCCGGGCGAGTGGCTGCTCGACCTGCCGCTGCTGTCGCTCGACTACGAGGAGTGGTCGGCCGAGATGGAGGAGCTGGCCAACTCCGGCAAGCGCGCGGCACTGTCGGCGCCGTGGTTGGCGCAAGCTGAGGCGCTTGATCCCGCGGCGAAGGAGGATCGCTTCGCGCTGGCCCACATCGGCAGCGCCTACGTCGATTACTTGAAGCGCTGCCGGTCGGAAGGCTTGTCCTTCCTGCAGCCGGGCCGCTTCCTCGGCGGCTCCGCGCCGCTCGACACGTTGTTCTTCCCGCTCAGCCGGGCGCGCTCCTCGCGCGCGGGCACGAACGGCGCAGCCCTGGCCCGGCGCTACGAGGCCTATCGCAGGCTGGCCCGGCGCTTCTACGAGCAGGTGTTTGGGCGGCTGCGCCGCCAGGTCGTCCTGGTCGATCTGCTGACGGCGCTGCAGCAGGGCCAGGAATCCTTCGCCGACCTTGCGCTGGCGACGCGCACCGTCGTCGAAGCCTTCGAGGATCTGCGGCATCCGCTGGCCCGCGTCCTGCCGATCGGCCGGCTCGATCGCCTGTCCCTGGTCGCAACCAAGGCCGATCACATCACGTCGGGCCAGCTCAATAACCTTGTCGGCCTGCTGCGCGACATGCTGGGCGAGCCGTTCATGCGCGCCAGCGCACGGCAATCCGGCCTGTTGGCCATCGCTTCGGTGCGGGCGACCGTGCAGGTGACGCGGTTGTGGCAGGGCGAGGCGCTGCAGTTCCTGCGCGGCGTGCCGCGCGAGCGCTCCGACACCGTCGAGGTACGACCGGGCGAGATCCCCGGCCAGATCCCCGATCGCGAGGCCTGGCCGAGCTTCGTGTTCAACATCCGGGATTTCGAGCCGCCGCGGCTCGGCGCGCCTTTCGAAAAGCCCCTGCCGCACATAAATCTGGACAAGGTCCTGCAATCGTTGATCGCGTGAACGACACCGGGGCCACGGAGGCGACGTGACCGTATCGACCACCAACCGACAGCTCGTGGACCGCGAGTTCCAGCCCGGCGAACTGCCCGTCGCCGAGCCGGCGTCGATGGTCCTGGATGAGCAGGTTGGCAGCGGAGGCGAGGGGCGGCCGACCCTGGCGGCCTGGCTGGCGGCGGGCTCGGCGGCCCTGATCTTGGGGCTGATCGTCGTCAGTGCCGCGGTGACGCTGGCCGAGAGCGCGATCCGCCAGGGCAGCGTGCTCGACGGTCTCTATCTTGTCTCGCTGGTCGTGCTGTCGGGTTCGCTCGCCTGGCTGACCGCGCGACAGACACGGGCCCTGCGCAAACTCAAGTCTGCGGAACGCGCCCGCGAGATGGCCGTGCAGTTGGCCAAGCTCGACGGCGCCGGCAGCGGCATGCGGCTGCTCGGCGCGCTGCGTGCCGTCTATTCCGACAAGCCACTGATCCTCGGCCGCCTCAATGCCGCGGCGCTGGCTCTGCAGCCGCATCATTCGGACCGCGACGTCATCGACCTGCTCAATCGCGAGATCTTCCAGGCGATGGACCGCGAGGCCGACCAGCGCATCCAGAAGGCGGCCCTTCGCGCCGCCTTCGGCGTGTCGTCCTGTCCGCACCCCGCCCTCGACGCCGTCGTGGTGCTGGTGATGAGCGTGATGCTGATCCGCGACCTCATGGCCGTCTACGGCCTGCGCCACAGCCTGCGCAGCCTGTTCCGTGTCATGACCCGGTCGCTGTTCCTCGCCTCGTCGACGGCGCTGATGAGCACGGCCGTCGAGTTCGCGATGAAGGCGGCGCAGGACCGCCTGGCCGCCGCCGTGGTCGGCACCGCCGGCGAGGCGCTCGTCGTCGCCCGGCGGATGCTGGCGCTGGGAGCGGTCGCGAAGGCGGAGATCCGCCCGCTGCCCCAGGGCTGACCTGGTTGCGGCTGACCTACTTGCGGTCGACGCTCGCCGGCGAAGTCGTGTGGCTCGCCATGCTGATCAGGCCCTGCGAGACCTGAGGCGGCGGCGGGTTGCGCGGTGGCACGCCGATGGCGGCGCGCTCCCTGACGGCTTGAACTTCGGCGCTGCGGCGGATCAGGTTGTAGCGCAGCCCGGTGTAGAGGTTCACCGGGAACGGCATGTCGGCGTTGAAGTCGATGATGAGGACCACGCGCGTTTCGTTGGTCTGGTTCTTGACCCAGTGCTCGCGCGTGTCGTCGAATACCAGCGGCTCGCCTTCCGTCCAGAAGAAGTGGTGGCCGCCGATCTCGATCCAGCACTTTTCCGGCTCGGTCGGCACGATCAGCGGGTAATGGAAGCGGATCACGCCGGCCGCCGAGCCGCGATGGGGCTCGATCTCCGCACCGCCGGCCAGGATGCTGAACAGCGCAGTGTGCACGCCCGGAATGCGCTGGATCGCCTCGTAAGTGTCGGGCACCGCGGCCGTGTTTTCCTTGATCTCGTGGCCCCAGATCTTGAGCAGGAAGGTGCGCCATGCGCGGCCGGGCACGAACAGGTCGCGTGGGTGGACCTCGTGCAGCGCCGGGATCTCCTCATGGTGGCTCAGCAGGTAGCTGAGATCGGCCTTGATCTTGTCGTGGCTCTTCTTGAGCTCGGCCAGAACCGGAAAGGCCCTGATTGCATCCTCGCCGCCCAACGGCAGCTTGGGCATGCGGCGCAGGATCATGTCCGACATCTTGAGATTGAAGTTCTCGATGGGCTCCTGCGGGACCCAGATGTGCTTGGTCAGATAAAATCGGCCCTTCTGGCCGACATTGCTATTCGGGTCTGTTTCCATGGCCGTCCTGAACGGGATGCGTCCTAGAGGAGGGGGAATTTCATATCACCGTCGAGCCTTTTCAAGGCCTGGCTGAGGTCCGGGTGGCGCGGCCGACAGTCTCAATTTCCTACGTCAAGCCTCGGAAAACATGTAACAATTCCAAAGCTGGATTACTATAGACCAAGATGTTCCGCTTTGCCGATGTCCCATTGTCGCTGTCCGGGATGACCAGAATCGCCGGTCGGAGGGTGTTTTTGCGGGCTCCGACCATGGACGACTGGGCCGAATGGGCGGAACTCAGGGCGCGCAGCAGGGCCTTTCTCACACCGTGGGAACCGACCTGGCCTGAGGATTCGCTGGGTCGCGACCACTACCGGCGCCGCCTGCGCCAGCAGGCCCGCGAGTGGCGGTCCGGCGAGGCCTATGGCCTGTTCGTATTCACGAACGAGGGGCGTCGGCTGGCCGGCGGCATCAATCTCAGCAATGTCCGCCGCGGCGTCGCCCAGGCCGCCTCGGTCGGCTACTGGATGGGCCAGCCCTACGCCGGCCAGGGCCTCATGACCGACGCGCTGCGCGCTACCTTGCCTTTCGTGTTCGATGACCTCAGGCTGCACCGCCTGGAGGCCGCCTGCCTGCCGCACAACGAGCCTTCCAAGGCGGTTCTGGCCAAGGTCGGGTTCCACGAGGAAGGGCTGGCTCGTCAGTACCTGCGCATCAACGGTCAGTGGGCCGACCATCTGTTGTTCGCCCTGCTGCGCGCCGACTACGATGCTTTGCTGAGAGCGGCCCGCTAGAACGGCCGTCCGGGAGGAGCCCTTCATGCGCAACCTGACGCCGACCAGCATCACTCAGGCTTTCGCCGACTATGCCAAGAACGCGCCGTCGGAGCGCACCCGCACCCTGCTGGTGAGCCTGGCCGGTCACCTGCACAGTTTCGTGCGCGACAACAAGGTCACCCAGGCCGAGTGGGGTGCCGCAATCGACGCGCTCACGCGCGCGACCAAATTCACCGACGACAAGCGCAATGAATACATCCTGTTCTCCGATCTTCTGGGCGTCTCTTCCCTGGTCGACATGATTAACGCGGCGACCACCGGAACACAGTCGTCGGTGCTGGGCCCGTTCCTGATCGAGAATGCGCCCGAGCTGCCCAATGGCGGCGACCTCTGGAAAGGCCAGGTCGGCGAACCGCTGGTCGTGCATGGCCGCATCAGGGACGAAAAGGGGGCGCCGGCCAGAGGCGCGATGCTTCAGCTCTGGCAGAACGGCGGCAATGGCCTCTATTCCCAGCAGGATCCGAGGAACTCGCCGACCAACTATCACGGGCAGCTCAGGGTGGCCGACGACGGCACCTTCTCCTATTCGACGGTGCGGCCGATCGCCTACACCGTGCCGGACGACGGGCCGGCCGGCGACATGCTGCGCGCCCTGGGTCGCAACGCCTGGCGGCCGGCGCATCTGCACATGATCATCAATGCGCCGGGCCACAAGCCGTTGATCACCGAGTTCTTCCCCGAGGACGACAAGCACCTCGACGGCGACGCCGTGTTCGGCGTGCGCGCCGGCCTGGTGCTGCCCTTCGAGAAGGTCGCCGACCGCGAGGAGCTGCCGGCCAATCTCGCCGCGCGCGACACCCTGCCGATGCCGGTGTGGACCGCCACGCTCGATCTCACGCTGCCGTCGGCCTGAATGCGACTTGTCGGCGTTCGTGGCGTCTCGAAGGTCTTTGCCAATGGCGTAAAAGCCCTCGCCGACGTGTCGCTCGACATACGGCGAGGCGAATTCCTGAGCGTGCTCGGCCCTTCAGGCTGCGGCAAATCCACGTTGCTGCGGCTGGTCGCGGGCCTGACGGAGCCGGCGGCGGGCACCGTCGAGTGGTCCGACGAAACGAGCAGGCAGGATCTCGGTTTCGTCTTCCAGGAGCCGACCCTGATGCCGTGGGCCACCGCGCTGGCCAATGTTGCCCTGCCGCTCAAGCTGCGCGGCATGGCGAAGAGCGAGCGCGAGGCGCGAGCGGCCGGGGCGCTCGGCGACGTCGGGCTGAAAGGCTTCGAGCGCGCCTGGCCTCGTCAGCTCTCGGGCGGCATGAAGATGCGCGTGTCGCTGGCGCGCGCCCTGGTGATCCAGCCCAAGCTGCTGCTGATGGACGAGCCGTTCGCCGCCCTCGACGAGATCACACGGCACCGCCTGAACGACGACCTGCTGGAGCTGTGGCAGCAGAGCGGGGTCACGGTCGTGTTCGTGACGCACTCGGTCTTCGAATCGGTGTTCCTGTCGCAGCGTATCGTGGTGATGGCGGCGCGGCCGGGGCGCGTGTCGGCGGAACTCGTGGTCACGGAGCCCTATCCGCGCAGCCAGGACTTCCGCACCTCGGCGGAGTATGCGGCCTGGTGCCGGCAGGCCTCGTCACGGCTGGGCGAGGCGATGGCCGCATGAGCAACGCCGGAGTGATCGCCCCGATCGCGTTGGGCGTGCTGATGCTTGCCCTGTGGGAAGGCGTCGTGCACACGGCTGCCATCCCACCCTATATCCTGCCCGGCCCTGTCCTGGTGGCGAAGACGCTTGTCGCCGACTGGGGCACGCTCGAGCCGTCGCTGCTGGTCACCGTGCGCATCACTGTCGAGGCGCTGGCTGCCGCCGTCGTGGTCGGCGGCTTGCTCGCGATCCTGTTTTCGCTGTCGCGCTGGGTCGAGCAGTCGCTGTTTCCCTACGCGATCATCCTCCAGGTGACGCCGATCGTCGCCATCGCGCCGCTGATCATCGTGTGGGCCGACAATGTCGAGCTCTCGTTGCTGATCTGCGCCTGGCTGGTGGCGTTCTTCCCCATCCTGTCGAACACCCTCCTCGGCTTGCGCTCGGTCGATCCCAACCTGCTCGACCTGTTCCAGCTCTACGGCGCGGGCCGCTGGCGCACCCTGGTCGATCTGCGCCTGCCCGCGGCGCTGCCGTATTTCCTGGGCGGTCTTCGGATCTCGGGCGGCCTGGCGCTGATCGGCGCGGTGGTGGCGGAGTTCGTGGCCGGCACCGGCGGCAACGCCTCGGGCCTCGCCTGGCGAATCCTCGAATCGGGCTACCAGCTCAAGATCCCGCGCATGTTCGCGGCCCTGGTGCTGATTTCGGCGACCGGCATCGCGATCTATCTGCTGCTGAGCTGGCTTGGCCACCTGTTGTTGCGGCGATGGCACGAAAGCGCCCTGGATGGCGAAACCTGAACGGCCCTATTTGAGGCTTTCCAGAAACCCGATCACCGGCTTCTCCCAGAACGCGACACCGTCCTCGTCGCCGACCAGGCCATGGCCGTTGCCATCGAATTCGCCGAGCGGACGGTAGGTACCGCGGCCGCCCGCCCTGTCGTAGGCGTCGAACATGCGGCGCGCGAGGGCGGGGCTGAAGAAATTGTCGTTGGCGGCATAGACCCAGAGCACGGGCACGCGCGCCGTTGCGCCGTACCACCCTGCGGCCTTCACCAGCTCGCCGGCCTTGCAGTTGCCGATGCGCCCGTCGCCCAGCTGCTGGCGGCCGCCGCGGCCGCCGGCGAAATTGATCATGCCGGCGACGCCGCGCGGATTGCGGCTCGACAGTGCGAGCGTCGCCCAGCCGCCGGCCGAATGGCCGACGACGATCGAACGGTCGGGCAGGACGTAGCGCTGCCTGCGCATCAGATCGAGCGCGGCCTGGATGTCCTCGGCGCCGTGCAGGCCGGCCGTATAATAATCCGGTTCGTCGCAGTCGCCGTAGCCCTCGGCCCATGCGCCGCCGGTGTCGCCGTAGCCTCGGCGCAGCGGCAGGACCACGACATAGCCTCGTTCGACGAACCACGACGACAGCGCTTCGTAGCGCGGCAAAGCCATTTCTGGCCGTTGCGAGGCGATAGCCGGTGAGCCGTGGTTGATGACGGCCAAGGGGCGGCGCTGCTCGCCCGGCGGGCGCATGACGGTGGCGAGCATCGACGCGCCGCCCACGGTCGGGATGCGGATGACCTCCTCGCGCGTCGTGTCGCGGTCGGCAGCCTGGGCAAGCGCGGCCAGCAACAAGGTGGCGGCGGCCAGCCATCCCAGGAAGTGCCGCCGCATCGACCGTCCTTAGCGGCCGCTGCGACGGGCCTGCTTGCCGCGGCCACCCGAGCCGGTGCGCACGCCGCGGAAGACGCGGCTGTGCTGCATCTTGCCGAGATGCACGCCGACATTGGCGCTGGCGGCCTGGCCCGGCAGCTCGAGCTCGTTGGCCTCGAGCCGGCGGATCTCGTCGCGGATGCGGGCGGCTTCCTCGAACTCGAGGTTGGCCGCGGCGTCGCGCATACGTTTCTCCAGCTCGGCGATGTGGGTGCGCAGGTTGTGGCCGACCAGGTGCACGTCGCCCGACACGCCGGTGTCGACCGTGTAATGGTCGCGCTCGGCGGTCGACTGCAGGATCTCGGCGATGTTCTTCCTCACCGAGGCCGGCGTGATGCCGTGCTCCTTGTTGTAGGCCATCTGCTTGACACGCCGCCGCTCGGTCTCAGCCATCGCGTACTTGATCGAATCGGTCATCTGGTCGGCATAGAGGATGACCCGACCGTCGACGTTGCGCGCCGCGCGACCGATGGTCTGGACCAGCGAAGTCGGTGAGCGCAGGAAGCCCTCCTTGTCGGCGTCGAGGATCGCCACCAGGGCGCATTCGGGGATGTCGAGACCTTCGCGCAGCAGATTGATGCCGACCAGCACGTCGAACGCGCCGAGCCGCAGATCACGGATGATCTCGATGCGCTCCAGCGTGTCGATGTCCGAATGCAGATAGCGACAGCGGATGCCGGCCTCGTGCATGTACTCGACGAGGTCCTCGGCCATGCGCTTGGTCAGCACCGTCACCAGGACACGCTGGCCCTTCTTGGCGCAGTCGCGGCACTCGGCGATCAGGTCGTCGACCTGCTTCTCGACCGGCCGGATGATCACCGTCGGATCTATGAGGCCGGTCGGGCGGATCACTTGCTCGATGAAGGTGCCCTGAGTGCGCTCCATCTCCCACGGCCCCGGGGTGGCGCTGACGAACGTCGTCTGCGGTCGCAGCGTTTCCCATTCCTCGAACTTGAGCGGCCGGTTGTCGATCGCCGAGGGCAGGCGGAAGCCGAACTCGGCCAGCACGCTCTTTCGGTTGAAGTCGCCGCGGAACATGCCGCCGATCTGCGGCACCGTGACGTGGCTCTCGTCGACGATCAGCAGCGAGCGCTCGGGGAAGTACTCGAACAGCGTGGGCGGCGGCTCGCCCGGCTTGCGACCGGTGAGATAGCGCGAATAGTTCTCGACGCCGGCGCAGGCGCCGGTCGTTTCCAGCATCTCTATGTCGAACAGCGTGCGCTGCTCCAGCCGTTGCGCCTCGAGCAGCCGGCCGGCGCGGTTGAATTCGTCGAGCCGCTGCCTGAGGTCGGTCTTTATCTGCTCGATCGCCTTCTGCATCGTCGGCCGGGGCGTCACATAGTGGCTGTTGGCGTAGACCACGATGTCAGACAGCGTCGCCGTCTTCTCGCCGGTCAGCGGATCGAACTCGACGATCGATTCGAGCTCGTCACCGAACATTTCCATGCGCCACGCCTTGTCCTCGTAGTGAGCCGGGAACAGGTCGACCGTGTCGCCACGTACGCGGAAGGTGCCGCGCTGGAAGGCATTGTCGTTGCGCTTGTACTGCTGCTCGACGAAGCGCCGCAGCAGCGAGGTGCGGTCGATCTTCTGGCCCTTGTGCAGCCGGAAGGTCATGGTCTGGTAGTTCTCGAGCGGACCGATGCCGTAGATGCACGACACCGAGGCGACGATGATCACATCGTCGCGCTCCATCAGGGCGCGCGTCGCCGAGTGGCGCATGCGGTCGATCTGCTCGTTGATCGACGAATCCTTCTCGATGTAGGTGTCGGTGCGCGGAACGTAGGCTTCGGGCTGGTAGTAGTCGTAGTACGACACGAAGTACTCGACGGCGTTGTCCGGGAAGAAGCCCTTCATCTCTCCGTAGAGCTGGGCGGCCAGTGTCTTGTTGGGCGCCAGCACCAGCGAGGGCCGGCCCTGCGAGGCGATGACGTTGGCCATGGTGAAGGTCTTGCCCGAGCCGGTGACGCCCAGCAGCACCTGGTCGCGCTCGCCCTCCGACACGCCGGCGATGAGCTGACGAATCGCTTCGGGCTGGTCGCCGGCCGGCGTGTAATCCGACACCAGCTTGAAGGGCTTGCCGCCCACCGTCTCCGGCCGCCGCTGCACGTACGGCATCAGGAGCGGGACGTTGGAAACCGCGAGATTCTTTGAGGGCATGGCCCGTATTATATGATGTCCGGCCTGTGCACCGGCAATGCTACAGCTTGCGGGATGCTGCCATTCCCTGACGTCGGGATGAGATAGCGCCCGATGCCGGACTTGCTTGCTCTTCCCTTCCTGATCTGCGTTGCCGTGGCCTGCATTGCAGGCATGGTGCGGGGATTCGCGGGGTTCGGCGCGGCCATGATCATGACTCCCGTCTTCTCGGCCTTTTACGGCCCGGCTGTCGGCGTGGTTCTTTGCCTGCTGCTGGAGATTGCAGTGGCCTTGCCGGTGGTTCCGGGCGTCGTGCGCCTGGTCGACTGGCGTCGCATCGGCCTGCTCCTGCTGGCCGCGGCAGCGGGCGTTCCCGTCGGCAATCTCGTCCTGGTCCAGGTCGCTCCCGAGCCGATGAGGTGGGTGATCTCGGCGATCGTTCTGGGCGCGGTCGCCTTGCTGGCGAGCGGCTGGCGCTTCAAGGGGCGGCCCCGCCCGGCAACGACGTTGGCCGCGGGGGTCACCAGCGGCTTCCTCAACGGCCTCGCCGGCATGGCCGGACCTCCGATCGCCTTCTACTACCTCGCAGGTGACGAAACTGTGACGCGCGTGCGCGCCAACCTCACGACCTATTTCGTGTTCGTCGATCTCGTCACCATCGCAGCATTCGCCGTCCGCGGCCTGGTCGACCGGGATACGCTCGTTTTCGGTCTGGTCATGGCCCCGGCCGTCATGCTGGGCGGCGTGCTGGGCACGAAGTTGTTTCCCCTGGCCAGCGAGGGGTTCTACCGGCGCCTCGCCCTTGTCCTGCTGGTTGGCGTGGCGATCGGCTCCTTGATCCTGTGAGCGGGAACGCGTAGCGGGGCGACATGAAGATCTGGGACAAAATCGTCGAAGGGGTGACCCGGCTCGCCAACGGCGAATCGTTCGCATCCTTGCTCGGCCTCACCTCGCCGCCGGCCGACGACGGCGCGCATCCCGGCCTGCGCCAGATAGCCTTCACCATCGGCGTGATCGCGCTCGGCGCCAAGATGGCGAGCGTCGACGGCGAGGTCTCGGAGGCGGAGACCGCGGCCTTCCGCGATTTCTTCCACGTGCCGCCGGGCGAGGAACGCAACGTCGAGCGCTTCTTCAATCTCGCCAAGCGCGATGTCGCCGGTTACGAGACCTATGCACGTCAGCTCGCGGCGTTGTTCCCGGATGCGCCGGAGATCCTCGAGGAGCTGCTCGAAGGCCTGTTCAGCATCGCCAAGGCGGACGGCCCGATCGACCTCGATGAGGCCGATTATCTCGCCGAGGTCTCGCGACTCTTCGGCCTGAGCAGCGCGCGCTTCGAACGCGCCAAGGCGGCGGCGCTGGGCGTCGTCGAATGCGAGCCCTGCACCATCCTGGGCATCGATCCGCTGGCGACCGACGAGCAGGTCCGCGAAGCCTGGCTGCGCCAGGTCAAGGCCAACCATCCCGACCGGCTGATCGCGCAGGGCCTGCCCGAGGAGGCCGTCGCCATGGCCAACCGCAAGGTCGCGCTGATCAACGATGCCTACGACCGGCTGCGGCGCGAGCGCGGCCTTGTCCCGGCGTGATCAGGCCGGCGTGAATTGGCCTGTGTGATCGACCTCCCGTCGCCCAATCATGCGGCGCGCCAGTCGGCGGTCGACGTACTGGTGCTGCATTACACTGAACTGCCTCTCGACGAATCGCTGAAAATCCTTCGTGACGACAAGCGGCCCAACCGCGTCAGCGCACACTACGTCCTGGCGGAAGACGGCACTGCGTATCGGCTGGTGGCCGAAGATCGCGTCGCCTGGCATGCCGGCCGTTCGCACTGGCGTGGTCGCGATGCGCTCAACGGCACGTCGATCGGCATCGAGATCGTCAATCTGCATGGCGACCGGCATGACTATCCCGATGCGCAGATCTCGGCGCTGATTAAGCTTTGCCGCGACATCATCGATCGCCATCCCGCCATCGTGCGGCGCAATGTCGTCGGTCATTCCGACATCGCGCCCGGGCGCAAGATCGATCCGGGGCTGCGTTTCCCCTGGGCAACGCTGGCGGCCGGCGGCGTGGGTCTGTGGCCGCGTCCCGGCGCGGCGCCACTGGGAGGCGACATCCAACTGGCCTTGCAGCGCTTCGGCTATCCGCCCGCCGTCGAGGCGACCACCGCCGACATCGTCGCGTCCTTCCAGCGCCGCTTTCGGCCCGCCGAGGCCGACGGCGTGGCCGACGCCGAAACCCGCTCTCTTCTGGCCGACCTTCTTGACCAAATGGGGCACGAAGCTTAGCTAGGGCCCTCAGGTCAGACGGCCGGATGGCTGCGCTGAGCGGGCAACCGCTCGGTGAGGAAAGTCCGGGCTCCACGGAGACACGGTGCCGGCTAACGGCCGGCGGGGGCGACCCCAGGGAAAGTGCCACAGAGAACAGACCGCCGGCCCGGCTTGCCCATTTGGGTTAGCGGGCAGGCAAGGGTGAAACGGTGGGGTAAGAGCCCACCGCGCGACCGGCAACGGAAGCGGCACGGCAAACCCCACCGGGAGCAAGACCAAATAGGGGCGGCCAGCCGGGTAACCGGCAGCGGTGTTTCCGCGTCGCCGCCCGGGTCGGTCGCGCGAGGCGCTTGGTAACGGGCGTCCCAGAGGAATGGCCATCCATCGCCGCAAGGCGAGGACAGAACCCGGCTTACAGGCCGTCTGACCTGCTGATGACAGCACTGCTCGCATTGCGATCGGCTGACGCAACCTATGGTGTGAGCGGCGTCTCGGCTCCAACCAATGGCCCCTTCCGGAGCGCCTAAAGTCGGCGTTCCGATCGTTTCGAACTCAAGTTATTTTTCTCGAAGTGTGCTGTTACTGCATTTATAATGTAGTCTTGATGTCCCCAAGTCCGACCTGGATTTTTTTCATCGCACCAACATCTGGAGATGGGGAGACGGCAGGGCGTCCATACCTGGGACCGATTCAATCTCTTGCGGTCTTGCGCAATCACTGGACAATATATTTAGTAGCTAAAGGCTTTGGATTCCTTGTGGATTCTTGCGCTTCTACATTGCCTCCCTGAAATTCCCATGGTATCCCATACCATCCCGTCAACAGACTGGGGCGTGGGGCACCGGTCGCGGGGGAGTGCAGGGGGACTGGGCCGGTGGCCTTTCGGTCCGAAATCCTGATCAAGCTCGACAAAAAAGGCCGGGTCTTGTTGCCCGCTGCTTTTCGCGACGAACTGCCTGCTGATGACCGTGGTGCCTTCGTGCTCTATCACTCGCCCAACCTCGCCGGCGTCGTGAACGGCAATTCCCGCGCCGGCTTCGACGCCATGCTCGATCGGCTGCGCGCCGAGGCGCTTGGGCCGAAGGGCGCGCTCAAGGTCGCGCTCGATGATGAGGCGTTCGATCCTGCGGGCTACCTCTCGGCGTCCGCCCGCACCATTGCCATGGAGCCGGACGGCCGCTTCTCGCTGCCGGCTGAATTCGCCAGCGTGCTCGAGGTCTCCGAAGGCGTGATGCTGGTCGGCAAGGGCGACAAGTTCCAGCTGTGGAATCCGGGCCGCTGGCAGGCCCGCCGCGATTCCGATCGCGACAAGATGGCGGCGTTCGTGCGCGGCCTCGGGGCAGGTGACGCATGAGCGAGCGCCATATCCCCGTACTGCTGAGCGAGGTTGTCGATGCTCTGCAGCCGCGCGACGGCGGCCGCTATGTCGACGGCACCTTCGGCGCCGGCGGCTACACCACGGCCATGCTCGATCGCGCCGACTGCCGGGTTATAGCCATCGACCGCGATCCCGACGCCATCATCGCCGGTCGTACGCTTGCCGAGCGCTACGCGCCGCGGCTCCGCCTGATCGAAGGCCGCTTCGGCGACATGGCCGATCTGCTGTCGGCCGAGGGCGTCGATGACGTCGACGGCGTGACGCTCGACCTCGGCGTGTCGTCCATGCAATTCGACCAGGCCGAGCGCGGCTTCTCGTTCCGTGCCTCCGGTCCGCTCGACATGCGGATGGAGAAGAACGGGCCTTCGGCCGCGGACCTCGTGAACGAAGCCGACGAAGCCGAGCTCGCCGACATCATTTTCCGCTACGGCGAGGAGCGTCGCAGCCGCCGCGTGGCTCGCGCCATCGTCGAGGCGCGCAAGCAGAAGCGTATCGAGACCACCGGCGAGCTGGCCGAGATCGTGCGCCGGGCTGTGGGGCCGCAGGGCAGGGACGAGAGCGATCCCGCCACCCGCACCTTCCAGGCGCTGCGCATCGCCGTGAACGACGAGCTGGGCGAGCTCGAGCGCGGCCTCGCCGCCGCCGAGCAGGTGCTAGCGCCGGGCGGCCGCCTCGCGGTCGTCTCCTTCCATTCGCTGGAAGACCGCGCCGTGAAGGAGTTCGTACGTGCCCGCGCCGGCCGGATTCCCGGCCCGTCGCGCCATGCGCCGCCGCGCGCCGATGCGGCGCCGGCCGAACTGCGCGATCTCACGCGCAAGCCCGTGCTGCCGTCCGACGCCGAGATCGCCGCCAACCCGCGCGCCCGCTCGGCGCGCCTGCGTGTCGCCGAGAAGATTGCCAGCGCACAGGAGGGCCGCGCATGATCCATCGCGGACTCGTGTTCTGGTCGATGGCCGCGGTCGCCACCGCGATCGGACTCTTCACCGTCAAGTACAAGGTGGCGGACCTCGAGGAGACGATCGACCGCACCAACCAGAAGATCATCGAGAGCCAGCAGGCCACGCACATCCTGCGGGTCGAATGGGCTCACCTCAACGAGGCCGAGCGCGTCGAGAAGCTCGCCATCAAGCATCTCAAGCTCGAGCCCGCCTCGATCAAGCAGGTCGTGCGGCTCGATTCCCTGAAACCTCCAGCAGATTCACAGCCCCCGCGACGCGATCCACCACTTCCTTCCCCCCCACGAACGGGCAGCGACGTCCCCTCGTCGAGCTTGCCCGGTGGTGGTCGCGTCGCAGCGGAGGCCGGCAGCCTCTCGCCGGCCTCCGCACCCCCTCCAGGGCGTACGAC
>JAEZIF010000289.1 GCA_023416135.1 Pseudomonadota bacterium
GTCGTCCCCGTCGTCGCCGCCTTCCTCATCGGCCTCTTCGTCGACTTCCTCGTCATCGGCCTGCGACTCGGCAGCCTCGTCCTCAGCCTCCTTGGACTTCTCCTTGGCGGCATCGACGACAGCGACCTCGGCCGTGTCGGGCTTGAGAATCTCGGCGGTCTCGGAGTTCGGCTTCTCTTGATCTGACATGGAGAGCCCTGTCACCGTTTCTCGGTACGTTTACGTAGATAGATCGGGCCAAAGCGCTCGGTCTGGCGCAGCTCGACCTGGCCGTCCTTGGCGAGCTGGAGACCCGCGACGAAGGTCGAGGCCATTGCCGAGCGGCGCTTCGTCGGATCGGTGAGACCCGCCGGCAGGAAGGCTTCGAGCGTCTGCCAGTCGATGGCAATGCCCAGCATGCGGCCCAGTCGCTCGGCCGCTTCCTCAACCGAGAAGAACTGCATGGGCTCGATCTGATAGGTGTCGGCATCCTTGGGCCGCACCTGGTGACCGTAGGCCGACAGCAGGTCGTACAGCTTCACGTCCCACACGGCGCGGCGCACCACGATCACACCTTCGGGCTTCCCGCGGGAGAAGACGTCCTTGCCGAGCTGCGGGCGGGCCATCAGGCGCACGCCCGCCTCCTGCATGGCTTCGAGGCGGCGCAGCTGCCATTGCAGGGCGTCGGCCATCTCCTGGCCCGACGGCTCCTCGCCGGCCGGCGGCTCGGGCAGCAGCAAGCGCGATTTCAGGTAGGCGAGCCAGGCCGCCATCACGAGATAGTCGGCGGCGAGTTCCAGGCGGAGCCGGCGGGCCTGGGCCACATGCGCCAGGTACTGATCGACCAGTGCCACCATGGAGATGCGCCGCAGGTCGACCTTCTGGTCGCGCGCCAGGGTCAGCAGCAGGTCGAGCGGGCCTTCGAAGCCCTCCAGATTGACGATCAGCTCGCCCTCGCCCGGCTCGATCACATCCGGACCGGCGGCGGCGAAGTTGTCGTTGGGCGGGCTTTGAGCGTCACTCATGTGAGACCCGTTTATGCCATCGATGCCGGGCACCGCCACAGGATTTGACCCTGCCTTATCCCCATTCCCCCACCATGGTCGCGAGCTTCCGGGCGGCGTCGGCGAGGCCCGTCTTGCCGGCTGGATCGCGATGGCGTGCAAGAAAAGTACGGCCGGCGGCGAACCGGGCTGCCGCCGCCACGGTCATGGTGCCGGTGCGGGCAGCGATCGCCGTCATCTCGTCCATGCGGCCGTTGCAGTGCAGGGCGATGTCGCAGCCCGCGGTCAGGGCGCGCTCGGCGCGCTCGGCCAGCGAGCCGCCGAGCGCCTGCATGGAGAGGTCGTCGGACAGCAGCAGGCCGTCGAAGCCGATATGGTCGCGGATGATCTCCTTCACGCCCCGTGCCGATACCGTGATGGCAGCGGCCGGATCGATGGCATCGAACAGGAGATGGCCGGTCATGGCCCAGGGCAGGTCCGCCAGAAGCCTGAAGGGCAGGAAGTCGGTGCGCTCCAGCTGCTCGCGGGAGGCCGTCACGCGCGGCAGCGCTTCGTGGCTGTCGACGGTGGCGCGACCGTGACCGGGAATGTGCTTGATCACCGGCATGACGCCTTCGGCCAGAAGGCCCTCGGCGGCGGCCCGGCCGAGCGCCGCGACCGGCTCGGGCCGGTCGGCATAGGCGCGATCGCCGATCACGGCATGGGTCCCAGGGAAAGCGATATCGAGAACGGGCAGGCAGTCGACATCGACGCCGATCGAGGCGACGTCGGCGGCCAGCAGGCGCGAGTTCAGGCGCGCAGCTTCCAGCCCGCGCTCGGGATCGCGGGCATAGAGCTCGCCGAAGACGCGCGCCGGCGGCGCCTTGCGCCACTGCGGCGGGCGCAGGCGCGCGACTCGGCCGCCTTCCTGGTCGATCAGCACCGGCGCATCGGCGCGCGCGACCGACGAGCGCAGTTCGTCGACCAGCCGATGAGTGCGCTCGGGCGTGTCGACATTGCGCGCGAACAGGATGAAGCCCAGCGGATCGGCATCACGAAAGAACGCGCGCTCGTCAGCCGTGAGATCGGGACCGGCGCAGCCGAAGATGACGGCTCCGGCCGTCATGTCATCTCCATCGTGGCGAAGGATCTCATGGCCACTGCCGCAGGTGTGCTCATTAAACGCCACGAAGTCCTTGGCTACGCTCTGGACGACCCAAGCCTAGCGCGCCGGCGGGATCAGCACGCAGTCGGCCTTGCGGGTCTTGAGCGTGCTGCAGACGTTCTGCGCCTGCTTCTCGTCGAGCGGGCCGCCCCGGACGCGGTACCACACGCCCTTGTCGCCGAGATCGACACGCACGGCCTGCATGCGAAGGTTGGCCATCACGTCGCCATGGGCGCTCTGCAGACGGGCCCAGGTCGACTTGGCGACGTCCTCGTTCTTGACCGACGCGACCTGCACACGCCAGCCGCCGACCGGACCCGATATATTGTCGATCAGGCTGGCGATGCTGGGCCCGCTCTCGGTAGCGGCGGGTTTGGTCTCGGTCACCGCGGGCGCAGGCGCCGGGGTACCACTGCCCGGCGTGACCGAAGCCGGCGTCGCGGCCTGCATCGGCGTCGGGGTCTTGGCCGCGACCTCGGTGTCGGGCGGCTTGGGCGCGGCCGGCGTCGGCAGAATCCCACCTGCCGGCAACTTGGGATTGGTCGGACCGGGCAGCAACTTTTCGGGCTGGGCGGGCACGGTGTTGGGCTGCAAGCGGTTGAAGACTTCCTTGTCCTGGTTCGGGACGGTGAGCCCGCCGGCATTCTCCGGCTGGACCCGCGACGGAGTCGCCGGGGCCTGCACGACCAGGGGCTCCAGGCCCCGGCCGCCTGCCTTGACGTCCTGGTTGTGCGCCCACCACACGACCGAGCCGAAGCTCGCGACGGCGGCGATCGAGACCATGACGGTGAGGATCTGGCCACGCCGTCGATTGACGCGCATGAGCAGCGAATCGCGCGGCGGCGGCGGGATCGAATCGGGTTCGTGCGCGACGGGCCTAGCCGGCGGATCGAGCCGTACGGAAGCTACCGACTCAGCTGGCCGGTAGATGGTTGGACCGTCGCCGGAGGGGGACCGGCGGATGTGCATTTTCTTCCTTATCTCATCTCTTCGACGGGTGTTACGCCGAAGACCTTCAGACCCGATCCTATCACAAATCCGATTCCCTGTACCAACGCCAGACGCGCCCGTGTGAGTTCGGCGTCGCCCTCGACCACGAAACGCAGCCCGGGCTCCTCGCGGCCGCGGGTCCAATGGGCATGGAAGGCGGCAGCCAGCTCGTAGAGGTAGAAGGCAATCCGATGGGGCTCGTGGGCGGCAGCCGCGGCCTCGACCTGGCGTGGCCACTGGACGATCAGGCGAATGAGCGCCAGCTCGCCGGCGTCCGCCAGACGATCCAACGGAGCGCTGTCCAGCCCATCGATCGCCATGCCGGCGGCGGCGGCTTGCCTCAGCACAGAGCGAGTCCGCGCATGCCCATACTGGACATACCACACCATGTTATCGCGTGACTGTTCTGTGGCCTTCGCGACATCGAAGTCGAACGGCGCATCGTTCTTGCGTGTCAGCATGGTGAAGCGCACGACATCCGGGCCGACCTCGTCGAGGAGGTCGCGCAAAGTAACGAATGTTCCGGCGCGCTTGGACATGCGGACCATCTCGCCGTTCTTCATCACGCGCACGAGCTGGCAGAGCTTGACGTCGAGCTCGCCCTGCTTTTCGGTGATGGCGCTGACGGCCGCCTTCATGCGCTTGACGTAGCCGCTGTGGTCGGCGCCCCAAACGTCGATCATGTCGGCGAAGCCGCGGCGAAACTTGTCGAAGTGGTTGGCGATGTCGTTGGCGAAGTAGGTCCAGCTTCCGTCGGACTTCTTCAGAGGCCGGTCCACTTCATCGCCGAAGCTGGTAGCGCGGAACAGCACCTGCTCGCGATCCTCCCAGTCGTCGGGCTTCTGGCCCTTGGGCGGCTCGAGGCGGCCGGTATAGATCAGACCCTGGCGGCTCAACTCCTGGAAGACGCGATCGACACCACCTGCATCGACCAGCGCGCGCTCGGATGTATAGACATCCATCTTGACGCCGAGCGTCTCGAGATCGGTCTTGATCTCGGCCATCAGCGTCTCGATGGCGAAGTCGCGCATGGCCGGCAGCCAGTCCGACTGCGGCTTGTCGATCCAGCGCGCGCCGTCACGCTCGGCGATCGCGGCGCCGACCTCCTTCAGGTACTCGCCGGGATAGAGTCCTTCGGGGATGTCGCCGATCGCATCGCCCAAGGCCTCCTTGTAGCGCAGGAACGTCGACTGGCCGAGCTTGTCGACCTGAGCACCGGCATCGTTGATGTAGTACTCCTTGGTGACGGCGTAGCCCGCCTTGGCGAGCAGGTTGGCCAGCGCATCGCCGACCACCGCGCCACGGGCGTGGGCGACGTGCAGGGGGCCCGTCGGATTGGCCGACACATACTCCACATTGACCTTGGCGCCCTGCCCCATCGGCGAATCGCCATAGGCAGTCCCGGCCTCGAGGCAGTCGCGCAGCCGCTCGCGCCAGAAGCTGTCCGCGATCTTCAGGTTGATGAACCCCGGGCCCGCGACCGCGCCGTCGACCACGTCGGGATTGGCCTTGAGGCGGGCAAGCAGCGGCTCGGCGATGTCGCGCGGCTTCTTCTTGGCGGCCTTGGCCAGCACCATGGCGGCGTTGGTTGCGATGTCGCCGTGCGCGGCATCGCGCGGCGGCTCGGCCGTGATGGCAGAGAAATCGAGCTCCGACGGCAATTCGCCGGCTGCCTGCATGGCGCGCAGAGCGGCCTCGATCTCGCCGATGAAATGGCGGTACGGGTTCATGGGGCGGGGGTATTGCCTATTCGGGCTGCTTTGTCATCCCGGCCCCTCATGTCGTCCTGAGCGCGGCGAAGGACCTGATCGCCGCTCGCTAGCGGCAAGAGATCCTTCACTTCGCTCCCGATGACAGCGGCATTCAATTGTACAGATCGAAGAGCCGCCGGTGCTCGTCGAGTGCGTACCTGTCGGTCATGCCGGCGATGTAGTCGGCGACGATGCGGGCGCGGGCCGGGCGTTCTGCGGACTCGGCACGCTCGCGCCACGGCGGCGGCAGGCAGTTGGGCTCGGCGAACAGGAGACCGAACAGGTCCATGACGACGCGACGCGCCTTGGAGTGCGACCGGTTGAGATGCCAGTGCTCGTACATGCGGCCGTACAGGAACTTCTTCACGGTGCGGTCGGTCTCGGACATGCGTTCGGAGAAGGCCACCACGGGACGGTCGAGCGCGCGGATATCGGCGACGGATGTCGGCTGGGCGTCGGCCAGCCGTCGTCGCGTCTCGGCCATGACGTCCTCGACCATGGCGTTGATCACTCGGCGCACCGCCTCGTGGACCAAGCGAGATTCGTCCAGCCCGGGATACTTCCTGGACACCAGCGAGAACATCTCGCCGACCAGCGGCAGGCCCATGAGGTCAGCGATGCGGAACAGGCCGGCGCGCAGGCCGTCGTCTATGTCGTGGTTGTTGTAGGCGATGTCGTCGCTCAGCGCCGCGACCTGCGCTTCGGGACCGGCATGGCCTTCGAGCTCGAGATCGTGGTCCTGGCAGTATTCGACGATGGCCGCGGGGAGATCCGAGAGCGTGCGCTCGTTCTCGAGCAACGGCCCGTTGTGCTTGACCGCGCCTTCCAGCGTCTCCCAGGTGAGGTTGAGCCCGTTGAACTCGGCATAGCGCTCCTCGAGCTTGGTGAGGATGCGCAATGTCTGGGCGTTGTGGTCGAAACCGCCGAACGGCTTCATCGCCGCGTGCAGAGCCTCCTCGCCGGCATGACCGAACGGCGTGTGGCCAAGATCGTGGGCGAGCGCGACCGCCTCGCCGAGATCCTCGTCGAGACGCAGCGCGCGACAAATCGTTCGGGCGATCTGAGCCACTTCCAGCGAATGCGTCAATCGCGTCCGGTAGTGGTCGCCCTCGTGATAGACGAACACCTGAGTCTTGTGCTTCAGGCGGCGGAACGCCGTCGAATGGATGATACGGTCGCGATCGCGCTGGAACGGGCTGCGTGAGGGATCCTCACTCTCGGCATGCAGCCGGCCGCGGCTATGCCACGGCAGGGTGGCGTACGGCGCCAGGGCCTCGCGTCGCCACAACTGCTCCGCCACTCGACCTCCTCAAGCGTGCGGCGCGTTTTTACGCCTTCGCGAGGCCGCCAACAACCGAGGCTCAAGCACAATCCGTCCGGCTGGTTTCCAGCTGGACGGATTGTGCCTCCTGCAACACGCATCACCCGATCGGATTCCGCTCTATTTCACCAAGGTGACAGGCACCTTGACGTGGGCGATCACGTCCTGGGCCACCGAGCCCAGGAGCACGCCGGCAAGTCCGGTATGGCCGCGCGTGCCGATAACGACCAGGCCCGCGCCGAGCTTGCCGACGAAGTCGCTCACGATCTCGCCCTGGCGGCCGACGCCGATATGGACCTTGGCCTCGACACCGGCCTTCTTGGCGATGTCGATCGCCGTAGCCAGGGCCTTTTGGCCCTCCTCGCGATGATGGGTGTCGATCTGCTCCCTGGACACGAAGGTGGCGATGGCGCCCCCCAGGTTGGGCTGCACGTTGAGCAGGTGCAGCTCGGCAGCGAGGCCGGCGGCGAGCAGGTCGCAGGCATGGCGGACGGCGCGGTCGGAGGTGCCCGAACCGTCGACCGCGACGAGAATCGCCTTCATCTTCGCCATATCTGCTACTCCTTCCGCCCTTCGGCTGCGAGATCGACCGGCTCTTCGTGCTTTTTCGCCTTGGCACGTCGTTGCAGCCAGTAACCGAGCGCCACCGTCAAGACCGCACCACCGATCTCGAACCACGTCTTGTGGTTGGGGATCCTGGCCGCGAGCCATTCGACATAGGCCGGATCGGTCGCCAGCACCTCGCCGGCGATGTATCCCAGGAGGCCGCCGCCGGCGATGACGATGATCGGGAAGCGATTCAGCAGCAGCATGATCAGGGTGGCGCCGAAGATGATCAGCGGAATGCTGATCAGCAGGCCCAGCACGATCAGGGTAACGTCGCCGTGGGCGGCGGCGGCGATGGCGATGGCATTGTCCAGGCTCATCACCGCGTCGGCGATGATGATGGTTCGTATGGCGCCCCACACCGAACCCGACGCCTTGACGCCGTCACCGTGCTCTTCCTCGCCCTGCACCAGCTTGACGCCGATCCACAGCAGCAAGAGCCCGCCGATCAGCTTGAGGTAGCCGATCTTCAGCAGCTGATCGACGATCAGCACGAAGATGATGCGCAGGATGATGGCGCCGGCGCTGCCGATCAGGATGGCCGGCTTCTGATGACGCTTCTCGAGGTGGCGGCAGGCCAGTGCGATGACCAGGGCGTTGTCGCCCGAGAGCACGATATTGACCAGGATGATCTGAGCCAGGCCGCTCCAGAAGTGGGGCGTTAGTTCGAATCCCATGTCCCGCAGACTCCGTCCCTGTTATTTCCTGCGCGGCCCGGCGATTGGTCCTGCGCCCCCCACTGACCGATCTTCATTGCGCCGGTCGAAGGTGTTAGTTCAGCGTCTTCCGGGGAGCAAGCCAAACCGGACAGGGCGGGAGACGAAATCGCATGGCGAGCAGCGCGGGCTACAACAAGATGT
>JAEZIF010000293.1 GCA_023416135.1 Pseudomonadota bacterium
CGACCCGAGGAAGAAGCTGGACAAGAAGCTCGATGAGGCTCTGAAAGGCACCTTCCCCGGCAGCGATCCGGTTTCATTCGTCGAGGCCGCTCCTGTGAAGGAGGAGGATCGCTCGTTGCCCGACGTCAAGGTCGCCGAGCAACAGGTGCCGGAAAAGGCGAAGGCCGCCAGGAAATCCAAGTAGCGATCGACAGGAGCCCAGGCCGCGCAAGAGCGCGTGACTGCACTGCTTGCATTCCCGGGATTTGGCGTCCTTTGGTACGCCAAAATTCCCTTTAATGGGCGAAGCAATATAACTTGAGTGATTTTTCTCTTGCATCGAGAGGGACTATAGTTATTATTCGTGTTCATGACCTCCGGCCGCCCAACCCTCTACAAGCCCGACTACGACGAACAGGCCCATAACCAATGCCTGCTCGGTGCCACCAACGCCCAATTGGCGGAACTGCTCGATGTCGGACACCGCACGATCGATCGCTGGATCGCCGAGATACCGAGCTTCGCCAAGGCGGTGCACGATGGGCGGGCAGTCGCCGATGGACGGGTGGCGCGGTCGCTCTATGAGCGCGCGGTCGGCTATCGCCAGTCGGTCGAACGCATCGTGGTCCTTCGCGGCGAAGCAAAGAAGATCGACGTGACGGTGCAGCATCCGCCCGATACGCAGGCCTGCATCTTCTGGCTGCGCAATCGGTGTCGGTCGGGCTGGAATGTCCGGCCGGCGGTGGTGGCGGTGGATGAGGAGGCGGAGACGGCGGCGATGATCGCCGAACTGGACGCCGCCGGCGAGCGCGCGCGGCAGCGAGCCGATGTTGGTCGAACTTCCTCCCCAAGCGACGGTTGAGGAGGTGCCCGCGAAGGGAAGAGAGGCTTACTCTGAATTCGAAAGAGACAGGCTATCGCCCCTCGCGCCACCAGGCGCTGCCGATGGCCAGCAGGAAGGCCATCGCCACCAGGATCCCCGGCAGCAGCGGGAGCTGGTTGATGCCGGCGACGGTATAGCCCTCGTTGCGGCGCAGCCCGATCCAGTCGGAGCCGCCGGCAGCGCGGCCGGGACGGACGGAGCGGATGTCGGGATCGTTGGTGTCGGCGAGCCACATGGTCGAGCCGCCCGAGGCCTCGGTGAGCGGCTTCAGCTTGGCGTCGGTGGCGCGCACATCGGAGAATTCCAGCGGGTCTGGATTGCCGACCGCGGCCACGGTCCTGAGTGTGCCGTCGTCGAAGCGATAGAGACCCGGCTTGTCGACGTCGATCACACCCAGGCCCAGCCCGGGGCTGGTCTGCCGCAGCTCGATCACCTTGGTGCTGCCGTCGGGCGCAGTCATGGTGACCTGCGGGAAGGTGGCGGCGAGCGTGCGGCGCGTGACCTCGATGCGGCCGCCGACGGAAGTAGCGCGCAGCGCCTCCTCCTCAAGGTCGGGCTCCTTCATCAGCCAGTGGGCGACGCGGCGCACCAGCTCCGGCTGCGGTCCGCCGCCGTCGATGCCGCGGTTCCACAGCCACAGGTGATCGGACATCAGCTGGGCAACGCGGCCCTCGCCGACGCGGTCGAGGATGACCAGCGGACGCTCGTCGGCGCCCGACAGCACGGCATTGCCGCGCTCGGTCCGCGAGGTGACCAGCCGGAACCAGCGGCCCCAGTCGGGGTCCTTTCCGGGATCGCCGGCCTGAGGCAGGTTGGCGGAGACGGGATGGCGCTGGCCGATCTCGGTGACCTTGGGCTTGAACGGCGTCTCCAGCACGTCGCCCAGCGGCGCCGCCGGCAGCACGGTGCCGAGCGGTGTGCGGTAGAGCGAACGTTGCGTGGCGAACACCGGGCCGACCGAAACCAGCAGCGCACCGCCGCCTTTCACGTATTCGGCGATGTTGCGGAAGTACTCACGGGTGATGAGGCTGCCCGATTCGTAGCGGTCGAAGATGATGAGGTCGAATTCCTTCAGCTTCTGCTCGAACAGCTCGCGCATCGGGAAGACGATCAGGCTGAGCTCGCGCACCGGCGTGAAATCGTCCTTCTGCGGCGTGCGCAGGATCGTGAAGTGGACGAGGTCGACCGCGGGGTCGCTCTTCAGCAGGTTCCGCCACGCCCGTTCGCCCTGGTAGGGCTCGCCCGAGACCAGCAGCACGCGCAGCCGGTCGCGCACGCCGTTGATGGTGAACAGGCCGCGGTTGTTGTCGAGGGTGAGCTCGCTCTGGCCAGGCGCCACCTCGAGCTCGACGACGTTGGCGCCGGGATTGCCGACGGTGATCGGCAGCTCGACCGACTTGCCGACCGGCACGTCGATGCGCTTCACGATCTCGCCGTTGACCGACAACGTCACCGGCGCGGTGCCGCCGGCGGGATCCTCGACCTTGAACTTGGCGGTGACCTCGCGGCCGACGACGCCGAAGCGCGGCGACTGCTCCATCACGATCAGCCGGTCGCGCTCATTCTTCTTGCCGGCGATCAGGGCATGTACCGGCGCGCCGCCCAGCTCGGGCGGCAGGTTCTTGGCCGACTCGACGGCGGGCACGTCGTGCACCTGGCCGTCGGTCAGCAGCACCACGCCGGCCAACCGTTCGGGGGGCACCTCGACCAGCGCCGAGCGCATGGTCTCGATCAGGCGCGTGCCGCCCGGCCGCTCGCTGCCGAGCTGGATGTGAGAGGGCGGCAGCACGGCTTCGCGCACTTCCAGCCCTTCCTGCTGGCCGAGCTTGCGTTTGAGGGTTTCGCGCGCCGCCTGGACCTGGGTGCGGCGCTCGCCGATCGCCATGGAATCGGAATCATCGACCACGACCAGGGCCACATCGGCGATCGGCTTGCGCTGCTCCTCGATCAGCGAGGGATTGGCGAGCGCCAGCAGCACGACGGCGAGCGTGCCGAGTCGCCACAAGGTGCCGCGCGCGCGGGCGGCGAGGCTGAGCGCGATCAGCACCAGACCGATGGCGCCCAGGCCGGCCAGGATCTCCCAGCTCAGCAGCGGGTCGAAGGCGACGGAAACGGCGGAGGTCGGGTTCATCGCCGGAGCCTCTGCATGATGTCCTGCATGTGGACCATGTCGTCCTTGTAGTTGCCGGTCAGCGCATGCATCACCAGGTTCACGCCGACGCGATACGACATCTCGCGCTGGGTCTCGCCGCCCGGCGACACCGGCATGACGCCGCGACCGCGCTGGTCGGCCGCCCATGCGCCGATATAGTCGTTGGAGCCGATGATGACGGTGGTGACGCCGTCATTGACGCGCCCGCCGCCCGCCTCGATCCAGAGCTTGCCGCCGGTCCAGCGCCCCGGCACGTCGGACAGCAGATAGAACGCCTTGGTCAGCACGTGCTCGGGCGGCATGGCGACCAGTGGCGGGATCTCCACGCCATTGAGCAGGCGCTTCAGGTCCGGGTTGCCGCCGGCCGGGCGATCGAAGCTGAGGTGCTGATCGCGCGTGTCGATGAACAGGATGCCGCCGGTGCGCAGGTAGCGGTCGAGCGCCGCCTGGGCGCGCGGCGACAGTGCGGGCTGGGTCGGCGTGATCGCCCAGTAGATCAGGGGATAGAGGCGCGGCTCGTCCTTCTCGAGGTCGAGCCCGACCGGATCGGCCGGCTCGACCGAGGTGCGATTGCGGAGGATCTCGCTCAGGCCTTCGAGGCCCTGCTTGGTGAGGTCGTCGACTTCCTTGTCGCCGGTGGTGATGTAGGCCAGCCGGATGTCGAGCGAGCCCTTCAGCGCCTGCTCCTCGCTGAGCGGTGGCGGGCCGGGCCGCTGATCGGCGGCCTTGGCGTCGGGGGCCAGCATGGCGAGGGCGGCGAACAGCAGGAGCGCGGCCGGAGCGGCCCTTCCGCCGAAGCGGAAGGCGCGACCCAGCAGGCCGCGCATCCACAGCGAGATGAAGATGTCGGCCAGCAACAGCAGCAGGGCGGCCAGCAGGAACCACTTGGACAGGTCGGTCTCGCCGCCCTCGCTCAACCGGTCGGTCGAGACGCCACCGGGCAGGGCCAGCGGCTTGGGCTCGCCGACGCGGCCGCCGATGTTGAAGGCGACCTGGGCGTTCTCGTCGCCGTACAGGCCGGGCGGCGTGGCTGGCTTCGGCTTGAACGTCTCGTTGGCGTCGGCCGGCAGGATCTGCGCGCCGGCGGGCGGGGCGCCGAGGCGGCCGAAGCCGTCGAGCGTGCGCCAGGGCTTCAGTGCCTTGTTGACGCCGTCGCCGGCGACACCGCGGGACAGAGTGACGAGCCGTTGCAGCATGTTCACGAACAGACCCGACAGCGCCATGTTGCTCCAGCCGGTGTTGGCGGTGGTGTGGATCAGCACAAGGTAGCCTTGGCCGCGCTTCTCGGCCGTCACCAGCGGCGTGCCGTCGGTCAGGCGCGCCCAGGTCTTGTCGGCGAGGTCGGGCGTCGGCTCGGCCAGCACCTGCTGGCTGATGCGCACGTCCTTGGGGATCGGGATGCCCAGGAAGGGGCTGTTGGCCGGGAACTCGGCGAGCGCGGTGGGCGAGCCCCAGCTCATGATGCCGCCCAGTGCGCGGTCGCCGAGCCTGAGCCGCGTCGGCACCAGCGGATCGTTGCCCGAGGCGAGGTTCGGGCCGGCGAAGCGCACGGCGATGCCGCCGCGCTCGATCCACTTGGCGATCTCCTCGCGGTCGGTGGCCGACGGCGCGGCGCCATCGGGGATCAGCAACACGGCGGTGCTGCGATTAAGCACCGTCTCGCGATCGCCGATGGTGAGGCTGACGTAGGGATCGAGGGCGCGCTCGAGGAAGTAGACCTCCTGGAGCAGCGGCTGGCCGCTCGCGGTTGGCCGCTCACCCAGGATGGAGACCGGCCGGCGGCGATGCCGCTCGTCCAGCAGCACGGCCGAGCCTGCGCCGCCCTGGGTCTCGATGTCGAGACGGGCCATGCGGTTGCGCAGTTCGGGCGGCGTCGGCAGCACGCCCTCACCCTTGGTGTCGGTGGCGGCGAAGTCGAGGTCGATGCGGGCGACGATGCGGCCGCCTTCGTCGGAAGCCTGGACGGCGATCTTGCGCGGGCCGTCGGCCGACGGGCGCAGGGCCTGCACCTTCAGGTCGCGGCCCTCGGCGACCGGCGGCAGCAGCAGCAGCGGCGTCGCCGCCTGGTCGGGCAGCAGGACCTGCAGCCCGTCGAACTTGCGCAGGCGCTCGGTCAGCTTCGGTGTGCCCTCGTCCTCGACGCCGTCGCTCAGCCAGACGACATAGGCGCCGGGGTCGACCTGCATCTGGTCGATGGCGGTGACGGCGGCGGCGCGGTCGGTCGGCCACGGCTTGGGCCGGAAGGCGCGCAGGATGGTGCGCGCCTCGTCGGGCCGCATGGCGCCGCGTCGGGCGGCGGGCGCGTCGAGCGGCAGGGGGGCGGTGCCGACCAGCACGACCGGGCGCTGGCCGCGTTCGGCGCGCTGGATCAGGCGCTCGGCATGGGCGATCCGGGTGGTCCAGCCCGGCGCCGACGCCCAGCCGTCGTCGATCACCAGCATCAGCGGGCCCTTGCCCGGCAGGTCGGCCTGCGGGTTCAGCAGCGGGCGCGCAACGGCCAGGATGAGCGCCGTAGCGAGCAGCAGGCGCAGCAGCAGCAGCCACCACGGCATCTTCATCGGCGTCTGCTCGGTCGGCTCCAATCCGATCAGCAGCCGGATCGCCGGGAAGCGCACGAGCTTTGGCAATGGCGGGATCAGCCGCAGCAGCCAGTAGATGACCGGCAGCACCAGCAGCAGGGCAAGCATGCCCGGTGCCGCGAAAGCGAAGGCGCCCAGACTCAGCATTCTTTTGGACCGCGCGCTTCCAGCG
>JAEZIF010000049.1 GCA_023416135.1 Pseudomonadota bacterium
CGACATGAACCCTGCTGTCCACACTATTGATGTCTCACTCACGGGGTGCGGTTCACCTGGATTTTCCGGCATTCCCGGTATTTCCGACGGAGATCGTAGCGGTGCCACGGAAGCAGACCCACTATCAATAGGTCAGGAAGTATGGCGGCCCTCTTCATCGAGCTTCCGTCCGGCCGGGCAGCCGAACCGGCCGGCACGGCGTCTGCCGTGCGCGATGGACTTCGGATGAACGATGCAAAGAGCGACGCCGCCTTGACGCGGGCGATCCAAAATATAACTGAAGTTCTCTCGCGCGTCAACAACGACGACGCCATTGGACTTGCCAGCGAGTTCGTTCACCCGTCGAATCCTCCTACCCGCTACCTGTCGCGCTGTGTCGACCACTCCCTTACCAGGGGTGTGCGAGCCACGAGCCCCAAGCCGAGGAGCGCGCCCGGGCGCTGACGCACTCGGGGCCCGACGCGCGGGCTCGGCTGGCGAACTTTTCCAGGATCCAGCAAACGCCGATCACAATGTCCTCGCCGGTTCTGTCCTCGCCATCGTCGACGTCTGGCTGAGTTTGCTTGGCGATGGTGCCCAACATTCCGAGCAGGTGGACTGCGTCAGCGACGGTGAAGTCCTTGAACAGGAGTGCGAGTATTTGCACCAGCGCGACGTGGGCTGGTGGGCCGGGCGACACCACTCAGAGGTAAGCGGCTGCAGCGCATCGCAGGCAGTAAGGATCAGGCCCGCAGGTTCACTCGACTCAGCCTTTACGCGAAGTCCCGCGTCGGGTGGTCTTGGCAGTACGGGTTGTCATCTTCGACGCCGCTTTAGATGCCGATTTGGACGGCTTAGTTGCCTTAGCGGAGCGTGCTGTTCTTGGCGCGGAATTCGGGGTGTCGGTTGCGGTCGATGGGAGCGCGGCAATGGCGTCCTCGATGAGGGCGACTTCCTCGACTGAAGCGACCGGCTCGGCTGTAGTCGGCTCTGCGCTACTCGCGATCGTTCGGCGTCCATTAAACAGCGCTGTGAACTCATCAAACAACTCGGTGAACCGGGCGTTCAATATGTCCACGGCCGAGACATTGGTTTTGACCGCGATGTTTGACAACTCCAGGAAATGGGCAACGCTTGAAGTGTAAATACGTCCGGCGCCTTCGACCTGCTTCGTCGTCCTCTCTTCGACCGATGCCCCAGTCAGGACGTTGCTGGTCACAGTAAGGTAGTCGTCGACAGTAGACTTGAGTAGGTCGCGCTCACATTGCGCGAACGACTTGACGCCATCGAATACGGCATTGTTCGCATGGGTCCACGCGGCCGCATTCTTCCGATGTACTTCGAGAAGCGCCTCGATGTTGAACATAGGAAACTTGGTAATAGACCACACATTGCCCAGCTCAATGTTGGCCAACGGCCAACCGACAGCTTGGAGCGAGTTCATGGAGACCTCTTAAGGTTGCGGGAAACGGCATCGGCATCCGAAGCAGGGAGCCGTCGGTTGCAAGGGCTCCACCGCGGCGAAGGACGAAATCGTACAGTGAGGCTAGCGGAACTGCCAATTCGTCCGTTGCGTCGCCCGCGCGCAGGCCCTAGCACCGCTCCGGTGAAGGTCTACGTCGAACGAGGCTTGCATTCTCCAACTTGGCGACAGTTCGGGGGTTCCCCAATGGCCGTGGCTGCTTTGCCGCAGCCCCGGCGCCAGGACATCAGACAAAAAGGCGGCACCCAGGGGTAGCGAGAGGACGACGCGGCGAAAGCGCGGGCCGTCGCCGGTGACTCTGGCATCCGCGAAGGTCTCTAGACTGCCTATCACGAATGCATCGAAGGAGTGGGAGTTGCTGTTCAGGGCCGAGGGCGGTGCATAGGTGGTGTCGTCGTGACGACTAGGTTGGCCTGACGGTCTGCCAGGTTGCCAGCTGATCCCAGACGCTTGCCGCTTCTCAGTTGGGTCGCCAAGGTCCGATAGCGCAAGGCCCGGTCTGCCAATGTGCCCGTCGTCGCCTCCAGGAGTTACAGGAGCCCGCCCAGCAGGGGAGCTGGCTGCGACGCTGGGCGGGCGGCCTGCTTGCTCAGGCCGGGAGCACACAGGGGATGCCTGCTCCCAGCGGCACAATCCCGACGCGTCCGAATTGGTTACAGCGCGAAGTCTATTTTCCAAAAGGCCCCGGCGAGGGCCCGCCCGGCGAATGCTGTCTCTCTTGCTCTGCTCTGCGGCATCCTCTTCTTCAAGATTCGCGGAAGTCGGAAGTTTGCCCGGAAGACAGCCAAACGGACAGGGGAGGACCTTGGCGCGAGCACTTGCCGTCATTGATCGAACGTCGCGGGAACATTTTCCCAGGCTTTCCCAGCAGTTGATGTCGCGTTCTGTCTGATCGTGTCGCTTTGTGACGAGTTTGGCGAACTTGCCCACAAGGTGCGAACTCATGAAGCCGCAATTTCAAAGGAATTGCTGGTGCTGCCGGACAGGATTGACTGTCGACCTCTCCCTTACCAAGGGAGTGCTCTACCGCCCGGCTTGCAGCCCCTCCCCTGACCATGCCGCCGCCTGCCTCGACAGGCGCTGATTTGATGATGGTCTCGGCCTCGCATCGTGCGGTCGACCATCGGCACGTCGCGGATCAGGCCCGCCACCATGCCGCACGATCAGGCACCCGCGTCCATTTCGCCGTCCTTCATGATGCGCGGATAGACGCCCGCAACCTCGGGCAGGATGTCCTCGAACTTGATCCTGGAGCCCAGCGCCTGCTCCTTCTCCAGCAGGCGCTCGACGGCGGCGTTCTTCAGCACGCGCTCGGTGTTGCGCAGGGGCCGCATGACCAGCCGCGTGTCGAGCTCGCTCGCCGCCACGAGAGCCTGCTTCGCGTGGTTGCAAAGGCGCAGAAGAGATCGACAGGGCTGCCGATCGACTGCGCACCCGCGCCTTCTTATCGGACGGTGCGCACGACCTGTCTCAAGAAGAGGCGCTCAAGCCAGTTAAGCTCAGGGTGCCAGAACGTGACCATCAGGGTGTAACGCATCTGCGCTCCCGCATGCTCTACCCAATGCACGAAGCTGTCGTCGAAGGCGAGAACCTCGCCGTCTCTGTAGTCTGCGGACTCGCCAGCCACCCAGATACGTGCGCCCGCGCAGCCTTCCAGGCCGAGATGGGCCACCGAGCTGCCGTTGATCGGACCGGAATGGGGATGAAGGGAACCCCCTGGCTCGATGGCAGAGAAACAGACGTGAAAGCTGTTGTGCGGGATCTGCCGCAGCAGCTCCGCTGTCCGTGGGCACGCCGCGAGATGCTCCCGAACAGGCCGGCCGAGAAGGTAGAAATAGCAGGTTGTCCAGCGCTTGGGGTTGAGGTCCGAATCGTAGCGGGCCAGCCGGAAGGATCTCTGGACGTCGGCAAGCTCCTCCCTGCTTTCGGGCAGAGCTTGTTTCAGCCGTTGCGTCCACGGGTGGTCCCGAAGATCGCGCATCGGCGTTGCCTTCAGGCCGGGCAAGAGCGGAAGCCACGGAAGCTGGTGATCGTGCACGGACGACGCCCATCCTTCTCCACGCACGGCTTTCGCCAGTTGTCTAGGCATGGCGAGCAGGCATGAAAGCGCGCGAAAGATGGCCAGTTTGATCGCGCCCGTTTTCGCGCGGAACGCCGCGTTCTCCTCACGGATCGTCTTTGTCCACGTGTCGAGCGTGTCCATGGTTCGGCCTCGCTGCCTTTCATCATCGAGAGCTACACCCTGTTGCAGCTTCTTTATTGCGGCTTTGTTTCCTCCTGGCGCCGATGGGTTTACGCGAGAGCGCCAATGAGCCGGTGAAGAAGAGCATCACCTCGCCGCCATGCACGCACCACCGAACCTCCCGGCCAACGCGCCTTCTGTGACCGCGTGGCGCAGTCTGTGTTCTCACGCAGCTGCAAACCTCGACAGTCGCTGATTGATGATGGTCTCGGCCTCGCGCATGGTGCGGTCGATCAGTTCCTTGACCGTCGGCACGTCGCGGATCAGGCCCGCCACCATGCCGCACGACCAGGCGCCGGCGTCCATTTCGCCGTCCTTCATGATGCGCGGATAGACGCCCGCAACCTCGGGCAGGATGTCCTCGAACTTGATCTTGCCGCCCAGCGCCTTCTCCTTCTCCAGCAGGCGCTCGACGGCGACGTTCTTCAGCACGCGCTCGGTGTTTCGCAGGGGCCGCATGCCCAGCCTCGTGTCGAGCTCGCTCGCCGCCACGAGAGCCTGTTTCACGCGCTCGTGGATCGGCGCCTCCTTGGTCGCCATGAAGCGCGTGCCCATGTTCATGCCGTCGGCGCCGAGCGACAGCGCCGCGACCAGCGAGCGGCCGTCGGCCATGCCGCCGGAGGCGACGAAGGGGATCTTCAGCTCCTCGGCCGCGCGCGGCAGCAGGATGAAGTTCGGCACGTCG
>JAEZIF010000081.1 GCA_023416135.1 Pseudomonadota bacterium
TTTCGTCGGCGTACTTGTTCAGCGTGCGGGTCAGCGCGCCGCGGAAGCCGGCCAGATGGGTGCCGCCGTCGCGCTGCGGGATGTTGTTGGTGAAGCACAGCATCGTCTCGTGATAGCTGTCGTTCCACTGCAGGGCGACCTCGACCGTGATGCCGTCCTTCTCGCCGCGGATCGAGACCGGCGGATTGTGCAGCACCTGCTTGTTGCGGTCGAGATACTTGGCGAAGGCCTCGATGCCGCCCTCGTAGAACAGATCCGATATCTTCGGCTCGGCGCCGCGTTCATCGGTCAGCACGATGCGCACGCCCGAATTCAGGAAGGCGAGCTCGCGCAGGCGATGCTCCAGCGTGGCGAAGTCGAACTCGGTCTTGGTGAAGGTCTTCTTGGAGGGCAGGAAGGTCACCTCGGTGCCGTGCTTGCCCTGCGGCGCCTCGCCCACGACCTCGAGATCCTTCTCGGGGTCGCCGTGGCGGAAGCGCATGTAGTGCTCCTTGCCGTTGCGCCAGATGCGCAGGTCGAGGTACTCGGACAGCGCATTGACGACCGCGGCGCCGACGCCGTGCAGGCCGCCCGACACCTTGTAGGAGTTGTTGTCGAACTTTCCGCCGGCATGGAGCTGGGTGAATATGACGTTGGCGGCCGAGATGCCCTCTTCCTTGTGGATGTCGACCGGCACGCCGCGGCCGTTGTCGCGCACCGTGACCGAGCCATCGCCGTGCAGGATCACCTCGGCCCGGTCGCAATAGCCCGCCAGCGCCTCGTCGATCGCATTGTCGACGATCTCGTAGACCATGTGATGCAGGCCGGTGCCGTCGTCGGTGTCGCCGATATACATGCCCGGCCGCTTGCGCACGGCATCGAGGCCGCGCAGCACTTTGATGGAATCGGCATCGTAGTCGCCGCCGCCGGGGGTCAGGTTGTTGTCTGGGTCGCTCATGATTCTTGCTTTCGAAAGAGGGGTCAGGCCGCGCCGATCGAGCCGTCGGCGACGCGCAGGATCTGCGCCCGGCCGGCGAGCGGCACGAAGAGTTCGGCGTCGGTGCCCGTCATCCAGCACTGGATGGAGAGCGCCACCACCTCGTCGAACAGGGCCGCCCGGCGCTCGGCGTCGAGATGGGCCGCGATCTCGTCGAGCAGCAGCAGCGGAGCGCGCCCGCGCGACAGCGCCACCAGTCGGGCATGGGCCAGGGCGATCGAGACCAGGACTGCCTTCTGCTGGCCGGTCGAGCCCTCGGCTGCCGGCAGGTCGAGATCGAGATGGCGCACCGCAAGATCGCTGCGATGCGGCCCACAGGATGTGGTGCCGGCTTCACCGTCGCGCAAGCGACTGGCTGCAAGCTCGCCGCGCAGGCGGTCCTCGGCGTCGAGGGCGGCCATGGTGGCGACCCATCGATCGACCTCGCCGGCCATGGCCAGTGCCGCCCGCGGGAAGGGTCCGATGCCCAGCCGGGCCGCTGCATCGAGGCGATGGACAGTGTCGGCGCGCGCCGCCGCCAGGGCAACGCCGTTACGGGCCATGGTGTCTTCCAGCACGGTGAACCAGTGCGGATCGCGATTGCCCTCGGCCAGCAGGCGGGCGCGCTGACGCAGCGCGTTCTCGTAGGCCGCCACGTCGCCGGCATGCTCGGGATGCAGCGCCGTCACCAGCCGATCGAGGAAGCGCCGACGCTCGCCCGGCCCGTCGAGGAACAGCCGGTCGAGCTGCGGAGTCAGCCAGACGGCGGCGACGTGCAGGCCAAGTGCCGTCTGGCTCTGGGCCGGCCGGCCGTCGATGCGCACGGCCCGGCGCAGGCTGCCTTCGCTCCTGGCCGCCTCCAGGCCGGTGCCGATGGCGAGCCGGCCCTCCGGCGTGTCCAGGGTGGCGGCGACCGCCCACGAAGCCGCATCGGGTTCACCGGCACGGCTGCGGCGGGCGACCTCATCCAGGCGGGCGCGGCGCAGGCCGCGGCCGGGCGCCAGGAAGGACAAGGCCTCCAACAGGTTGGTCTTGCCCGCGCCGTTGGCGCCGACCAGCACGATTGGCTCGGGGCCGCACTCCAGGCGGAGCTGGCGGTAATTGCGGAAGTCGGTCAGCCGAAGCTGGCGCACGGCCAGTACGGCCGGCGCTGCGCCGGTTGCGGCGTCGGGAGAATAGGCGAGAGCGCTGTTCGGCGGCGCCGTCATACCCGCATCGGCATGAGCACGTAGAGGGCGCTCTCGTCAGCGCCGTCACGCACCAGCGTGGGGGACCCCGCGTCGGCCATCAGGAAACGCGCCTCCGATCCCGCGATCTGCTCGGTGATGTCGAGCAGGTAGCGTGAGTTGAAGCCGATTTCGAGCGCGGCGAACTTGTATTCGACCTCGATTTCTTCGGTGGCGCTGCCGGCGTCGGGGCTGGTGGCCGAGAGCGTGACCACGCCCTTGGCGACCGCCAGCTTGATGGCCCGCGACTTCTCGGTCGAGATGGTCGAGACGCGATCGACGGCGTGGGCGAACTCCTTGCAGGGGACGTTCAGGATCTTGTCGTTGCCGGTCGGGATGACGCGCTCGTAGTCGGGGAAGGTGCCGTCGATCAGCTTGCTGACCAGGGTGACCCCGCCCGAGGCGAAGCGGATGCGGGTGTCTGAGAGCTCGACATCGACCGAGCCGTCGCTCTCGTCCAGCAGCTTGCGGACCTCGCCCACGGTCTTGCGCGGCACGATCACGCCCGGAATCTCCGAGGCACCGTTGGGCAGGGGAACCTCGACCCGGGCCAGGCGGTGGCCGTCGGTCGCCACGCCGCGCAGCACGGCGGTGCCGCCGGCCGTGGCGGCATGGAAATAGATCCCGTTCAGGTAGTACCGCGTCTCCTCGCTGGAGATGGCGAACCGGGTGCGGTCGATGATGCCCTTGAGGTCGGTCGCCGGCAGCTGGAAGCGGTGCGGCAGATCGCCCTCGGCCATGGCCGGGAAGTCGGCCGGCGGCAGGCACTGGAGGGTGAAACGGGAGCGGCCGGCACGAATCACCAGGCTGTTGCCGTCGGTGGCGGTCTCGAGCTCGACCTGGGCGCCGTCCGGCAGCTTGCGCACGATCTCGTACAGGGTGTGCGCCGGTGCCGTCGTCGAGCCCGTCTTGGCGGCCGTCGCCTCGACCTGCTCGGTGATGGCGAGGTCCATGTCGGTGGCGGCGAGACTGAGCCGCCCCTTCTGCGCCGTGATCAGGACGTTGGACAGGATGGGGATTGTGTTGCGCCGCTCGACCACACTCTGGACATGGGCCAGCGCCTTCAGGAGGGCTGCCCGTTCGATCGTCAGTTTCATGGTTTGGTCGCTATAACGAGGGGCCAAAAATGCGGTTCAGACACCCCGTTTCGCGGGCCTGAAATGGCCGTTGCGGAACGGTTGCAGACTATAGCACGGCGGGCCTTGGCGGGAAGCGAATTCGCCCGAAATTAGAGGCTCTTAAGCCCCCGGCCCCAAAGCAAAACGGGGCCCGTCGGGACCCCGTTTCATGCCTCTACTCGGGAGTTGGCTAACCCTGCAACTGACGCTTGAGCAACTCCACGTCTTCTGCAATCGAAAGATCGGAGATCTTGAGTTCCTCGATCTTGCGGACGGCATGCATGACCGTGGTGTGGTCGCGATTGCCGAAGCGCTTGCCGATCTGCGGCAGGCTGAGCGTGGTGAGCTGCTTGGCGAGATACATCGCGACCTGCCGCGGCCGCGCCACCGAGCGTGCGCGACGCGGCGAGCTCATTTCGGCGAGCTTGATGTTGTAGTGCGCGGCGACGCGCTGCTGGATCTCGTCGACGGTCACCTTGCGATCGGCCTGGCGCAGCAGGTCGTGCAGGACGTCCTGCGCCATCTCGACGGTGATCTCGCGGCCGATGAGCTGGCCGTGGGCAACGACACGGTTCAGCGCGCCTTCGAGTTCGCGGATGTTGGTCGAGATCTTGTGCGCCAGGAATTCCAGCACCGAGACCGGCACCGGCACGCGCGCGCCCTCCGCCTTGGTCTGCAGGATGCTCAGACGCAGCTCGTACGTCGAGGAGTGGATGTCCGCCACCAGGCCGCTGCCCAGGCGCGAGCGCATGCGCTCCTCGATGTCCTGCAATTCGCTGGGCGGCTTCTCCGAGCTGAGCACGATCTGCTTGTTTTGCTCGACCAGCGAATTGAACGTGAAGAAGAACTCGTCCTGGCTCGCTTCCTTGCCGCAGATGAACTGGACGTCGTCGACCATCAGCACGTCGACGTTGCGGAACAGCTCCTTGAACTGGCCGGTATTCTTGGTGCGCAGCGCCTGAATGAAGCGGTTCACGAAGCTCTCGGCCGTGAGATAGAGAACGCGGGTCTTGGGGTCGCGCTCGCGGATGGCGTGCCAGATGGCATGCATCAGGTGGGTCTTGCCGAGACCGACGCCGCCGAAAATATACAGCGGGTTGCGCTCGGGGAGCGGCCGGTCCTGCTCGGCGATGTTGCGCGCGGCGGCATAGGCGAACTCGTTGGGCTTGCCGACCACGAAGTTGGCGAAGGTGTAGCGCGCCTCGGGGCCTTGGAAGGCCTCCTCGCTGCCGCGACCGATCGCCGGACCGAGGCGGGGCAGCGACGACGACTGGTAGGTCTGCGGCGAGGTCGGCACCGGCGGCATGGCGATGATGTCGTTGGCGCGACGCGGCGCCGGCGGCGGCACGAGGTTGACCTCGACGCTGGACACCGTGTTGTTGACCGCCTGCCAGTAGGCCAGCACGCGGTCGCCGTAGTGGCGGGCGACCCAGTCGCGCACGAACCGGGTCGGGGCATAGAGGCGGAGCTTGCCGGTCTCCAGCTTGCCCAGCTCGACTTCGCCGAACCAGGTCTTGAAGGCCTTGTCGCCGATTTCCTTGCGCAGCCGATCGCAGACGCGCACCCAGTGCGCTTCGAGCTCCTTTCGGCCCGCAGCTTCTTCCATATCGGCCCCCACCATTGTCCTCTGCTCGTACGATGCGTTCTTGTTGTGGCTCGCCGCGAGCGGCGCTTGGATGCGGTTCATTATGTTTGCCTCCAGGGCAGTCCCGATGCCTTCCATCCCCCCGACGTGCCGCGCTTCGCGGCCGCATCCAGGGGCCCCTCAAATCCGTCCGCTACGTTGAGACACGTACTGTAGCCGGCCGCGGTCATGGCTTTCGCCGCCGCGGCCGAACGCGCTCCGCTCCTGCATATAAAGAGCAGTGGGACCTCCTTGTTGGGCAGCGCGCCGCAGAGCGCGGTCACGAATTCAGGGTTGGGATGCATGCTGGGAAACACCTGCCATTCTATCAGCGCCGCCTTCTTGGCCAGCGCATCGAGGTCGGGCAGGCCGACATAGTTCCATTCCGCCCTGGTGCGGCAGTCGATCAGGACGGCGTCCTCCAGCTCACTCAGGATCTTCCAGGCGGTCGTCGGGGCCACGTCGCCGGCATAGCCTGCGGCAGGGGTGACCTCATATGTGCCCGCGACCTTGTTGTCTTTCGCCATGGCCCCCGCTCTTCATTTTACGAAGCAGGCTGCTCTGACACGAGCCAACGATATACGATGGACACACAGCACACGAATGACAATGGCAGATCGGTGAGCGTCGTTAGAGGGAACGCTTCTGTTTCGATCGACTGTCGTCAGGTGGCTGCGGCTTGCTCCCTCGTTCGTCTTCCAGCGAGGTGGTTGCCCCCCAACCTCACCTTGGCTCGCGTCGTTGCGCCCCACGCTCCGTCGCGATGGCCCGACTCTTAGACAGTCTCTCGGCGCGGCGCAAACTCTTCGACTCGACATCCAAGCAGGCTATTCATGTTGTTCGTGGCGTGTCGCTGTTGACTCGCGTGAGGATTCGATTTTCCCTCGTTGTCGTCGGGTGCGACGCCGCTCAACATCTAGCGCCTGATCGCGCACTCGGTTCGATAAAAGGGAATCGTATGTCGTTCGCCCTTTTGGCGACCAAATGTTCAGATGCGATTCGCCGAAATTTATTTCTCGAAGTTTTTTTATTGTCGTCGCTGAAAACAAAAACGCCGCTCGTTGGAGCGGCGTTCGTATTCTCAGGCTTGGCGTCGCTCACGCCATCGCCTTGATGCGCGCGGCGAGTCGCGACACGCGACGCGAGGCGGCGTTCTTGGTCACGACGTGCTTGGTTGCACCGCGCTGGATCTCCGGCTGCGCGGCGCGCAACGCTTCCGCGGCAACCTTCTTGTCGCCCGACTTGATCGCTTCCTCGACCTTCTTGATCGAGCCGCGCACGCGGCTGCGGCGCGCAGTGTTCACGGCGGTGCGGCGCTCGGTCTGACGCGCGCGCTTCTCGGCCGACTTGTGACTTGCCATCTATTCCTCGTCCTTCGGAAGGGCGGGTGTATACGGGCCGGCCGGCGGCCGGTCAACCCCGCCAAAACCAGCCATTTATCTGTGTTTCCAGGCGGCTTGGCGCTTGTCGGCGAAGGCCGCCATGCCCTCGGCGCGGTCTTCGAAGCCGAAGGTCGCATGGAAAGTGCGGCGTTCGAAGCGAACGCCCTCGGCCAGGGTGGTCTCGAAGGCGCGGTTGACCGCCTCCTTGGCGACCATGGTCGCGGGCAGCGACATGCCGGCGATCTTCTCGGCCGTGGCGATGGCATCGTTCATGAGATCGGCCAGCGGCACCACGCGGCTCACTAGGCCGCAGCGTTCGGCTTCGGCGGCGTCCATCATGCGGCCGGTGAGCACGAGGTCCATGGCCTTCGACTTGCCGACGAAGCGTGGCAGGCGCTGGGTGCCGCCGGCGCCCGGTATCGTGCCGAGCGTGATTTCCGGTTGGCCGAACTTCGCAGTGTCGGATGCAATGATGAAGTCGCACATCATCGCCATCTCGCATCCGCCGCCCAGCGCATAGCCCGCGACCGCCGCAATGATCGGCTTGCGGACCTGGCTCACCTTCTCCCAGCCGACGGTGATGAAGTCCTTCAGGAAGACGTCCTGATAGGTCTGGTCCTTCATCTCCTTGATGTCAGCGCCGGCGGCGAACGCCTTGTCGCTGCCCGTGAGCACCATGCAACCGATGTTCGGGTCGGCCTCGAAAGCGTCGAGTGCGTGGCCCAGTTCGCGCACCAGATCTGCGCACAGCGCATTCAGCGCCTTCGGCCGATCGAGGCGGATGATGCCGACGCGGCCCTTGGTCTCGGTCTTGATGTTCTGATAGGCGGTCACGGTGTCCTCCAGCGTGCCTGCCGTGTTAGCTAGCGCTGGCAGCGCGCGCAATAGAAGGTCGAGCGGCCGGATTGCACGAGGCGCCTGACGAGCTTGCCGCAGTCGCGCGTCGGGCAGACGATGCCGGCACGGTCGTAGACATTGAACCGTGTCTGAAAGTATCCGAGCTCGCCGCCTGGCTGGACGTGATCGCGCAGCGTCGAGCCGCCGTCGTCTATCGAACGCAGCAGCACCTTCTTGATGGCGGCGACCAGGCGGTCGGCGCGATCGCCCTTAACGGTATGGGCCGAGCGTCGCGGCGAGATGCCCGCCAGGAACAGCGCCTCGCACGCATATATGTTGCCGACTCCGACCAGGGTCTTCTGATCGAGCAGGGCAGCCTTGATGGGCGTCTTGCGTCCCTTGAGACGACCGGCGAGCGCGGCGCCATCGAAAGTCTCGTCCAGCGGCTCAGGGCCCAGGCCCTTGAACAGCTTGTGCCTGGGAACCGCATCATCGGCGGCCAGCAGCATCAGGCCGAAGCGGCGTGCGTCGTTGAAACGGACCTGCCAGCCCGCGTCGGTCTCGAACACGACATGGTCATGGCGCTCGAACGGATGCTCGGCCGCACTGCTGGCATCGTGCAGGGTCATGCGGCCCGACATGCCGAGATGGGCGATCAGGGTGTTGCCGTCGTCGAGCCGCAGCAGGAGGTACTTGGCGCGCCGGTCGATCGCCAGGACCGTCCGACCTTCGACCCGCTCAGCGAACCTGGCCGGCAGGGGCACCCGGAGGTCGCGACGCCGCTGGACCAGCCGCACGATGCGTCGGCCGACGAGTTTCGGAACGAGACCACGGCGGACCGTTTCGACCTCGGGCAGCTCGGGCATGGCCTAAGGGCCGCCTCCTGGAGCGGCACGCCTGCCGAACAAGGCCGTGCCGACGCGGACATGGGTGGCGCCGAGCCGAACGGCCGTCTCGTAATCCGCACTCATGCCCATGCTCACCTTGGCGAGGCCGTTGCGCGCGGCCATCTTGGCGAGGAGGGCGAAATGCAGCGCCGGCTCCTCGCCGACCGGCGGGATGCACATAAGTCCGGCGATCGGCAGGTCATGGACATCGCGGCAGGAGGCGACGAAGGCGTCCACGTCGCTCGGCAGGACTCCGGCTTTCTGCGCCTCTTCGCCGGTATTGACCTGCACGTAGCACTCGGGCCGGCGGCCTGCTCGTTGCATCTCCTTGGCGAGCGTGCCGGCCAGACGTTCGCGGTCGACCGATTGGATGACGTCGAACAGGGCCACGGCATCGCGCGCCTTGTTGGTTTGCAACGGACCGATGAGATGCAGTTCCAGGTCGGCGAATTCCGCCTTGAGCGCGGGGTACTTGCCTTCCGCCTCCTGCACGCGGTTCTCGCCGAACACGCGCTGGCCTGCCGCCAGCAGCTCGCGCACGCGATCGGCGCCGTGCATCTTGGAGACGGCGACCAGGGTGACCGATGCCGGGTCGCGGCCGGCCGCTTTCGCGGCGTCGGCGATGCGCTTGCGGACGTCCGCCAGTCGATCGGTGGCCTCGCTCATGCGCCGAGCTTCACCAGGGCGTCGAGCGCCTCGGCGTTGTTGGGATTGGCCGCCAGGGCCGCATCGAGCGCCTCGCGCGCCTTGTCCATCTCACCCAGTGCCGCCAGGCAGATGCCGTAGTGGCCGAGCAGGCGCGAATCGCCCGGCAGGCTGCGCAGGGCGTGCTCATGTAGTGACCGGGCTTCGGCGGCCCGATCGAGATCGACCAGCACGCAGCCGAGATTGGTCAGCACCATGGGATCGTCGGTCGCCAGCCGCGAGGCGCGCTTGAGCGCCCGGCGCGCCTCCTCAGGTCGTTTCAGGCCGCGCAGCGCCAGGCCCTGGTTGTTGAGCGCCCGCACATCGTCAGGCGACTGTTCGAGGCGCGGTTCCAGTACCGCCAAGGCCTCGGCGAACTGCTTCTGTTCGATGTGCAGCAGCGAGAGCTGCAGGATGGCGTCGCTGTCGGACGGGTTCTGGCGCAGGGCGCGCTGCAACAGGTCGACGGCCTCGCCGCCCTTGCCGACCGCGGCCTGGGCGAGCGCCAGCGTCCGAAGGGCGCCGGTGAAGTTGGGGTCGATCTCCAGCGCGCGCTGGATCGGGCCGATGGCTTCCTCCGGCCGCCCGGCAGAATTCAGGACGAAGCCCAGCACATGCTGCAGCACGGCGCTGTCCGGCGCCTGCTCGAGTGCCTGCTGGGCACCGGCGACCGCCTCTTCGTGATGGCCGAGGCCCCCCAACGCAAGCGCGCGGTCGCCCAGGATCTGGCCGCGACGGGCGACATCGTCGCCGGCATCGGCCAGGGCCATATCCAGCACCTCGATCGCCGGACCGTAGTGGGCCAGGCGATAAAGCGCGTGACCCAGCATGTTGCGCGCCCGCGCCTGGAGGGGCTTCAGGCCCTCCGCGCCCGGCCCGCCTTTTTCGATCGCCTGATCGAGATTGCTGACGAACTCGCCGAGCTCGCGCTCGGCGGCGGCGATGCGACCCTGGTCGATGTGCAGCGAGGCGAGGGCCAGCCGCGCCTCGACGTGGGCCGGCGCCCGGCGGATGGTGTCGCGAAAACGCCGCGCCGCCTCGTCGAGGTTGCCCAGACGCCGCGCCACCAGGCCGAGATTGTAGGAAAGCATCGGCTCGTTGGGGTCCTTGGCAATCGCCTTGCGCCACATGCCTTCGGCGTCGCTGAGGGCGCCGCGCTGCGCGAGGCAGATGGCAAGGAAGTGCAGGATGTCGGGACGCTCGCCGTGGCGGCCCAGGGCCGAACGGAACAGCGGTTCCGCACGGTCGAACCAGCCCGCCTTCAGATACTGAAGGCCGGTCTGAAGGTCGGGGTCGGGTGGCGGCGGAGTCCGTGAGGGGGGTGGGGGCGCCAGTGCCATGGCGCGCTGTGTAGACCCGCCCCAGCGTCAAGGCTACACGAAATGCCATGGTGAAGGATGCCGACCTGTTCGCTGCTGCCATGACCGGGGTGAAGCCGCTGAAAGGTCGCAAGCGGCCCGGCCATTCAACGAATGTCAGCCCGAGGCCGAAGGCCGAGGGACCTTTACGGCCCCAGAAGAGGTCTCCCGTTGCGCTGGCGAGCACGAAGGAGCCGGAACTTTCAGTCGACGATCAGAGTTTCGACCGCGACACCTCCCGCGCCCTGGCGCGCGGCAAGCTCGTGCCGCAGGCTTCTCTCGACCTGCATGGCATGACGCTGGCCGCCGCCGAGCGCGCCGTCGCAGGCTTCCTCGAGGAGGCCACCCACCGCGGCCTGCGCGTCCTGCTGATCGTCACCGGCAAGGGGCTGCGGCTCGAAGGCGGCCGCATGCTGGGTGGCCGCATCCGCGCCGAGTTCGTCGGCTGGCTGAATCGTGCCGACAACCGCCATCGCGTGCGCGCCGTGCGGGCGGCGCATCCCCGGCACGGCGGCGGCGGTGCCTTCTATGTGCTGCTGCGCCGCCGCCCTTCTTCTGCCAGCCGCCCTCCAGCCAACCGCCCTTCTGCAAGCCGCTCGTCGGCCAGCAGCCGCTCCTTGCGCGCCACGCCCCAGCGATAGCCGGTGAGCGCGCCGCTCGAGCCGACGGCGCGGTGGCAGGGAATGACGCCGGCCGCCTGATTGGTGGCGCAGGCGCGGCCGACGGCACGGGCGGAGCCCGGTGCGCCGATGCGGCGGGCGATCTCGCCGTAAGTGCGGGTCTCGCCCGGCGGGATCTTCGTCAGTTCCTTCCAGACCTTCCACTGGAAAGCCGTGCCGACGATGTCGAGCGGCACGTCGGCGGCATCGAGCGCCGACGGCTTGCGGCCATAAAGCCGGGCCAGGACGCCCTTTACCCGCGATGCCAGGGCGCCATCGTTGCGCGTGATGTCGGCTGCCGGGAAGTCGTGCTTGAGGTCCTTTTCCAGGGTCCGGTCGTTGTCGCCCAGAAACACCGCGGCGACGCCCTTCTGGGTCGCCGCCACCAGCACGCGGCCATAGTCGGAATCGACGGTGGTGTAGTCGATATGCGCGCCGGCGCCGCCCTTGGCGTAGGTCGCGGGCGTCATGCCCAGCGCCTTGTCCGACGTCTCGTAGACGCGGCTCGGCGAGCCGTAGCCAGCGCCGTAGAGCGCATCGGCCACCCCCTCGCCGTCGCGCAGTGCCTTGCGAAAGCGCTGGCGCTTGCGCGCCGCCAGCCAGTCGCGCGGATTGACGCCCAGCTCGGCGATGAAGCGCTTGCTGAGCGCGCCCGACGTCAGCCCGACCTTGCGCGCTACCGCGGCGAGCGAGGGCGGCGTATCGCAGTCGGTGGCATCGAACAGGCTGCAGGCCAGGGCCACCGACTTGCTGAGTCCGACCTCAGCCTGCCAGTCGCGCGGCTTGCAACGCTTGCAGGCGCGGAAACCCTCCGCTTCGGCCGCACCGGGCGAGGCGTGGAAGTCGACATTGCGCCGAAGCGGCGGCCGCGCCGCGCACGACGGCAGGCAATAGACCCCGGTCGTCCGGACCGAGAACCAGAACCGGCCGTTGTAGCTGCGGTCGCGCCGCTGCACGGCCTGCCAGCACGCCGCCTCGTCAGGGAGGCCCGCCGGCAGGGCGTCGGGAAGGGTCGTGGAAGCGAGGGTCAAGGTGGGAAGCGAACGAGAATGTTGGGTCATGGCGCCATCAAAGCACCATGGCCGAGCCTGCTCTATCCGCTACCCGCCGGCAATTGCCTCTTGCCTGGTCGCGACCTAGGTCCAGAAGCCTTTGGCGGCCTCGAGCCTGGCGGTCGCCCGGTCGAGCCCGATGTCGCGCAACAGGCGTTCGTCGAGCTGGGCGAGTTGGCGTCGCGAACGGGCAAGCTCGGCTCGGGTCATGACGTGCTCGATCCCGACCACAACGCCACCGGCCAGCAGCGCCACGGCGCGACCGAAGGTGAAGGAGAGGCTAGCCGGGCGGGCGAATTCCCGGGCGCTGGACAGGGTCGACATGACTTAGCTCCGTTTGAGGCGTCGCGGCCGAATTGCCGTGTTGCACCTCGTTTGTTTGCCCTATTTGCGCTAAGGTAACGCATCCCGCAAAGGACGATTGCTCGTGGGAGGCCTACAAAAACTATGCTGTCGGTGCCATAAATGAGCCGCTCTCAATTGCCTCTGAATGCGCTCCGCGCTTTCGAAGCCGCCGCCCGTCACGCCTCCTTCACCCACGCCGCCGAAGAACTGCACGTCACCCAGGCCGCCGTCAGCCACCAGGTGAAGGCGCTCGAGGAACGCTTGGGCGTGGCGCTGTTCGTGCGCCGCCCGCGCGGGCTCGAGATCACCAGCGAAGGCGAGGCGCTCCTGCCCGATCTGCGCGATGCGTTCGACCGCATGACCAATGCCCTCGAACGCGTCGGCCGCAAGGCCAACTCCGGCACGCTCAATGTCAGCCTGGTCACGACCTTCGCATTGGGCTGGCTGGCGCCCCGACTGCATCGCTTCCAGACCAAGCATCCCGAGATCGAAGTGCGCATGACGACGACGCAGCGGCGCATCGATTTCGCGCGTGAAGACTTCGATTGCGCCATCCGATTCACGGTGCAGCCGGAGCCGGAATTGCATGCTACACGGCTTTTTTCCGATGTCCTGACGCCGCTGTGCGGGCGTCGCTATCGTGACAAGCTGAAGACGCTCGACGATCTGAAGCGCGTGCCCTTCATCGACATGACCTACGATCCGGAGTGGGCGATCTGGTTGCGCGCTGTCGGCATGGGCGACTTCAAGCCCAAGCGCGTGCTCACCTTCGACTCGACCATGATCGCCGTCGAGGCAGCGATGGAAGGTGCCGGTGTGGCCGTCGGCCCCCCGCAACTATTCCGCGAGGACCTCGCGTCGGGTCGGTTGTTCCAGCCGTTCCCGCAGATCGTCGACTCGGGCAAGGCATGGTGGTTCGTCTGTCCGCCGGCGTCGGTGAGCCGGCCCAAGACGAAGGCCTTCGAGGAGTGGCTGGTCGAGGAATTGAACGCGCCGCAGGCGCGCTCGACCCGTGCCGCCATCGCCGCCGTCGGGCGGCGCTGAGAGCGCGGCAGACGGCCGTTGAGGCCAAGAGAAACTTAGGGCTAACCAGAGAAGACGAAGGGGTCGAAAATCCGATGGGGGAGCAGGCACTTGAAAGAAATTCTAATGGAGCGTCGGGCGTGGTGAGCTGGTTTCGCCGCAGCCCCAGGGAGGCTCCGCCCTCGGCCCCGGCCGCCGTGCACGGGCCTATGGAGATGCACAAGCCGTGGGCGCGGGCCGCTTCGCAGCCGCTGGCCAGCAGCCTGGCCGGGGCCTACCTGTCGATCACGAACAAGGGTCCGGGCGATGACCGGCTGGTCGCCGCCTCGAGTCCGCTGGCCGAGCAGATCGAGCTGCACGGCATCAAGGTCGTCGACGCAGGCATCGGGATGCGGCCGCTGGTTGGGGGCGTCGCCATCCAGGCCGGCCACACCACGACGCTGAAGCCGCGCGGCTACCATCTCCTGTTGCAGGGGGTGACGGCGCCCCTGGCCACCGGGTCGACCCTGCCGGTCACGCTGACCTTCGAGAAGGCGGGTGCCGTTGCCGTGGAGTTCGCCGTCGAGGAGCCCGGCCTGATCGGCGAGGCCATCCTCAACGAGGAGCATTACCGCGGATAGCGATGCCGTCCGCCGAAGGCGTCCTCGACCAGCAGCGAGTCGGGGTCGTCGCCGAGATAGCCCGGGCCGATCGGCACCTTGCCGTGGCCGCCCGGCACGTCGAGCACGTAGGTCGGTTGCGCGAGCCCGCTCAGCCGGCCGCGCAGCGCTTTCATCAGGGCCTGGCCGCGCGCCACCGAGACGCGGAAGTGGCCGGTGCCGCGCACCAGGTCGGGATGGTGCAGGTAGTAAGGTTTTACGCGGCACCTCACCAGGGCGCGCATCAACGCCTCCAGCGTCGCGGCCTCGTCGTTGACGCCGGCCAGCAGCACGGTCTGGCCCATCAAGGGAATGCCGGCGTCGGCCAGCCGCGCCAGGGCGGCGGACGCCGCCACGCTGAGCTCGCGCGCGTGATTGCAGTGCACGGCAAACCACAGCGCAGTCCTGCGCGGCCTCAGCGACGCGACGAGCTTGTCGGTCACGCGCGACGGATCGACGATGGGCACGCGGCTATGGATGCGGATCACGCCGACATGGTCGATGGCGTCCAGCGCCGCGATCAGCTTCGCCATCCGCCGCGGCGCCAGCATCAGCGGGTCGCCGCCGGTCAGGATCACTTCCCAGATCTCGGGCCGCGCCTCGACGTAGGCGATCGCCGCATCGAGCTCGGCGGCCGACAACGCCTCGCCGCCCGGCCCCACCTTCTCGCGGCGGAAGCAGAAGCGGCAATAGACCGGGCAGACATGCAGCGGCTTCAGGAGCACGCGGTCGGGATAGCGATGCACGATGCCCTTCACCGGAGAGCGCGCCTCGTCGCCGATCGGGTCCACGAGTTCGTTGGCCGCGATCTCGGTCTCGGCGACGCTCGGCACGAACTGGCGTGCGATGGGATCGGCCGGATCGCTGCGATCGATCAGTCCCAGCATCTCCGGCGTGATGGCGATCGCCATCGCGTCCGCAGCCTCGGCGAGGTGCGGGTCATCCGGCAGCAGCCCTTCTCGGTGCAGGGCTTTCAGGGTGCGGAGCGTCTGCATGGCGGCGCTCAGATACTCCCAAACGTCGCTTCCAACCAGTTGCGAAAACCACCCTCATCCGGGCCAAAGGGCGGACGTCGCCTGTTCGGGGAGCAGACGCGCTTCATGCTGCTTCTGATAACGCCCGCAGCCTCCCCGAGGCCTGCGTTCCGCGCGGGAGCCAGGTGGCGGCGGGCGATCAGGCGAGATTGCCGGTTCAGCCGGGTCGGCGGCACTTCTAATCGGCAAAGACCATCAGCCTGCGCGGCGGCAAGCTCGTTCAGTCCGTCCATCCCGAAAAGTGCCGATAGCGGCCGCGCCCCGCCGCCGGCAGTTTCAGCCGACCGATACCTTCTCCTTGCTGAGCTTGAAGCCCTCGTAGCCCTTGGCGGCGATGGCGTCGCAGTGCCGCTTGTAGCGGTCGAAGCCGCCGACATAGGGCATGAACACCCGCGGCTTGCCGGGGATGTTGGCGCCCATGTACCAGCTGTTGGCCAGCGGATAGAGCGTGCTGTCGGCCACCTGGTTGACGTGCTCGACCCACTTGCTCTCGGCTTGCGGCGAGGCCTCGATACGGTCGAAGCCGCCCCTGCGCATGTGGCCGATGCAGTCGGCGATCCAGTCGACGTGCTGCTCGATCGAGGCGATCATCTGCGTCTTCACGCCCGGGCTGCCGGGCCCGGTGACGACGAACATGTTGGGGAATCCCGACACCATCAGGCCGAGATAGGTCAGGGGGCCGCCCTCCCAATGGTCGCGCAGCACGGCGCCGTCGTCGGTGCGCACGTCGATCTCGCGCAGCGCGCCGGTCATGGCGTCGAAGCCCGTGGCGAACACGATGGCATCGAGCTCGAACGTCTGGCCGCCGTTGGTGCGCAGACCGGTCTCGGTGATCTCGGCGATCGGATCGGAGCGCACGTCGACCAGGCTGACGTTGTCGCGGTTGTAGGTCTCGTAGTAGTTCGTATCGAGGCAGAGCCGCTTGGTACCGATCGGATGGTCCTTGGGGGCCAAAAGCTCGCCGGTGCGCTCGTCCTTCACCGTTGAACGGATCTTGTTGCGCACGAACTCCGAGGCGGTGTCGTTCGACTGCTTGTTCACCAGCAGGTCGGTATAGGCGTAGAGGTAGCTGATGCTGCCGCCCTCCTGCCATTTGGCTTCGTAGGACTTGTTGCGCTCGTCGTCGGAGACGTCGAGCGCCGATCGGGTCGGCTTGGCATGGCCCGCGATCGCGAAGGGCGTGTCGGCGGCCGCGGCGCGCCGTGCCGGATACTCCGCCTTGTGCTTGCGCTCGCGCTCCGGCTCCATCGGCGCATTGCGCGCCGGCAGGCTGAAGTTGGCGGTGCGCTGGAACACCGTCAGGTGCCTGGCCTGGCTGGCGATGATCGGGATCATCTGCACGCCCGACGAGCCCGTGCCGATCACGCCGACGCGCAGGCCGCTGAAGTCGACACCCTCATGCGGCCACAGGCCGGAGTGGTACCACTTGCCCCTGAAATTCTTCAGGCCGTTGAAGTCGGGCACGCGCGGCGTCGAGAGGTTGCCCGCGGCCATGACGCAGTAGCGCGCGCGGACCTCCTCGCCACCATCGGTCTTGAGCGTCCATACGCCTGCCTTGCCGTCGAAATGGGCCGACACGATGCGCGTGTTGAGCTGCACGTCGCGGCGCAGGTCGAAGCGGTCGGCGACGTGGTTGATGTACTTCAGGATCTCGGGCTGCGTGCCGTAGCGCTCCGGCCACTTCCATTCCTGCTGCAGCTCGTTGGAGAAGCTGTAGGAGTATTCCAGGCTCTCGACGTCGCAGCGTGCGCCGGGATAGCGGTTCCAGAACCAGGTGCCCCCGACGCCTGAGCCGGCTTCGTAGGCACGGACCTTGAGGCCCATGCCGCGCAGGCGATGGATGGCGTAGAGGCCGGCCAGGCCGCCGCCGACGATGGCGACATCGAGCTGGCCTTGATGGGAGGAATGGGTCGCGGGACCATGCGAAGCGTCAGGCATCTTTCAAGTGTTCCCGTATTGTTTTTGCTCTGCGAGCGGTGAAATCGGCGTGTACCAACGGTCTCTTGCATCGGACGGCTTGGCAAGGGGCGCCGGCACACACATTGCGAGGGCCGGCATGCGCCACGTGCGGTGCAGCAAGCCGGTCGGACCGATGGTCGTACGAATGTTTCAGGCCTATGCTTTTTGGATGACAAGCCGTCGGCCGGAAGCCCGGTAACCTCCTCGTGGATCAGTCGGTCTCTCCACCTGTCGCCAGGACGGTTTCGACCCCGGCATCTCCTGCCCCTGCTGCCCATCCACCGCGCATCGATGTCGCGCCGCGCCGTTCGATCTGGGCCGCCGGCCGCGGCCGCCTGCCGGTCGGTCCGCGGACGCTCGCCATTGTCGCCGTGGTGCTGGCGGCGCTGCTCTATGGCGGTCGCGAGCTCTATCTCCGGTTCACCCACATCTACGAGTACGATGCGCGCGTCACCGCCGACATCGTCACCATCTCCAGCCGCGCCGACGGCTGGGTCGTCGAGATGCCGGTGCGCGAGGGCATGCGGGTCGAGGCGGGCCAGGTCGTGGCCAGGATCGACGACCGTGCCGCCAGGCTGCGCGGCGATTCCCTGAAAGCCCAGATCGAAGGCGTGCGGGCCGAGCGCACGCGGCTGCGAGCCGAGCGGCGGCTGACCTCGAATCAGGCCGATGCGCTCGCCAGGACGCGCGCCTCGATCGTGCAGGCGCGCGACAGGGCGGTGGCGGCGACCAAGTCCGACCTCGACTTCGCCAAGGGCGAGCTCGAGCGCCAGTGGTCGCTGTTCGAGCGTCGCGTCTCCAATGAACGTGCGCTGCAGGTTGCCCAGGCGGCCGTCGAGAAGCTCGACAGCCAGCTCCAGCAGGCACGCGCCGAGCTCGACCAGGCGCTGAACAGCCTCGAGGAAGCCAAGGTCGAGCGGGAGAAGCTCGGTGTGATCGACGCCCAGATCGCAGCACTTGATCACCAGGTCGCCAATCTCGCGGCGCAAATGCACCAGCAGAACCTCGACGTCGAGGACCGCACCATCAAGAGCCCTATTCCCGCCGTGATCGACCGCACCTTCACATTGCAGGGCGAGTACGTGCAGTCGGGCCAGCGCATCCTGCTGCTGCACAATCCCGACGAGGTCTGGGTCGAGGCCAACATCAAGGAGACCCAGGTGGGCCGCCTCAAGCTCGGCCAGATGGTGGTCGTGTCGGTCGACGCCTATCCCAGTGACCGTTTCGTCGGCAAGGTCGCGCGCATCGGCAGCGCCACCACGGCCCGCTTCGCGCTGCTGCCGACGCCCAACCCGTCCGGCAACTTCACCAAGATCACCCAGCGCGTGCCGGTGAAGATCGACATGGTCGAGATGCCCAAGCCGCTCACGCCGGGCATGATGGTCGAAGTCGAAATTGACGTACGTTGATCTCTTGATGCGCCACTGGAGTGGCGCGCCCCCGGCACATGACTGACAACGTCGTCCAGACCGCGCAGGTCCTCAGCGAGCGTTACGGTCCCGCCTATCGCTGGCTGGTCACCATTGCCGGCATGGTGGGCGTGGTCTCCATGGTGCTGGCCATGACCACGGTGAACGTGGCCGTGCCCGACGTCATGGGCGCCTTCGGCATCGGCCAGGACCAGGCGCAATGGATGTCGTCGGCCTACATGGCGACCATGACCGCGGGGATGCTGATCAACGCCTGGCTGACCGGCATCTTCGGCGAGCGGCGCATCTTCGTCGGCTCGCTCTTCTTCTTCTCGCTGGGCGCCCTGCTGGGCGGCACGGCGCCGACCGAGCACTGGCTGATCTTCGCCCGCGTCCTGCAGGGCTTCAGCGCCGGCGTTGCCCAGCCGCTGGTGATGGCCACCATCTTCACCGTCTTCCCGCCCGACCGCCGCGGCATGGCGATGGGCGTGTTCGGGCTGGGCGTGGTTTTCGCGCCCGCCATCGGCCCGACCCTGGGCGGCCTGATGATCGAATACTTCTCCTGGCGCTACGTCTTCTTCATCTCCCTGCCGTTCTGCGTGATCGCCGCCGGCATGGGGCTGCTGTTCATGCCGACGCGGCGCATCCCGCGCGAGATTCCGCCGTTCGACTGGCTGGGCTTCGCCCTGCTCTGCACCAGCCTGTTCGGCCTGATGACCGGCATCGCCGACGGTCAGCGCGAGGGCTGGAGCTCCGATGCCATCGTGCTGCGGCTGACGATCGGCGCGCTCGCCGGTATCGCCTTCGTCCTGTGGGAGCTGCACACGCCGCGGGCGCTGCTCGATGTGCGCATCTTCGGCAACATCGAGTTCTCCGCCGCCGCCATGATCGCCTTCATCTTCGGCGCCGGCATGATGGGCTCGACCTACGTCATCCCGGTGTTCGTGCAGACCATCATCGGCTTCACGCCGCTGCTCGCCGGGCTGATGAT
>JAEZIF010000101.1 GCA_023416135.1 Pseudomonadota bacterium
CAAGGCCGAAGGCGGCTACGCCAAGATCGACGACGCCAAGGCCGAGATGACGGACGGCACGGGCGCGTCGATTGCGGCCGATGCCTCGGCGTCTCTGCCGCAGGATGCGTTCCCCCAGAGCAACGTGATGGGTGCCAACATCCAGGTCAACTCGGTGACGATCAACCTCGCAGGCGAGAACATCGACACTGGGTCGGAAGGCTAAGTCTGATCTAGGGAACTCGCTCGGCTCCGGCTGGGCGAGTTTCCCTACTTTTCTTCTTCCTTTTCTTCGCGATTTTCTTTTTCTTTGCGGCCTCGTGCCGCATTGCGTCCAAGTGGGGTGGGGCCATGCAACTCGACGCCAAAAGGAACTTCTTCTCGTTCTTCAGCGGCTATTTGCAACTCCCTCTCACGGCGCCTCGCTTTCATGTCGACATTCCCGATTTCTCCGGCCCGCATAAGACGGAGCAGGAGCCGGATTCCCCGCCGCTGCCGCTGAAGCCGCCGGCGGAGCCCGAGGACCTTATCGTCGGTCGCTCGCCGTTGCCTCCGGCACTCGAACCCGATCTTTGGGACGCGGACCATCTTGCCGCTGCCGTGCGCCCGAGCACGCCTTTCAGCGCGCGCTTGCCGACCCTCCCGACCAAGCCACTGATCCCCGATCCGCCGAGCTACAGCCACGGCGGCGGCGGAGGGTCCCCTGAAGTCATCGCGATCCGCCAGCCGCACATCACCGTCGACTACAAGGACGGGAACGGCTCGCTCGACATGCGGCTGAACCAGGTAAACAACCTGCGCGACAACGACGTCGGCAGCACCGGGTACGACAACCAACTGCACGACAACGATGTCGTGACGGAGGCGGGCGCCCCGATGGTGCCTTGGCCCGATCACGCGATCCCGCCGATTTCCGCGCTGGACCCGATGGCCAACGCGCCCAATCCCTACGCTGGCACTCCGGGCACCCCGGAAGACATCGCCAATGCGCTGCGAGAGAAGATCGGTTCTTCGGGCGGGGCCGGGGAGTCCACCCTGCGCGAGGGAATCACACAGGATGGCGCCGCGGTTGGCCCCGAGGCTGCCGCGCTGAAAGGGCCTTCCGATCTGGTACCGGTGCGCCCCGAAAACAGCCAGAGCTTCGAGAATCCGACCCATGTGGCAGTCGTCGAGACCGGCGGCAACAACGCCCAGAACCACGGCTACATCGTCGACCAGCAGGGCGCCATCGGCACGATGCTGGTGATGGGCGACAGCTACAACAGCAACACCATCGTCCAGACCAACATCCTCGTCGACCACTCGGCCGTCGCCGGCACCGCCCCATCGGCCCACGTTCAGACGGGCGGCAACCAGGCCAACAACGTCGCCGAGTTCATTCAGACGCTCGATCAGCAGAATCCCTACGCGTCGGGCTACTTCGGCGGCCTCAAATGGAATGTCGACCGCGTCAACGGCGACTACTACGACGTGAACATTGTCCAGCAGCTCAACTACATGCAGGACAACGACAAGGTCCAGGTGACGGCGAGCGATCACTACAAGTTCTGGTCGACCGGCGAGAACGGCCAGGAAAACGTGGCGATCCTGGATCACTCGGGCAAGCAGTACGACCTGGTCATCGTCACCGGGGATTACTTCGGCGCCAACTGGATCTTCCAGACCAACATCCTGCTGAACAGCGATTATGTCCTGGTCAATTCCGGGGCCGGCGGTTCAGGTTCGCAGACCGTCTCGACCGGCGCCAACTGGCTGCTGAACTCGGCGACGCTCGTCGACTATGGCGGCCCTGGCCAGAGCCTTACGCCCGACATGCAGGCGCTGATCGGCGCGCTGCAGAACGGCGACTCCACGATGGGCCTCGCCAACGGCTTCGCCGTGCCCGGCGACGGCAGCGGGACGATGAACGTGCTGTTCATCACCGGCAACTACTACGACATCAATGTGCTCGAGCAGACCAACATCGTCAGCGACAGCGATGTCGTGATGCAGACGCTTGAAAACGGCGAGGCGGGCTACGTTTCCACCGGCAACAATGAACTCGGCAACAACGCGCTGATGGTCGACATGGGTCCGCTGGGCGGCCAGTACGTCGGGGGCAAGCAGTACAACGAAGCGACTCTGATCCAGACCAATATCATCTCCCAGTCGGCGGACGTGCAGCCGGGGAGCACGGTCGTCCTGGGCGATCCGGCCAAGCTCGCCTCCGAGGCTGCCGCCCTGATCACCCACAGTCCGACGCCGGCGCTTCCGCCGCCGGAGGAGTCGGCGGCGCCGGCGCCGTCCGACAGCGGGACCCACACGACATCAGACCCGTTGGCCAGCGTCCTTTCCTGAACACGCGAATCGATATTGGTGTGCCATGAACGTCGCAGTGCGCAATCCTCCCGGCGGAGGTTCCGATCGGGAGCCGCAGTCCAACGCAGCCACGCCGCCGCCGCCGCCGCCGAAGAAGCTGCAGAAACGCTCGTCGGACCGCGAATTCCGCGAGGTCCTGACTGTCGGGCTCGCGATCGTGCGCAGGAGCCTGATCACGGTGGCGCTGTTCTCGTTCGCAGTGAACACGCTGATCCTCGCCGTGCCCCTCTATCTCTTCCAGATCTCCGACCGCGTGCTGACGAGCCGCAGCATGGATACGCTGGTGATGCTGACCATCGTCGTCATCGTCGCCCTGGTGATGCACGTCATGGTCGACATCGTGCGCCGCATCATCCTCATGCGCACGGCGGTCGAGGTTGAAAGCAAGCTCGGGCCGGCGGTGCTGAGCGCCGCTGCCAAGGCCTCGCAGAACGGCTCGGCCGCGCAGTTCCAGGTCCTCGGCGATCTCCAGCAACTGCGCGCCTTCATCACCGGGCCGGTGCTGCTCACCATGCTCGACGCGCCGGTGGCGCCGATCTACTTGCTGGCAGTCTTCCTGGTTCACCCCTATCTCGGCTTCATCGTCGGTGCGACCGGTCTCATCCTGCTCGTGATCGCCATCGTCAACCAGCGGGCGACGGCCGGACCGTTCTCGGTTTCCAACACCTATGGAATGCGCGCCACGCTGCAGGCGGACGCCATGGCGCGCAACGCCGGCGTGCTGAACGCCATGGGCATGGTGCCCGAGGCCGTCCAGATCTGGAACCGCGAGACGCGTGAATCGCTCAAGTCCCAGGTGCTGGCGCAGGACCGCAATATCCTGCTGGCCGGCCTTTCCAAGCTGATCCGCCTGATGACCCAGATCGGCTTGCTGGGGACCGGTGCGTGGCTGGCGATCCGAGGCGACCTGACCGGCGGCATGATGATCGCCTCGTCGATCGTCGCCAGCCGCGCCCTCGCGCCGATCGAGGGAACCATCGAGGGTTGGCGCAATTTCGTGTCGGCGCGCACCGCCTATTCCCGGATCCGCGGCCTGCTGCAGAGCTCGCAACTCAACTTCGAGCGCCTGCGTCTGCCGCGGCCGCATGGCCTGCTGACCGTGGAGCGCGTGCTCTACGTGCCGCCGCCGAGCAAGCAGGTGATCCTGAACGGCGTGTCGTTCCAGCTCAATCCAGGCGAGTCGATGGCGATCGTCGGCGCCTCGGGGACGGGAAAATCGACGCTTGGCCGCATGCTGGTCGGCTCCATCTTCCCGACCGCCGGTTCGATCCGTCTCGACATGATGGACCTGCGCAACTGGGATCCGCGGCAGTTCGGCGAGAGCGTCGGCTACTTGCCGCAGGACGTGCAGCTCTTCCCGGCGACGATCAAAGCCAATATCGGCCGCATGCGCGAGGATGCCACCGACGAGGCGATTTTTGCCGCCGCCGAGCTCGCCGACATCCACGAGATGGTGTCGAACTTCACCCACGGGTACGAGACGCCCATCACAGTCGACGGCAGCCCTCTGTCGGGCGGCCAGAAGCAGCGCATCGGCCTGGCGCGCGCCTTCTTCGGCGATCCCAAGCTGGTGGTGCTCGACGAGCCGAACTCGAACCTCGACGTCAACGGCGAGCTGGCGCTCGGCCGGGCGCTGCTGCGAGCCAAGAAAAAGGGCATCACGGTGGTCGCCATCACTCAGCGGCCGGCCCTGCTGCGCAGCGTCGACAAGATCATGGTGCTGAACAACGGCACGGTTCAGGCGCTGGGCAAGCGCGACGACATCCTGCCGATGATCTCCGGCAAGGGCAAAGCGGCCAAGGATGGCGACAAGGCCGGCGATGCCGGCGCGGTTCTGGACCGGCTCGAAGGCTAAGCGAAGGGGCATGTGATGAAAGCGCAGGCGGATGTGGACTTTTACGAGAGCATGTCCCGGTCGAGCCGGCGAACGGCCAGGTTCGGTGCCATTGTGCTCATCGCCTTCCTGGTGGTGTTCGGCGCCTGGGCCGGCATGGCGATGCTGTCGGGGGCCATCGTGGCCGCGGGGCATTTCGTCGCCACCGGCGAAAACAAGATCGTCCAGCATCCCGACGGCGGCGTGATCCGCGAGATCAAGGTGCGCGAGGGCGATAAGGTCGAAGCCGGCCAGGTCCTGATGGTGCTCGAAGAGACCACGCCCAAGGCGGAGTTGCGGCGATTGCGCCTGCGCGAGGCTCGCTTGGAGGCGATGCGCGTGCGGCTCCAGGCCGAGGCCGAGCGCAAGACCGAGCTGGTCTGGCCGACGTCGTTCAATGAGTACCTGAACGACCCGGAAGTGTCCTCGATGCTTGAGGCGCAGATGAGCACTTTCCGGGCGCGGCAGAGCAATATCCAGAACGACGTGGCGGCCCAGCAGGAAAGCATCAATGCCCTGCAGCAGCGCATCGATGCCGGCAAAGTCCAGATCGCCAATGTCGAGCGCCAGGCGGCCCTGTTCAACGAGGAGATCGAGACCAAGACGCAGCTGGTCAACAGCGGGCTCACCCGCCGGTCGGAGCTTCTGACCCTGCAGCGCGCCCATGCCGGCTCGACCGGTGAAATCGGCCGGCTGCTGGGCGAGGTCGGCGACGCGCGTGATCGAGTCGCGCGGGCCCGCGAGCAGATCAACGGTGTCTACAGCGCCGCGGTGAAGACGGCGATGGAGCAGCTGCATGAGACGCTCGGCGAGCTGCAGGACGTGCGCGAGCGCATTCGCTCGGCCAAAGCCGTGCTGGAGCGCATCCAGATCGTGGCGCCGGTGAACGGCGTGGTGGTCAAAATGCGGTATCACACGCCCGGCGGCGTGATCGAGCCGGGCCGCAGCATCCTCGACCTGCTGCCGGTCGACGAGAACCTGCTGATCGAGGTCAAGGTCCGGCCGCAGGACATCGACCATGTCCAACTCGAGCAGCCGGCGACCATCCGGTTCAACTTCATGAATGCCCGGTCGACGCCCATGGTCAGCGGCACGGTGGTCTATATTTCGGCCGACGCCGTGCCCGATCGCGCCGGCTTCAATGCCAGCCTCGACGGCACCGCCAAGGAGGTCTATCTCGCACGGCTGCGCATCGACCAAGGCGAGACGACGAAGATTCCGGGCTTTCGGCCGATCGCCGGCATGCCCGTCGAGGTTTTCATCCGTACGGGTGATCGAACCTTCTTCGAGTACATAACGAAGCCCGTCAAGGACAGCTTCGCCCGAGCCTTCCGCGAGCTATAGCCTCGTGACCGGTCCTGATTGCGACGACGATGTCAGGACCGGTCAATCGACGGATGAACGATGTCGGATTGCACAACCCAATGGGGCAGCCAACCGCCGTGGTCACGCAAGTAAAATTGAGTTCCTTCTTCCGAGTGGTTACCCAGTAGGCGTACCGGTTCTCCGGCAGCAGTGACGATTTGCAGGCGCGGTCGGTGGGGAAGATACGATGCAAGTGGAGATCATCGAGGGGAAAGAGGCGATTGAAAGGCTGCGTCCTGAATGGGACGCCATCTACGACGCCGATCCAGAAGCACAGTTGTTCATGTCGTGGACATGGCTCAACAACTACAATGCGCCATGGGCCCGCGATTGTTTCATCCTCGCGGTCAGGCCGGATAGCGGTACGGGCTATGTGGCCCTGATGCCGTTGCGGCTGCGCACGAGAGAGCGCCGCAACACCGAATTCGTCAACGAGCTCACGCTGGCCGGAAACTACGTCTCGGACTACAACGGTTTCCTGTGTCGGCCCGGCTTCGAGGAGCAGGCGCTGCCGGCGTTGGCGGCCAGGATTCAGCAGTTCAACTGGAGACGCCTGCGGCTCGAATACTTCCACGCCTCCGATCGTCGGGCCGAGCTCTTCCTGCGCGACTTCTCGTCCGGCACTTTCATGACCACCAAGGTGAGTGCCGTGAACCCCGACGGCACCGACAACAGCATCTGTCCGTCCGTCGCCTTGCCGGACGACTGGGACCGGTTTCTCGAAACCAAACTCAGTTCCAACACGCGCCAGAAGCTCCGACGGTTCATGCGTCAGGTCGAGAGTTCCGACGACTACCGTATCACCCACTCGAATGCCGATACCATCGAGCGCGATATCGAGCTCATGCTCACGCACTGGACGAAGCGGTGGGGCGCGCGAAAGGGCAAGCGGCTTCCGACGATCCTCAATGCAAATCGCATAGCGTTGCGGAAGGCCTTCGCGTCAGGGACGCTGTTCATGCCGGTCCTATGGCACGGCGACAACGCCCTCTGCGTGCTGGCAATCCTGGTCGACGATCGAAAGAAGACCTACAACTTCTACATTGGCGGGCGTGACGAAGACTTCAAGGGCCCGCCGACCGGGCTCGTCCTGCACGGCTACGCCATCCGGCACGCCATCGCCAACGGCATCACCAAGTACGATTTCCTGCGCGGCAACGAGGCTTACAAGTACTCGTTCGGCTGCGAGGAGATGCACCTCAGGTCGCTCCTCCTGACCACGAGGAACCAGCGCAATCTCCGCGGCAAGATCGAACCCAGAGGCGCGCATGTGGTCCTGGCGCGTGCGTTCGAGTTGCAACAGGCGAACCGTCATGAGGCAGCCGAGCGCGCGTGCCATCAGGTGCTCGAGGTCGATCCACATAATGCCAGGGCGCTCCACCTGCTCGGGATGGCCTCGGCAAAGCGCGGTAACCACCTGATGGCCGTGAAGCACTTCAGGCATATCGTTTCGCTCGTGCCGGATGCGATCGCGAGCTGGTTCGCGCTCGGGAAGTCGTTGCAGGCGCGAGGTGCGTGGGCCGAAGCGGCCGACGCCTACTGCGAGCTCATCAGCAGGCAGCCCAAGCATGCCCAAGTCTATCACAATCTCGGACAGGTCCTGCTGAAGCTCGACCAGGTCGATCACGCCGTTACCGCGTTCGAGGCGGCGCTGAGTCTGAAGGAGGATTACGCCGAAGCCATCATCGGCCGCAGCGAGGCAATGGGGATCCGTGGCACGATTTCGCGATCCAAATCCGAGAAGCGCGCAACGCGGCATGCCGCCGTGGGCGAACGGGTCGCCAAGATCGGCGCGATTGCCGCGGCCGCCCGACGGTACAATGAAGCGATGATCGCGCGCCAGCCTCCGAGCATCCAAAGCTCAGGCATCGCCGAGCTGGTTGACCCGTGGCGCCCCGCCGCCAGCCCACCGCCCCTGACGGCTGGTGCCAAGAACCGGGTCCTGCACTAACGGACACTTGGGACCCGGACCATGGGCATCAGGGCCGTCACACGCTCGACAGACGCAACAGATGCCCTTCTGCTGCTGGCGCTAGCCTTGATGATCGTCGGCGGGCTGCTGGTGATGGCCTGGAGCCTGTGGCTGATCACCACGGGTTGAGCCCGGTGGGAGACGCGGCGCTTCGTCGGTCAGGTATCGGCCAGCGCCGCCAGCATGCGGTCGCGCGCGGCGAAGTCGCCGTCGGCGTGCACGGGCTGCAGGCAGACATGGGTGGCGCCCGCTTCGAAGTGCGCCCGCAGCCCCTTCTTGATCGTGTCGGCGTCGCCCCACAGGCACATGGCGTCGATGAATCGGTCGCTGCCGCCGTTGGCGAGATCGGCCTCGGTGAAGCCTTCGCGCAGCCAGTTGTTGCGATAGTTGGGTAGCACCATGTAGCGCGCCAGCTCTTTGCGGCCGAGCGCGCGGGCGCGGTTGGCATCGGTCTCGATCGTGACCTTCTGCTCGACCGCGAGCATCTTGTCCGGTCCCAGGATTGCCGCCGCCTGCCTGGTGTGCCGCGGTGTTACGTTATACGGAACGGCGCCGCGCGATTTCTCGGCGCTGAGCGCCAGCATCTTCGGACCCAGCGCCGCGACGACGACGGGCAGCTCTTCGCCGGTCGGAACATCCTTGTTGATGCCGTCGAGGTAAGCCCGCATCGCCGGGATGGGCTTGTCGTAGCGATGGCCGCGCACGCCCTCGACCATGGGAATATGGCTGACGCCCAGGCCGAGGATGAAACGTCCTTCGTACCAGTCGTTCAGCGAAATCAGGGCGCGCTTGGCGGTGTAGGCATCGCGCGCATAGATGTTGGCGATCGAGCTGCCGATCGTGAGCTTGCTCGACTTCGACAGGAGATATGTGGCGAGCGACATCGATTCGTAGCCGCGCGATTCGGGATACCAGAAGGCCGAATAGCCGTTGCCTTCGACGGTCTTCATCAGATCGCCGAGCTGCGAACCATTGAGCTTGTCGGTCGAGTACCAGACTCCGAGACGACCCAGTGCCATCGCAATTCTCCTGCCGAATTTTGCCGCACCTTGGCACTGGCGGATTGGAGGCACCACCGGAAACTCGGTAAGGTGCGAAATGCCTCCTCCCACTGCGCTGGTCTGCGTTCGGTGCAGCGCCCGATATGCAGTCGATCGTTTCGCCCACGATTGCCCGGCCTGCCGAACCGCCGGCACTCCCGCCAATCTCACCGTCGCCTACGACACGCCGCCCGGCGCCGGCCTCGGCCGAAACGACACGCAGCGCCGGCCGCGATCGATGTGGCGATGGGATGCCTTCCTGCCGGCATCTGCCATGGATGCCGTGAGTTTGGGCGAGGGCGACACGCCACTCCTCGAAGCGCCGAACCTCGGCCTCGGCGATGTCTGGATCAAGGACGAGTCGCGCAATCCGACCTGGTCGTTCAAAGACCGGCTGGCGTCGGGCGCGCTCACCATGGCGCGACGCTTCGGCGCCAAGATGATCGCCTCGAGCTCGTCGGGCAATGCCGGCGCCGCGGCGGCGGCCTACGCCGCCAAGGCCGGCCTGCCGTGCGTCGTCTTCACCTTCGTGGGCTCGGCCGGACCGCTGGTGCTGCAGATGCGTGCGTACGGCGCCATGGTGGTCAAGGTCGCCGACAAGGCCGACCGCTGGCGCCTGCAGTCGCTGGGCGTCCGCGAGTTCGGCTGGTACCCGACCTCGCCCTTCTTCGGTCCCGTCGTCGGCAGCAATCCCTACGGCATGGAAGGTTACAAGACCATCGCCTACGAGATCGCCGAGGCCTTCGACTGGAGCCCGCCCGACTGGTGCGTGCTGCCGGTGTGCTACGGCGACGCGCTGTACGGCATGTGGAAGGGCTTCGAGGAGCTGAGGGCGCTGGGCTGGATCGATCGCGTGCCGCGCTTCGCGGCGGCCGAGGTGTCGGGCTCACTCGCCGCCGCGATGCGGAGCGGCGATGCCATGCCACCCGACGTGCCACGCAACGCGCCGTCGATCGCCACCTCGATCGGCGCCTCGCAGGGCACGGTGCAGAGCCTCGACGTGCTGCGCCGCTCGCGCGGCGTTGCCGTCTCGATCGGCGACGACGAGCTGCGGCGCTGGGTGCTGACCCTGGCCGCCAAGGAAGGGCTCTGGCCGGAAGCCTCGTCGGTGGCGCCCTTCGCCGCCATCGAGCGCCTGCGCGCCGATGGCACGATCGGTGCTGGCGAACGCTGCGTGGCGCTGCTGACGGCCAGCGGGTTGAAGGATCCCGGCCCGATCGAGGCGGCGCTGCCGGAGCCGCCGCTGGTCGGCGGCGGATTGCCCGAGCTGATGACGGCCCTGAAGGACACCTATGGATTCGCGCATGGCTGAGTTCGGCATCTCCATGGACGGCCGCGCCCCGGTCGCCGACATCCCGGCCCAGGCCCGGGTGGCGGAGGAGGGCGGCGCCTCGACGCTGTGGATCGCCTGCCATCTCTTCCTGCGCGATCCCATCACCATGGCGGCGCTGGCGCTCGCTGCGACCAAGCGGATCAAGGTCGCGCTGATGGCGATGAGTCCCTACTCGGTGCATCCGGTCTTCACGGCCATGGCGGCGGCGACGCTGGAGGAGATGTTCCCCGGCCGCGTCATCCTCTGCCTCGGCGCCGGCGCGCCGGCCGACCTCAAGGCGGCCGGACTCGAAGCCAGCCGTCCGCTGGTCACGATCGACGAGTCGGTGAAGATCTGCCGGGCCTTGCTGGCCGGCGAGATGGTCGATTTCGAGGGACAGGTCTTCCACGTCGCCGGGCGCCGGCTGGCCAATGGCGGCCGCACGGTGCCGATCGTGATCGCGGCGTCGCGCTCGCGCATGCTGAACCTCGCCGGCCGCGAGACCGACGGCGTGCTGATCTCGGCGGCTACCTCGCCGCCCTTCGTGAAGGCCTGTTTGGCCGAAGCGGCGTCGACCAATCCGGCGTTCCAGAAAGTCGGCATCGTCTACACCAGGCTCGGCGCCACCGAGAAGGAAGGCATCGATCCGATCCGCCGGCCCATCGGATTCGTGCTGCGCGGCGCCCACCATGCCGAGAACATCCGCCTGTCCGGTGCGCAGCTCGACCAGGCGGCGCTCGCTGCGGCCTACGCCTCGGAGAACTGGAGCGAAGTCGACCGGCTGGTCGGCGACGACGTGGTCCGTCGTCACGCCGCCTGCGGCACGCCGGAGCAAGTGCGGGCCAAGCTCGAGGAATACCGCGCCATTGGCCTCGACGAGGTGGTGATCGGTGGCATGGACGATGCTCCGTCGATCGCGGCCGCCCTCGCGGCCGTCCGACGATGAGGGGCCGGAAATAGGATGAAATTCAGCATCAGCCTGCCGACCGGCTTCGAAGGGGTGATGTATCCCATCCCCTTCGTCGAGCCCGGCGACTTCGTGCGCATGGCGCAGCTCTGCGAGCGCCTGGGCTACGATTCGGTCTGGGGCAACGACCACATCACCAGCCAGCACTATGTGCGCGAGCTGTTTCCCGACGAGGCGCCGAATTTCTATGAAGTGATGACGGTGCTGTCCTTCTGCGCCGCCGCCACGACGCGCATCCGTGTCGGCACGGCCTTGGCCGTTCTGCCGATGCGCGATCCGTTCTGGCTCGCCAAGCAGGCCGCCACGCTCGACCAGCTTTCGAACGGCCGACTGGTGCTGGCGCTGGGGCTCGGCGCCTATCGCGAGGAATTCGCCGCCTGGGCGCCCCGACTGGCGCCCAGGGCGCAGCGCGGCGAGATGATGGACGAGGGCATCGAGCTGATGCGCCGCCTGTTCTCCGAGCGCCGGGTCACGCACGAGGGCAAGTACTACGCCGTGCGCGATGTCGAGATGTACCCCAAGCCCAAGGCCGATCCCTTCGCGCTGTGGCTGGGCGGGCACAACATGGCGACGGTCGAGCGTACGGCGCGCGTCGCCACGGGCTGGCTGCCCGGCTGGCGGCCGTGGCCCGAGCTGGAAGAGCGCATCCGCACGCTGAAGGACCGCGCCGCCGCGTTCGGCCGCGACCCGGCAGCGATCGAGATCGCGCCGCAATTCTCGCTGACCATCGCTAACACCGCCGAGGAGGCCGAGCGCCGCTACATGGCATCGGGCCTGGTCGCGCATCGCAAGTCGCTGGCCTATACCGGCCGGGACCTCAGCAAGCAGGTCGTGGCCAACCTGGTGGGCTCGCCCGACCTGATCCTCGAGAAGATCGACGGCCTGAAGAGCATCGGTATCGACCACGCCTGCGCCCTCATGATCCCGGCCGCCAGCATGGCCGAGTTCGAGGATCAGGTGGAATGGTTCGCCAAGGTGGCGTTGTAGGCGTGACCGTGGCCGAGGCCGGCTGGCCCGGTCACGCGAGCCAGTTTTCGACCCTTAGGCTTCGGACGCGTTTGAATTCACTTTCGTTGGCAGTCACGATCGTGGCGGCGATTGCCTGAGCATTGACAGCAATCAGCGGTCATTGCCCCCGATCGGCTTTCCGGAAGCTTCCAACGCCGCCGAATCATGCCGTACGCAGCATTGCTTGGGACGTCGAACGGCAAGATCTCGATCTCGCTGAGTAGTCCTTCGGCGGCATCCGACCCTGGCGACACGCTTTGCAGCCTTCCTTGCGGATTTCTGATCAAGTCCGAAAGGATGTTCGTGTCCAACAAATTACGGCTCAAAACACGTCCTCCCGCCGCAGGGCGGGGTCGGCGATCTCCGGAAAATCCTCGTCCAGAGGCTTCATCGACTTGAGCAGAGCAACGAGGCCGCGTTTGCGGACTGGCGCGATCACCAGCTGTTCGCCCTGGCGATGCATGACCGCCTCGTTGCCGGGAAGTTCGAATTCCACCGGGATGCGGACCGCTTGATTGCGGCCACTGCGAAAACGCCTGACGCGCCGCTGTTCGGACATCCGGGTCTCCGTGGCATATGCCTGGTACATCTGCCATCGTGCGCCCCGTTTCAAGGGTTTCGGGAAGTTCCTCTCACCTTCGGGATCACCTCCTCGCCGAAGATCTGCATCTGGTCGATCAGCTCCTGCACCGAGTTGGCTGCGAAGTAGAGGCCGAGCAGGTGGGTCACGCCCGCCTCGCGGAAGGTGTTGGCCTTGTCGACGATCTCGGCCGGCGTGCCGATCAGGTTGATGTCCTCGTGGGTCGCCGCGCCTTGCCCCTTCAGGGTCGACTTGGAGAGCGAGACCAGGTGCTTGTTCATCTGGCTCTTGCGGAAGCTCTCGATCGCAGCCTCGCGGGTCTTGCCGACATGCACCACGAACTGCGGCGCCACCTCGATCGTCTTGTAATCGCGGCCGGCCTTCTCGGCCTCCTCGCGCAGCCTCTTCACGCCGGCGCGGACATGGTCGACATGCATGCCGGCCGGCAGCCAGCCGTCGGCCCACTTCACGGTGCGCGTTATGTTGTTCGGGTTGTTGCCGCCGACGTAGATCGGGATGCGCTTCTGCAGCGGCTTGGGGTACAGCTCGACGTCGCGGAACTTGTAGTACTTGCCGTCGAAGCTCGCGACGCGCTCCTTGAACAGCAGGTTCAGCGCCTGCAGGCCCTCGTCGACGATGTCGCCGCGATCCATCTTGGCGTCGGGCTGCAGCGCCTTGAACTCCTCGCGATAGGCGCCGATGCCGAGTCCGATCTCGACGCGGCCCTTGCCGAAATGATCCAGCGTGGCGATCTGCTTGGCCAGCACCACGATGTCGTGGCGCATCGGCAGCACGATCACGCCCGTGCCGACCTTGATGGTCTTGGTCTCCGACAGCACGAAGGCATAGGTGATCAGCGGCTCCCAGAAACGCGGCGGCACCGGGAACTCGGCGCGCACGTAGTTCTGGGTCGTCATGTGGTCGTTGCCCCATACCGAATCGTAACCGAACTTCTCGGCCGCCTGGGCGATCTTGATGACGTTCTCGGGATCGGAGAACGGGATGGGATAGGTCAAGCCTTCCATCCCGGTCGGCAGGCCGGCACTGACACGCATCTCTCGTCTCTCCCTCTACTCGGCCGCGACGGCGCGCAGCTTGGTGGTCTCGGCCTCGTCGATCGTGCCGTCGTCGTCGACAGCCACGCCGTAGTCGCGGCGCGCCGCCTCGCTCGAGATGAAGCCCTGACGTACGTCCTCGGCGACGGCCGCGGCCGGCCGCTTGTGCGGATTGCCGAGCCCGCCGCCGCCCGGCATGGCGATGATCACGCGGTCCTTCGACGGCACCTCCTGCAGGCCCTTGCCGCGCAGCACCTTGCCCGACGACAGCGTCAGCGAGCCAGACTTGCCGGCGAGCCCGCCTTCGCGTCCGCGCGCCGGATGGTCGATGCGGTCGTAGTAGGCGCTGAGCGCGAACGGCGCCTTGTCGAGCGTGCCTACCTCCATGATCTGGCCCAGCCCGCCACGGAACTCACCGGCGCCACCGGAATCCTGGCGGTACTCCTTGCGCCACACGACGATGGGCGACACCGCCTCGTTGACCTCGATCGGTACGTTCTTGACGCCGCTGGGAAACGCCGTGGCCGACAGCCCGTCGGCGCCCGGCCGTGCACCGGTGCCGCCGGCATGGAAGCTCATGACGCTGAACGGCTTGGCGTGGACGGTCTCCGACGGATCGCCACCGGTCGAGCCGGGGCCGCCCAGCGCGAACAGGTTCCACAGGCACGACGTGCCCTCGGCCGGCACCTGGCCGCCCAGCGCCTGGTGCAGGCAGCCGAACATCACGTCGGGCAGCATCTGGCCAGTGACATGGCGCGCCGCGACCGGCGCGGGCTTCTGGGCGTTGAGGATGGAATCCGGCGGCGCGGTGACGCGGATCACCGACAGCGAGCCCTCGTTGTTCGGCACCTTGGGCGCCACGATGCACTTCACGCCGAACGAGGCATAGGCCTCGGTGTAGCACACCGGCACGTTGATGCCGAAGGCCGAGACGCCCGAGGTGCCGGCGAAGTCGACGTCGATGCCGGTCTCGCCGATCGTCATGGTGGCGACCAGGTCGATCGGATTGTCGGCGCCGTCGACGCGCATGGAGAACTTGTATTTGCCGGCCGGGATCTTGCGGATCAGCTCGAGCGAGGCCTGCTTGGACTTCTCGAGGATGTGCGCGCCCAGCCGGTCGAGATCGTCGATCGCGAACTCGTCCATCATCTCGACCAGTCTGCGGCAGCCGATCTCGTTGCAGGTCGCCAGCGAGTAGAGGTCGCCCACCACCTGGACCGGCTCGCGCACGTTGGCACTCACGATCTCGACCAGGGTTTCGTCGACCTTGCCCTCGCGCGCGAAGCGCATCAGCGGGATGTAGAGACCTTCCTCGTAGACCTGGCGGGCCTCGGTGGTCATGCCGCGGCCGCCGATGTCGACGACGTGGCACGTCGAGGCGAACATCGCCACCATCCTGGCGCGCCGGAAGGCCGGCGTGACGAAGGTGAAGTCGTGCAGATGGCCGGTGCCCTTCCACGGGTCGTTGGTCAGGAAGATGTCGCCTTCCTTCATGGTGTGGGCCGGGAATTTCTGCAGGAAGTGGCGTACCGCTCGGGCCATCGAGTTGATGTGGCCCGGGGTGCCGGTGACGGCTTGAGCCAGCATGTCTCCTTCGAGATCGAACACGCCAGCGGACAGGTCGCCGGCCTCGCGCGTCGACGTCGAGAAGCCGGTGCGGATCAGCGCCAACGCCTGCTCCTCGACGACCGCGATCAAGCGGTCCCACATCAGCTGCAGGCGAATGGGCGAAAGCGGATCGTTGAAGCTCATGGCTGCACCTTCTCCATCACGATGGCGCCGATCGGGTTGATCCTTGCGGCGAAGCTTTTCGGGACAATGGTCGTCGTCTCGTCCTCGGCGATGACGGCCGGACCCGGCACGAGGCTGCCGATCGACAGATCGGCGCGGTGGTAGACCTGGACGTTCTTCATGTCCTGGGCGGCCGGATCGTAGACGGCGCGGCTGGAGCGCGCTGCGGCGGGCTTGTCGGCCGGCTGCGGCGGAGCCCTGGGCCGCTCCGGCTGGTCGGCGGCGAGCCGCAGCGTCCAGTTCATGATCTCGACATCGAGGCCCGGAATCGTCCGCCCAAACGTCGCGGCGTAGCCGTCCTCGTAGAGCTTCACCAGCTTTTCGCGCGACGCCGTGTCGAACGGTCCGGGCGGCAGGCTGACGGTGATCTCGTGGCCCTGGCCGCGATAGCGCATGTCGGCGGTACGTGTCTCGATCAGCTTCGCCTCGGGTGCACCCGCCTTGACCACGGCCTCGGCCTCGGCGCGCATCTCGGCGAACAGCTTGTTGACGTAGGCCGGGTCGAAGCCGTCGTCGAGCCGCACGTAACGGCTGCGCACGACCTCGTAGGCGACCGGCGCCATCAGGAAGCCGACGGCCGAACCGACGCCGGCGCCGCTCGGCACCATGACGCGGCGGATGCCGAGCTTCTCGGCCAGCCGCGCGGCATGGATGGGGGCGGCGCCGCCGAAGGCGATCATGGTGCGGTCCTGCAGCTCCTTGCCGCGTTCGACGGCATGGACGCGCGCGGCGTTGGCCATGTTCTCCTCGACGATCTCGCTCACGCCGAAGGCGGCGTCGATGCGCTTCAGCCCGAGCGGCGCGCCGACCGACTTGTCGACGGCGTTGCCCGCTTTGTCGGGCGAAAGCCTGATCGAACCGCCGGCAAAATAGCCGGGATCGATGCGGCCCAGCACCACGTCGGCGTCGGTCACGGTGGGCTCGGCGCCGCCGCGGCCGTAGCTCGCGGGGCCGGGCTCCGCGCCGGCGCTCTCGGGACCGACATTGACGCGGGACAGCGAGTCGACGGAGGCGATCGAACCGCCGCCGGCGCCGATCTCCACCATCTCGATGACGGGAATACGCAGCGGCAGGCCGCTGCCCTTGAGGAAGCGGTACTGCCGCGCGACCTCGAAGAAGCGCGAATGCTGCGGCTCGCCGTTGTCGATAAGGCAGATCTTGGCCGTGGTGCCGCCCATGTCGAACGACAGCACCTTGTCGAGACCGCACTGCCGCGCCAGCGCCGCCGCCAGGATGGCGCCGCCGGCGGGGCCCGATTCGACCAGCCGGATCGGAAACTTGCGCGCGGTTTCGAGGGCAGCCAGACCTCCGCCGGAGGTGATGAGGAAGAGGGGGCAACCCACGCCCTTCTTGCGCAGCGCCTCGTCGAGGCGGCCGAGATAGCGGTCCATCACCGGCTGGACGTAGGCGTTGGCGACCGCGGTCGACCAGCGCTCGTATTCGCGGATCTCGGGCGACACCTCGCTGGACAGCGTGATCGACACGTCGGGCAGCAGCTCGGCGAGAATATCGCGCGTCCGCCGCTCGTGCTTGCCGTCGAGATAGGCGTGCATGTAGCCGACCGCGATCGCCTCGATGCCCTGCGCCCTCAGCCTGGGCGCCAGTGCGCGCACCGCCGCCTCGTCGAGCGGCACCAGCACGTTGCCGCGACCGTCCATGCGCTCGGGCACGCCGAAGCGCAGCTCGCGCGGCACCAGCGGCGGCGGCTTCTGCATGAAGATGTCGTACTGCTCGAAGCGGTGCTCGAAGGCGATCTCGATGGAATCGCGGAAGCCTTCGGTGACGATCAGCGCCGTCCTGGCGCCCTTGCGCTCGATGATGGCGTTGGTCGCGAGCGTCGTGCCATGGATGATCAAGCTCAGGTCCGACGGATTCAGGCCCGAAAGCTTCAGGATCTCCTCGACGCCCGTCAGCACGCCTTCCTCGGGCGCGCGCGGCGTGGTCAGGACTTTCACGCTTTCGCGCTTGCCGTTCCACTCCAGCGCCAGATCGGTGAAGGTTCCGCCGATGTCGACGGCCAGTCTCGCTTTGTCCTTGGCCTTGTCCATGTCCTATGCTGCCGTTTGATGAATGTTGCCGCCGAGATAGGCCTGACGAATGCGCGGATCGGTGCGCACCTCTTCCGCCGGGCCTTCCATGAAAAGCCGGCCCTGTTCCATGACCAGGGCGCGATCGGAGATCAGGAGAGCGCCGCGCACGTTCTGCTCGACCACCAGCACGGTGACGCCATGCGCGGCGATGCGTTGCACTGTAGCAAAGACGCCGCCCTGCATCTTGGGCGACAGGCCGAGCGAGGGCTCGTCGAGCAGCAGGAGCGTCGGCTCGACCAGCAGCACCATGGCCATTTCCAGGATCTGCTGCTCGCCTCCCGACAGGTTGCCGGCGTCGGTGCGCCATTTTTGCCGCAGCATGGGGAACAGGCCGGTGACGCGATCGATGGCGGCGTCGTGCGCGGACTTGGGCAGGGTGTAGCAGCCCATCTTGAGGTTCTCGCCGACCGACATCGCCGGGAAGTTGCAACGGCCCTGGGGCACGAAGCCAATGCCGCGCTTCAGGCGCTCCCACGGCGGCAGGCGCTCGATGCTCTCGTTCTTGAAGACGATCTGCCCAGAAAAGAAGCGGTTGGTGCCGTAGATGGCGCGCAGCAGTGTCGACTTGCCCGCACCGTTGCCGCCGATCAGCGTGGTGATGCTGCCGGTCTGCAGGCGGGCCGAGAAATCGCGAACGATCGGGTTGTCGCCGTAGCCCGCCGTCACCGAGACCAGTTCGAGCGCCGGGGTCATGCCGCTCCCCGTATCTCGGCCTCGGCCATCTCCGGCGTCATGCCGAGATAGGCTTCGAGCACGCGCGGATCGGTATGGATCTCCTTGGCCGTGCCTTCGGCCAGCTTCTTGCCCTGGTCTAGGACGATCACGTGATGGCAGAGGTTGGTGATGAACTCGACATTGTGCTCGACGATCAGGAAGGTCTCGCCGGCGCGGTTGAGCTCGGCCAGGGCCACCTCGATCTCGCGGATGCGTGTCGGATTGACGCCGGCCACCGGCTCGTCGAGCACGACGATCTTGGGATGCGGCATCAGCGCGGCGGCGAGCGCCACAAGCTTCTTCTGGCCATAGGACAGGATGCCCGTCTCGATCTCCCAGTAGCGCCCGAGGCCGATCAGCTCGACCAGCTCGCGCGCCCTCGCCTCGGCCTTGTCGACGGCCTGGCGATAGCGCCGGGTGCGTAAAAGGTCGTCGATCCAGGTGGCGGGGTCGAACTGCTGGGCGGCAATCGCGAGATTGTCGCGCAGGCTCAGCCGCTCGTAGATGCGCACCGTCTGGAAGGTCCGCATCAGGCCGGCGCGCGCGATGTGATGCGCCGCCTGGCCTGAGATGTCGCGGCCGCCGAGCACGATGCGGCCGCCGTCGCGCTGCTGGAAGCCCGAGATGCAGTCGATCGCCGTGCTCTTGCCCGAGCCGTTGGGGCCGATCAGGCCGGTGACGCTGCCGGCTTCGACCGCGAACGACACACCGTCCAGCGCGTGCACGCCGGCATACGACTTGCGCAGCTCTTCGACTTCGAGGATGGCGCTCATCGCAGCTGTTCGCGCATGCGGGCGATCCGACGCTCGCGCAGCCAGCCCGCCACGCCCGACGGCATGACGAACATGGCGACCACCAGGATCACGCCATAGACGATCATGCGGAAGTCGGCCGAGAAGCGCAGCACTTCGGGCAGGGCCGAGAGCGCGATGCCGGCCGCGACCACGCCCCAGAAGCTGCCCGCGCCGCCGATGATCACGATGATCAGGAAGGTCTGCATGTAGTAAAAGTCGAGGAACAGCGGGTCGATGATGCCGAGATGGAAGGTGTAGACCCCGCCTGCCGCTCCGGTGACCGCTGCGCTGATGGCGAAGGCCGAGAGCTTGTAGGACATGGGCGAGATGCCCTGGGCGCGCACCAACGGCTCGTTCTGCTTGATGGCGACCAGGGTGCGGCCGATGCGCGAGCTGCAGAGCGCATAGAGAAAGCCCAGCATCGCCACCGAGAAGGCCCAGGCCACCCAGTAGAACTGGCTGGTGCTGGCGAAATGATAGCCGAGGGCCGAGGGTTTCGGCAGGTCGGGGATGCCGAGCGGGCCGCGCGTGAGATCGACCCAGTCGCGTGCGATCAGCGTGACCAGAAGGGCGAAGGTGAGAGTGACGATGACGAAGGCATGCCGGTTGGTGCGCAGGGTCGGATAGCCGATCGCCAGCGCCACCGCGGCATTGATGAGTGCGGCCCACACCACGCCCCGCCAGAAATTGCCGCCGAAGGTGACCACCGTCAGTGCCGTCACATAGCCGCCGATGCCCCAGAAGCCGAGCTGGGCGAACGACAGGAGACCGGTGAAGCCGTAGATCAGATTCAACGCCGCTGCCGCGACAGTGAAGATCAAGGCCGAGATGCCGATGCCGATGACGTAGTTCGACGACGTCATCAATGGCAGGGCTGCGAAGGCGAGCGCTGCCACGATCGACGCCAAGGGGGCGGCCGCGGACTTCATCCGACCCGCATGCCGCCGCGCTTGAAGAGGCCATCGGGCCGCAGGAACAGGACCGCGATCATGATCACGAACACCGCGGCTTCCTGCCAGACGATCTCGTAGAAGCCGCCGATCCAGCTTTCGATCAGGCCGAGCCCGATCGCCGCCACGATGGCCCCCGGGATGTTGCCCAGGCCGCCGATGATCACCAGCGCGAAGGCCTTGAAGATCAGGAACTGGCCCATGTAGGGCGTGACCAGCTGGATGGGCGAGATCGCCGCTCCTGCGAGCCCGCACAGGCCTGCCGCGAGCACCACGGCGTTGCGCGCGACGACGCGCGGCCGGATGCCGACCATGAGGGCGGCTTCGCGGTTCTGCGCGATGGCACGCATGGCGCGGCCGAACTGGGTGTGGCGCAGCACGAGATACAGGCCGCCGAAGGCGGCAGCGGCGGCGAGGGCGCCGATGATGCGCGTCCAGGTGATGCGGATCGAGCCGATCGACACGCCCTCGAAGCCGTACTGGGTGTCGACCATGCGCGGCGTCGCCGTGAAGAAGTATTGCATCACGTGGATGATGATGATGGAAAGTCCCAGCGTGATCAGGATCGAGCGTTCGAATTCCTCGGGCTTGAGCCGTGCCAGCAGCACCTCGTAGATCACGTAGCCGACCAGCATGATCGCCAGGATCGCAACGGCGAGCGAGGGCCAGTAGAGCAGGCCCATCACCGGAAGCGCGAAGGTCATGGCGAAGGCGCCCAGCATCAGAAGCTCGCCGTGCGCGAAGTTGATGATCTCCATTACGCCGAAGATCAGCGACAGGCCGACGGCGATCAGGGCGTAGATCAATCCGAGCGTGATGCCATTCAATGTGAGCTGCAGGAGATAGACGGCGTCGACGGTCATGAGGCTCGCGGCGTTGCAATTCCCGGACCACCAAAACGCGGCAAGCGACGTGGCCGATGTGCGTTGACAGATAATCAAGAATCCTGCGAACGTGCAACTATCGCAACGATGTACCGATATTCGGAACAGCGGGCCGATGCCCGCCGCACTATCTCGGGACCGCGCCCGGCCCGTTCGGGGTCGCAGTCGCTGGAACGCGGCCTCGACATCCTGGAGACGATCGAGGCCGAGAACGGCGACATCGGCGTGCGCGAGTTGGCGCGGCGCCTGGAGCTCAGCCCGACGATCGTGCAGCGGCTGGTGTCGTCGCTCGCCGTGCGCGGCTACATCGAGAAGAACGCCGAGACCTCGCGCTACCGGCTGGGCCATCGCTCGATGATCCTGGGAGCGAGCGGCGAGCGCGGCGTCGACTATCTCGTGACGGCGCGCCGCGAGCTCGATCGGCTGGCACACGAGCACCATCTCAACGGCTTCGTCTCGGTGCTGCGTTCGGGGCGCGCCGTTTACCTGCTGGCCGTGCAGGCCGACGGCCTCGCCATCCGGGTCAGCATCGGCAGTGAGATGCCGCTGCACAGCACGGCGGCCGGCAAGGTGCTGCTGGCCTCGCTCGACGACAGCGATGCGCGCAAGCTTCTGGGCCATCGAAAGCTCATGGCCATCACCCCGCACACCGTCACCGATCCCGCGTCGCTGATTGCCTCGCTCGCCAAGGTGAGGCGGCAGGGTTTCGCGACGGTCGTCGAGGAGAACATTCCGGGCGTCCTGTCGGTCGGCGCGCCGATCACGGATCGCGCCGGCGCTGTCGTGGCCGCACTCAGTGTCGCCTTTCCCAAGTATCTGGAAAGCGGCCTGACCTTGCAGGGGAGCATTCCCCTGGTGACCGCGGCGGCGTTGCGCATTTCACGCACGCTGGGCGCCGGCGAGGTTGGCACACCGCCTGCTATGCGTTTGAGCGCCATCGGGGAGCGTAACGGAGGGAAGCGATGAGGGTGAGAATTCTTGCTGTGGCGGCGATCGCTGCCGTTTGGAACATGGGGCCGGCGAGCGCCCAGCAGCCCATTGTGATCGGCGTGTCGACGCCGCAGACGGGCCCGGCGGCGGTCGCCTCGGAATGGGAGATGTGGGGCGCCAATCTCGCGGTCGAGGAAATAAATGCCTCGGGCGGCGTGCTTGGCCGCAAGCTCGAGCTCCTGGTGATGGACAACAAGTGCAACCCGTCGGAGGCCGTCAACGTCGCCAACAAGCTGGTCGAGGCCAAGGTGACCGCGATTGCCGGAGCGCACTGCAGCTCGGCGCACCTTGCCAGCATGAAGATCGTAGCCGATGCCAAGATCCCGATGGTGACCGGCATTGCGTCGAACCCTCAGATCACGGCGTTGGCCGGTCCGGGGCGCAACGAATACTCGTTCCGCATCAGCCCGTCGGACTCGGCCATGATGGATGCGCTCGGCATCTATCTCGGCGACAAGAAGACCTTCAAGACCGTGGCCATCGTCGGCGAGGACACCGACTTCGGTCGCGGCGGCGCCGACGCCTTCAAGGCGGTGGCCGAGAAGGCGGGGGTCAAGGTGTTGTCGACCGACTTCCATCCGCAGAATGCGCCGGACTTCACCAGCATCCTGACGCGCCTGCAGCAGCGCCGTCCGGACGCGATTGCCACCTTCCAGCTCGGCGGCGATTCCATCAACTTTTTGCGCCAGGCCATGCAGCTTGGCGTGAAGATCCCCTACACCGGCCGCGTCGAGCTGGGCGGGCGCAACCAGCCGATCATCGAGGCCGGCGGCATGGAGAAGTCGATCAGCGCCTGGACCTACAACGCCACCATCGACGCGCCGTCGAACAAGGCGTTCGTCGAGAAGATCCGGGCAAAGTACAAGTCCGCGCCCTATCTGCAGACCTGGGCGGGCTACGACACGATCCGCGTCATCGCCCAGGCCATAAAGGACTGCAACTGTACCGACGGCGAAGGGATCAAGAACGCCATCAAGAAGATGTCCTTCGTCAACGTCATGGGCAAAACCGTAACCTTCGACGACCACAATTCCGCGGGACGCTTCGTGGTCCTGCAAACGGTGCTGGACAAGAAAGTCGGCGTGG
>JAEZIF010000106.1 GCA_023416135.1 Pseudomonadota bacterium
CATCCTCGGCGCGCACTGCCGCGCCGACATGGAACTTCGAATAGGGTGCGTGGGCGCGCAGCATCATGCGGCGCGCAAGCTGGAGCAGGTCGTCCATCAGCCATTCTCCGATCGAAAGCCGCGCTAATGTTCCTTCGCGTAGGGCACGCCGGCAGCACGCGGCGCTACGGCGCGGCCGATGAAGCCGGCGAGCAGGAATACCGTGAGAAGATAGGGCAAGGCCTGGATCAATTGCACCGGAACTTCACCGATGCCCGGCACCCTCACGCCCTGCAGGCGGATGGCGATCGCGTCGAGCAGGCCGAAGATCAGGCAGGCGCCGAAAGCCGGGAACGGCCGCCACTTGCCGAAGATGATGGCAGCCAGTGCGATGAAGCCCTGGCCCGCCGTCATGTCGCGGCTGAAGCCGGCATTCTGGGCGATCGAGAGATAGGCGCCGGCGAGACCGGCGAACAGCCCGCACAGCAGCACCGCGCGATAGCGCAGCCATGGCACGGAGATGCCGGCCGTATCGACGGCGAGCGGCATTTCACCGACGGCGCGCAGCCGCAGGCCGAAGCGCGTGCGCTCGACGACCCACCAGGTGAGCGGCACCGAAAGCAACGCGGCATAGACCAGGATGTTGTCGCCGGCATTGGGCAGCAGCAGCGGCGGGAGGCGCTGGTCGCCGCTGAGCGACGGCGTCTGGCCGCCGCGGTTAAACCAGGCGGTGCCCCACACGACGGTGAGGCCGGCAGCGATGATGTTGATGGCGATACCGCTCACCACCTGGTTGCCGCGATGGGTGATGCAGGCGAAGCCGTGCAGCAGCGCCATCGCCTCGGCAGCAACGATGGCGGCGGCGACACCGGCCCAGGCCGAGCCGGTGACCGCGGATGTGGCGGCGGCGAAGAAGGCCGCCATCAGCATCTTGCCCTCGAGCCCGACATCGATGATGCCGCCCTTCTCGGAGAACAGCCCACCCATGGCGCACAGCACCAGCGGCGTGGCGACGCGCAATGTGGCGGCCAGGGTGAGGAAGGCGATGGACAGGAGGTCGTCCATCAAGCCGCTCGCGAGAAGCGGGAGAGCAGCCGCTCCAGCCAGGGCCGCGGCATGTTCACCAGCGCGCCGGAGAACAGGATGATCAGGCCCTGGATCACCACCACCATCTCGCGGGTGATGGCCGGGATCTCGAAGGCGAGCTCGGCGCCACCCTGCTGCAGGGCGCCGAACAGCAGGGCCGCCAGCACGATACCGAGGGGATGGCTGCGGCCCATCAGGGCGACGGCAATGCCGGCGAAACCGTAACCTGCCGGGAAGTCGAGAACGATGCGCTGGTGCACGCCCATCAGCTCGTTGACGCCGACGAAGCCCGCCAGCCCGCCCGAGATGCACATGGCGAGCATGGTCACGTGCCTGAGGTTGGTGCCGGCATAGACCGCGGCCTCGGGATTGTGGCCCATGGTGCGGAGCGCGTAGCCCCACGGCGTGTGCCACAGGAAAACCCACACGCCGATGCAGCACAGGACCGCCAGCACGATCGAGAGGTTGAGCGCCGAGGGTGCCACCTGGATGCCGATGGCAGCGAGCGCGTCCTGCATCGACGGCAGCTTGCCCGAGGCCGCGAAGGTGCGGCTCTGCGGCGTCATCGAGCCGGGCGCGATCAGCACGTTCACCATCAGGTAGACCATCAGCGCGGCGGCCAGGAAGTTGAACATGATGGTGGTGATGACGATGTGGCTGCCGCGCCATGCCTGCAGCCAGGCCGGCACCGCGGCCCATGCCGCGCCGAACAGCGCCGCCGCCAGGATGGCAATCGGAATCATCAGCGGCGCCGGCAGGTAGCGGTCGAGTGCGAGGATCGCGAGCCCGCAGCCCAGGCCGCCGATATAGGCCTGGCCCTCGCCGCCGATGTTGAACAGGCCGGCATGGAAGGCGACGGCGACGGCGAGGCCGGTGAAGATGAAGTTGGTCGTGTAGTAGAGCGTGTAGCCGATCGATTCTGACGAGCCCACCGCGCCCACCACCAGGAGGCTCAGCGCCTGCAAGGGATCGACGCCGATGATGCGCACGATGATGGCGACCGTGACGAAGGCGAGCGCGATGTTGACCAGCGGCAGCACAAAGATCTCGGCCCAGGCGGGCAGCGGCCGACGCGCTCTCATGCGTGCCCACCGGCCATCATCAGGCCGAGCGTGCGCTCGTCGGCGCGGGTGGCCGGGATCTCACCGGTGATGCCGCCGGCGAACATCACGACGATGCGGTCGGCGAGCGACAGGATCTCGTCGAGCTCGACGGAAACCACCAGCACGGCGCAGCCCCTGTCTCGGATCTTCACCAGCTCGCGATGGATGAACTCGATGGCGCCGATATCGACGCCGCGCGTCGGCTGGCCGACCAGCAGGACCTTCGGCTCGCGCTCCATCTCGCGGGCCAGCACCCGCTTCTGCTGGTTGCCGCCGGAGAAGTTCGACGAGCGCAAGGCCGGCGCCCGCGGCCGCACGTCGAAGCGGTCCATCAGGGTCGCGCAGTGCCGGCCGCCGGCCGGCCCGTCGATCAGATAGTTTCGGCAGACCGGCGGCTCGCCCTGGTAGCCCAGGATCGAGGTTTCCCAGGCCTGGAACGCCGCCACCATGCCAAGCCGCAGGCGGTCTTCGGGGACATGGGCCAGTCCCAGCGCGCGCATCTCGGCCGGATCGGCGGGATGGTGCGCGTCGATCACCCGGCCGCACACGGTGAGCCTGCCGCCGGTCGGCCGGCGCATGCCGGACAGGATCTGCAGGAGCTCGGTCTGGCCGTTGCCCGAGACGCCGGCAATGCCGACGATCTCGCCGGCGCGCAGCTCGAGGTCGACATCGTCGAGCAGCCGCACGCCGCGACGATCGACCAGGCTGAGCTTCTCGGCTGCCAGCCGCACCTCGCCCGGCCTCGGCGCCGTCTTGTCGAGCCGCAGGCGCACCTTGCGTCCGACCATCAGCTCGGCCAGCTCCTCGGGATTGGTCTCGGCCGTGCGCCGATCGGCGACGATCTCGCCCTGGCGCATGACATGGACATGGTCGGTCGCGGCCATGATCTCGCGCAGCTTGTGGGTGATCAGCACGATCGTGACGCCGCGCTCCTTCAGCGTCGCCAGGATGCGGAAGAGCCGGTCGGTTTCCTGCGGCGTCAGCACGGCGCTGGGCTCGTCCAGGACCAGGATCTTGGCGCCGCGGAACAGCACCTTCAGGATCTCGACGCGCTGCTGCTCGCCGACCGACAGATCGGCGATCTTTGCATCGGGATCGACCACGAGCCCGTACTCGCGCGCCAGCCGCTCGAGCTCGGCCCGCGCCGCGGCGAGGCC
>JAEZIF010000161.1 GCA_023416135.1 Pseudomonadota bacterium
CGTGGGGCATGCGGTCCTTGAAGGCCGCCGAAGCGTTCCTGGTGAAGAGATCGGGGGGCAGCCAGATCAGGTCGACATGGCCGTCGGCGGAGATGACGTCGTATTTCATGGGCGCGTTCCTCCGAGAAAGATCATCCTCCCGTCGGACGCGCCGTGCCAGCCCCTCAATCTGCTTAGCGATACAACCTCGCCCAGTTCTGCCAGGGCGTTGCCAGCAGCACGATGGTGGCGGCCAGCGACAGGACCAGGCCGGTGGACGTGATGGCCTCGGCGCCGACCGATTGACGGAGATGGAGGTTGTAGACTTCCAGCGCCATCACCAGCGCGCTGCCGGCGGCATACATCCTGAGGTCGGGCATCGCGCGAAACCGTTGCTCGCCCCAGAGGTCGACCGCTGCCATGACGGCAGCCAGTACGGCCATGACCAGACCCGCAATCAGCAACCACTCGGTGACTTCGGCAAACTCCGGCACGCTGTGGTGCACGAAGACGCTGGCCTGCGTGTAGACGAGGTCGGCGGCACAGGCGGTGAAGAAGTAGCCGACGGCGAAGGGTCGGAGCAGGGGATGGAGCGCGCGCCCGGCGATCTGGGCAGTGATTCGTGGCTTTCGAGGGGTCATGCGCGCTCCTGTAGCAAAACGGACGCCTTGCGCCGTGCGACAGTCGGTCCGACTGCAACTAGAGTGCCGCCATGGGAACTGCCACAATGGGTGGGGGAGATCGGCCGGCGTCGCCGCGTATGACGGGACAAGGGGGCATCACATGACGGCCGTTTTTCGCGCGACTCTGGCACTGGTTCTGCTGCCCGCGGCGTCGTGCTCGTTCTATGTCTCCGAGCCGCGCGTCCCCAAGACCGACCTGCGCGCCACGCTCGCCGGCGCCTACGAGGTGCCGCCGACGGCGAGCCGGGGCAGCGGCTACTTCGAGGCGGTCTACCGGCCCTCGACCAAGGTGCTTGAATATCGCCTGAACCTGCAGGGGCTGAGCGGCCCCATCACCATGGGCTACCTGCAGGGTCCCGCCGCGCCCGGCGAGAACGGCCCGCAGGTCGCGCCCATCAACATCCCGATCTACGGCCAGACGATCTGGGATGGCGTCACGCTCACCGACGAGCAGGCGGCGCAGGTGCTGGCCGGCCAGTGGTACGTCAACGTCAAGACCTTGCAGTACCCCGACGGCGAGATTCGCGGCCAGATTCTGCCGCTGAAGAAATAGCGTCCTTCACTCGAACTTGTAGTTCCAGCCGATCCACTTCGCGAGGCCGCGCCCCATCACCTTCTCGAGGTCCTGTCCCTTCAGCCACGGCAGTTCCTCGGTGAACATGGTCACGCACTGCCGGTAGCTGCAGGGCATGCGGGTGATATCGGTGCCCCAGAAGAACCGGTCGGGCCCGTAGGCATCGAAGATGCGATGCAGCCCGTCATGCAGGTTCCTGAACGGGTAGGGATGCGTCGAGTAGCCGGGCGCTCCCGTCGCCTTGACGGCAACATTCGGCAGCTTCGCCAGCGAGCAGAGCTCGTCGAGGTTGCCGAAGGCGGCTTCGTCCTTCTCCAGGCGCAGCAGGCCGCAATGGTCGATGATCAGCTTCAGCCGGGGATGCGCCTCGGCGATCTTCCTGAACGGCTCGATGAAGAGCCCGGCCATGGTGGCGACGGGGATGCCTTCCTTCTCGGCGGCTGGCCAGACCCAGTCGAGCTTGCCTTCGTGCAGGGCCTTCTGCTGGTCGGGATAGAGCAGCGCCCAGCGCAGGCCCATCATGCCGGGCTGGTTGCGCCAGCCGACGATGCGGTTCCTGCTCTCCGGGTCGTCGAGCTCGAACTGGCCCATCACGGCGAAGCGGTCGGGGTATTTCTTGGCCGCCGCGAGCGCGAGCTGGTTGGAGGTCGGGTCCCAGCTGTAGGGCGGATGGATCAGCGCGGCGTCGACGCCGGCCTCGTCCATTTCCTTCAGCGCCTCCTCGGCGGTGAACTTCTCGACCTTGCGGTGCAGGCCGCTGGGTGGCGTCACGGTCCGTGACCAGATGTGGATCTGAGCGTCGATGATCTTCATGCTGTTCCTCCGGTCGGCGATACTATCAGGCATCCGGGTCGCCGATGGAGCCGCCGATGGTCGAGACGAACGACAAAGTGTTCGCCGGATCGATCCCCGAAATCTACGACCGCTTCCTGGTACCTCTGATCTTCGAGCCCAATGCGCTCGACCTCGCCGGCCGCGTCGCGGCCCTTGCACCCGGCGACGTTCTGGAGACCGCGGCGGGTACCGGCGTGCTCATGCGCGCACTGGCGGCGCGGCTTCCTCCCGCGACACGCATGGTCGTGACCGATCTCAACCAGCCGATGCTCGACCAGGCGGCCAGGAAAGCCCCCGCCCGCGCCGTCGAGTGGAAGCAGGCTGACGCCCTCGCCCTGCCGTTCGGCGATCGAAGCTTCGACGTCGTGGCCTGTCAGTTCGGCGCCATGTTCTTTCCCGACCGGGTGAAGGGCTATGGCGAGGCGCATCGCGTGCTGCGCCCCGGCGGCCGATTCCTGTTCAACGTCTGGGACCGCATCGAGAACAACGAGTTTGCCGCCGTCGTGACCGACGCCCTGGCCGAGGTCTTCCCGGAAGATCCGCCGCGCTTCCTGGCGCGCACGCCGCACGGCCACTACGACGTCGGCCGCATCAGGCGGGAACTCGCCGCCGCAGGCTTCGTGGACGTTGCCGTCGAGGCCGTCGATGCCCGCAGCAAGGCCCTCTCGGCCGGCGATGTCGCGATCGCCTTCTGTCAGGGAACGCCGCTGCGCAACGAGATCGAGGCGCGCGATGCGGCGCGCCTGGAGGAGGCCACGAGCCGGTCCGCCGATGCGGTGGCTCGGCGCTTCGGGACGGGCGCCGTCGACGGACGCATCCGGGCGATCGTCGTCAGCGCATCTTAATTGGGCGTCGGCGCGTTGGCGTCGAGCAGCTTCTCGCGCTTGAGCTCGCTCCACAGCTCGACCGGGATCATGGCCGACAGCCGCCCGATGTTCTGCTTCACCTCGGCGGTGGTGAGCGCGCCCGGGATCACCGAGCAGAGCGCGGGATGGAACAGCGGGAACTGCATGGCTGCGGCGCCGAGCTCTACACCGTGGCGCTGGCAGACTGCCTCGATCTTCTGCGCCTTCTCGATCAGGTGCGCGGGTGCGGCCACGTAGTCGTGCGTGGCGCCGGGCTTCACGCCGCCGGTCAGGATGCCCGAATTGTACGGCCCGCCCAGGATGACCGAGACGCTGCGCTTGACGCACTCGGGCAGGAATGCCTCGAGCCCGCCCTGCTCGAGCAGCGTGTAGCGGCCGGCCAGCAGCATGCAGTCGAAGTCGCCGGCCTTGATGAAGCGCAGGCTGGTGTCCGATTCGTTGATGCCGACGCCGATCGCGCCGATGATGCCGGCCTTGCGCAGTTCGTCGAGCGCCCTGAAGCCCGAGTCCATCACCGTCTTGAAGCGCTCGTCGAGGATGTTGCGGTCCTTGATGGTCCAGAAATCGACGTCGTGGATCAGCGCGATGTCGATCTTGGCGAGCCCCAGCCTGAAATGCGAGTGCTCGAGCGAGCGCATGACGCCATCGTAGGTGTAGTCGAACACCGGCGCGAAGCCCGGCAGGCCGTTCTCGCGGAAGTCGGCGGGCTTCTTCTCGCCCGGCTTCATCGGATGCAGGATGCGGCCGACCTTGGTCGACAGCACGAATTCCTCGCGCGGCTTGTTGCGTAACGCCGCGCCCATGCGCAGCTCGCTGCGGCCGTAGCCATAGAACGGAGAAGTGTCGAAGTAGCGCACGCCGCCCTCGTATGCGGCGTCGCTCAGCGCCACCGCTTCGGCGTCGGAAATGTTGGCGCGAAAGCCGCCCATGGGCGCCCCGCCCAGGCCCAGCGTGGTGACTTCGAGCTTGGTCTTGCCGACACGCCGCTTGGGCAGGGCTGTCATGACGTTCCTCTGTTCCTTGGTGATCTCAAGTCTAACGCCGTGTCGGCGAGGTTCAACGAAGCAGTGCGGCCCAAGCTGAACGTCCATCTCATCGGCCAGGTAGAAGTTCAAGGACTACGCCATCAAAACTGGCTTGGATCAGAAGGATTACCCTCAGTCCCTGGATGTCCTTGCCGCCACGCGGTCGGTCAGGGATCACCTTCGTTCCATTGATGGATGCGACACTCTGAAGATTGCCCGGTCGACGCTGGTCAACAATGAAACCTAGAAGAGCTTGAAGAGCTTCACTGCGAACGTGAAGACCTAGGACGGGGTGGTTGCTAGGCGGCCTCCTGCGCTGCCGTCGGGCCGTCGCCTCTCGTGGTCGTGCGCCGCATGTCGCGCACGATGTTGAGGTCGTCGAAACGGCGCACGCGGTGCATGGTGGCGCGGTTGTCCCACAGCACGAGATCATGCTGCGTCCAGCGGTGCGCGTAGACGAATTGCGGCTGCGTGGCGTGTTCCATCAGGTCGCAGATGAAGGCCATCGCCTCGGGCTGCGGCCAGCCCACGATTGTGCCGATATGGGCCGACAGGAACAGCGATTTGCGGCCCGAGCCGGAATGCGTGCGCACCAGCCGATGGCGCACCGGCTTCATCGCCACGCGCTCGTCGGGCAGGAACTCGGTGAAGCCGAGCTGGCTACGCGAGTAGATCAGCGAATGCTCGCAGATCAGGTCCTCGATCTCGGCCTTGGCCGCGGCATCGAGCGCATCGTAGGCCGCGCGCATGTCGGCGAATTCGGTGTTGCCGCCCGCGGTCGTGACGATGCGGCCGCTCAGGATCGAATAGTTTGCCGGCACGACACGGAACGAGGCGTCGGAGTGCCACAGCCGGTTGCCCAGCGACGCCATGCGCCGCTTGTTGTCGCGCGCGAGTTTTTGCCCCTCCTTATCGAGGTTCGAGACGTCGGCGAAGGCGGGGGCGAGCCGCAGCTCCGAATTGCGCACCGTCGAGTTGGCGCCCTCTTCCAGCGGCCCGAAATTGCGCGTGAAGGCGAGCTGCTGCTCATCGGTGATGGCCTGGCCCGGCAGCACCAGGACGGCGTGGCGGTTCATGCCCTCGTCGATCGCCTCGACTTCGGCGGGGGTGAGGGCGCGGCGCGCATCGATGCCCGTGAGGCAGGCGCCGATTTGGGGTGTCAGTGGAGTGATCTCGATCGGCATGCGCCGATCTTAGACCGCCTCCGTGGGCAGCGAGAGCCGCAGATTCTTCAACGCAGCGCTGCCGCTATGTTGCCGCCGTCGACCGTGACCACGGCGCCCGTCGTCTTGCTCGCCTTGGCCAGCGAAACGAACGCCTGGGCCACGTCCGAAGCCGTGACCTCGAGCCCTAGAAGGTTGCCCCCCATGTAGTCGGCTTCGCTCAGCCCGCGCTTCCTGGACCGCTCGGCGATCATCTCGTCGGTCAGCAGGCCGGAGCGGATGCGGTCGGCGTTGACGGCGTTGGAGCGGATGCCGTCGCCGCCATGGTCGAGGGCATACTGCCGGCTGAGGAACAGCGTCGCCGCCTTCGGAAGGCCATAGGGACCGAAGTCGGGGCCCGGGTTGACCGCCTGCTTGGAGGCGTTGAACAGCAGGCAGCCGCCCAGGCCCTGCGCGCGCATGATGCGCACGGCATTCTGCGCCACGCTCTGGTGCGCCCAGAAATTCAGCTCGAAGCTTTCGCGCAAGATCTTCTCGTCGACATCGCCGATGCGGCCCTGCCAGGCGGCGCCGGCGTTGGAGACGACGACGTCGACACCGCCATAGGTCGCCGCGACCTTGTCGAAGGCGGCGCGCACCTCGGCGGGCTTGGTGACGTCGCAGGCGATGGCCATGCCCTTGACCTTGCTGACATCGCGGTCGACCACGACGACCTCCGCGCCTTCCTTGGCGAAGGCCGCGGCCGTTGCGGCGCCGATGCCCGAGGCGCCGCCGGTCACCACGGCGATGCGCCGCGCCAGCGGCTTCTCGGCCGCCGCGCCGAGCTTGGCCTGCTCGAGCGACCAGTACTCGATGTCGAAGATGTCGGGCTCGGGAATGCACTCGTAGGTGCCGAGACGCTCGGCATCCGCCACCACCTCGACCGTGGTCTCTGCGAGGTCGGCCGCGATCTTGGCGTCCTTCGACGTGTTGCCGATACCGAAGAGGCCGAGTCCCGGCACCAGCACGACTCGCGGCATCGGATCGAGCTCGGTCTTGCTCGGCATCTGCCGCACGTTGTGTCGCTGGAAATAGGCGTGGTAGTCGGCGACGAATTTGTCGAGTGCAGCCTTGGCACCTGCCTCGAAGGCATCGAGCTTGCCCGCTTCCGGCGCCGGCACGACCAGCGGCATGCCCTTGGTGCGGATCGCGTGGTCGGGCGTAACCGGCCCCTGCTGGCTGTAGCGCGCGATCTCCTTGCCGCCGACGAAGGCCAGGATGCCGGGGTTGGTGCGGAACTCGAACACGAAGCGCCGCGCCGCCTCGCGGCCGCCGTCCTTCGCGGGCAGGGAGATCAGTCCGCGCAGGATCGGCGCCACATCGGCCGCGTTCGCGATCTTGTCGGGCAACGATGCGCCGGCGAAAATCCTGCGCGTCGCCTTGGCCAGTCGCTTCTCCGCCAGCGTGACCAGGTCGATCATGCGCACATAGGCCTCTTCGGCCGTGGCGCCCATCGAGAAGATGCCGTGCTTCAGCAGGATCAATCCTTCGACGTCGGGATTGGCGCGCGCGATCTCATTGGTCTTCTTGGCGAGCGCGAAGCCCGGCATGACGTAGGGCACCAGCGCGGCACGCTTGCCGTAAACGTCTGCTGCCAGTGCCTCGCCGTCGGGCTGGTCGGTCAGCGCCAGCACGGCGTTGGAATGCGTGTGGTCGATGAACTTGTGCGGCAGGAAGGCGTGCAGCAGCGTCTCGACCGACGGATTGGGCGATTTGCTGTCCAGGAGGTTGCAGCGCTGGACGTTGACCATGTCCTCGTCCGACAGCGCCTGCAGCCCGACCAGCTCACGCAGCGGTTCGAGTCGCACCGCCGGCAGGCCGGGCGCCTCGATCGTGCCCATGTCCCATCCGCTGCCCTTTACGCACAACACGTCGACCGGTGCGCCGGTGATGTCCGCCACCCTGGTCTTCACCGATGTGTTGCCGCCGCCATGCAGCACCAGCCGCGGCTCGCCGCCCAGAAGCCGCGTCGTGTAGACGCGCAGGGCCAAGTCCTCGCCGATCCCCTTGGCGGCATGCTGGGCGATCGCGGCCTTGGCGTCGCTGTCGGACCAGAGGTTTTGCATTGGCTCTCCTGCTCGCGATGACAATCTCAGCTGTGTGAAATCACGATCTTGCCGAAGTGATTCTGGCTCTTCATGTGCCGATAGGCGTCCTTTGCCTGCGCGAAAGGAAACACCTTGTCGACGACAGGTTTCAGACCATTCGCTTCGATGGCACGGTTCATGGCCTCGAACATTTGCCTGTTGCCGACATAGAGACCCTGGACGCGGAGATTGCGCCGCAGAATCGGCATGGGGTCGACCTGTGCGCCCGCACCCGTCAGCAGCCCGATCACGGCGACGCGGCCGGCGATCCGCGTCGCCATGAAGGACCGCGGCAGCGTGCCCGCGCCGCCGACCTCGACCGTGATGTCGACGCCGCGGCCGCCGGTCAGCTTCGCGACCTCCTGGTCCCAGTCGGGCACCGCGCGATAGTCGATCACCGCTTCCGCGCCCAACTTCTTCGCCCGATCCGCCTTGGCCTTGGACCCTGAGGTCGCGATCACCCGCGCTCCGAACATCCGCGCGAACTGCAGCGCGAATATGGAGACGCCGCCGGAGCCCAGCACCAGCACGGTGTCGCCCGCCGCGATCCCGCCGATCTCGACCAGCGCGTGCCAGGCCGTGACGCCGGCGCACGGCAACGTGGCGCCTTCCTCGAAGCTGAGTTGGCCGGGCAGGCGCACCACGCCGTCCTCTTCCAGCACGGCAAGCTCGGTCAGCATGCCGTCGATGGCGCCGCCCATCGCCGAGGCCTGCGCCGCTTCATCGATGGCACCGCCCACCCACTTCTGCATGAAGCAGCCCGCCACGCGGTCACCGGCCTTGATCCGCGTGACGCCGGGTCCGACCGCCACGACTTCGCCCGCGCCGTCCGACAGCGGCACCAGGTCGGGCTTCGGTGCGGCCCGCGCCGAGCTGCCTTCCACAGTGATCAGGTCACGGTAGTTGAGCGACGTCGCGCGCACCCGCACCAGCACCTGGCGCGGCCCCGGCGTGGGATCCGGTCGCTCGGCCAGCGTCAGCGAATCGATGCCCTTGGGCGAGGGGATGATCCAGCTCTTCATGGCCGGGTGCCTTTCAGCTCGATGATCGTCTTGGCCATCACCGCCTCCTGGTCCCACGGGAACAGGATCCAGGTGTCCTGGCTCACCTCGGTGATGAAACTGTCGACCGTCGGCCGTCCCGCCGGCTTGGCATAGACCGTGGCGAAATGCGCTTTCGGCAGGATCGCGCGCACGGCCCGCGCAGTGACCCCGGTGTCGACCAGGTCGTCGACGATCAGCCAGCCTTTGCCCTGGTCGCTCTCCGCCGAGGTTCCCTTCAGGAGCTCGACCTTGGCGCCACGCTCCATGCGGTCGTAGGTCGAGCAGCAGACGGTGTCGATCAGTCGCAGGTTCAGCTCACGGGCGACGATGGCGGCCGGCACCAGCCCCCCGCGGGTGACGGCCACCAGCCCCTTGAACGGCCCGAGATCGGCCAGTCGCCAGGCCAGCGCCCGGGCATCGCGGTGCAATTCCGTCCATGAGACGGGGAACATCTTGTTGTAGCCCGCGCTGCTCGCCATGCGATTTCGTCTCCCGCCCTGTCCGGTTTGGCTTGCTCCCCGGAAGACGC
>JAEZIF010000121.1 GCA_023416135.1 Pseudomonadota bacterium
TCGGCGAGCCTGGTCTCCAGCGCCTCGCGCGTCTGTTGCGGGATGATGTTAGCCTGGTCGACGATGCGGCCGCTGAGCGGCGGGAAGGTGAGGGCGTAGGCGGTGATGGCAAGGCAGAGACAGAGCGTTGCCAGGAGATTTGCCGTCGTCCCGGCCGGAGCGAGACGCGCGAAGCGGAGCCACCTTCTTTCCACGACTAGTCGCTCATGGTTGAGGCAAGGTCCTCCGGCTGCGCCGCGCCAGGCGCGACTTCGCTCGGGACGGCGGACGCGATCATTTCCCGAACTTCACCTGCGGCGGGCGTTGCGCGTCGTCGGTGGCGGCGAAGTCGGCCATCGGCTTGCTGCCGAGGATCATGGCCCAGATCAGGCTGGGGAAGGTCCTGATCTCGGTGTTGTAGGCGCGCACCGCCTCGATGTAGTCGCGCCGCGCCACGGCGATGCGGTTTTCGGTGCCTTCGAGCTGGCTCTGCAGCGCCAGGAAATTCTGGTTCGACTTCAGGTCGGGATAGTTCTCGCTGATTGCGATCAGCCGGCCGAGCGCGCCGCTCAGCTGGTTCTGCGCATCCTGGAACTGCTTCATCTTCTCGGGGTCGGTGAGCTGGCTGGCATCGACCCGGACCTGGGTCGCCTTGGCGCGCGCCTCGACGACGGAGGTCAGCACGTCCTTCTCCTGCCGGGCGTAGCCTTCGACGGTGGCGACCAGGTTGGGGATGAGATCGGCGCGGCGCTGGTAGTTGTTCTGCACGTCCGCCCACCTGGCCTTGGCCTGCTCCTCGAGGGTCGGGATGGTGTTGTAGCCGCACGAGGCCAGCGTCACGAGGCTGAACGCCAGCGCGAGCAGGGTGGCCGTTCGCGACCACGGCCGCGACAAGGTCAGGGTCATCTCGATCCTCCGGGGGCGCGCGTCGGGCGCATGAGACTGCAAACGTGCCGGCAGGCCGATCGTTGCCCCTGAAGCCCGGGTGCAGCCGCCGGTGCCCGATATCCCGTCTTCGTGATGGTTTATTGTCGATCTTGCGATGCAGCTGACGCCGCGGGGCCATCGCCTCCCGTCCAGTCGTGCTCGGGAACGAACTTGAAGGGGTAGCCCGCCGCCCCTTCGTCTGCTCGCACCGGCCGGTTGGGCAACACGACTGGCTTCCTGGCTGTCTTCTCGTACGGGATATGGTCCAGCAGGTGTCGTATCAGGTTCAGTCGCGCGCGTCTCTTGTCGTCCGACCGAACGACGAACCATGGCGCCCATGTCGTGTCGGTCGCCCTGAACATCTCGTCACGGGCCCGCGAATAGTCGTTCCAGCGTCCGTAGGAATCGATATCCATGGGGGACAGCTTCCACGTCTTGCGCCCGTCGGTGATGCGTTCCCTGAGCCTCCGGCTCTGCTCCTCCGGGCCGACCTCGAGCCAGTATTTCAGCAAGATGATATCGGACTCGACGACGAGATGTTCCAGCTCAGGCGTGATTTCCAGGAAGCGCCTGGCCTGGTCTTCGGTGCAGAAGCCCATGACGCGCTCGACGCCCGCGCGATTGTACCAGCTGCGGTCGAAGATGGTGTTTTCGCCTGCCGCAGGGAAGTGCGGGACGTAGCGCTGGAAGTACATCTGTGTCTTCTCGCGATCGGTCGGCACCGGCAGCGCGACGACGTGGAAGACGCGCGGACTGACGCGCTCGGTGAGCGCCTTGATGGCGCCGCCCTTGCCGGCGCCGTCGCGCCCTTCGAACACCACGCAGACCTTCTGTCCGGCCTCAACGACCCATTTCTGCAGCAGCACGAGCTCGGCGAAAGCGAACTGAAGGTGCATGAGCGCGCCATGAGTCTCTACCGCGATGGGTATCTCGAAGAAGAAGCGAAGCACGCAAAGCGCTCGGCTCATATGGCGCCGGCTTGAGGCGCCATCGGCATCACAGGAGAGGAAATGCCATCATGAAAGTTGGGAAGTGGATCATCGCTCTACTCTTGTTGCTGTGCGGTACCGTGTCGGCGGTCGCGCAGGACTACCCGAACCGCCCGGTGACGATGGTGGTGCCGTTCGTCGCCGGTGGTCCGGGCGACATCATCGCGCGCCTGATCGCGGAAGCGATGCGGCGCAGCCTGGGGCAGGAGATCATCGTCGTGAATGTCGGCGGTGCCGGCGGAACGATCGGCACGGCCCGCGTCGCCCAGGCGAAACCCGACGGCTACACGATCCTGCTGGGTCACAACGGCCAGGCGACCAGCGTCAGCCTGTACAAGTCCCTGCCGTACGATCCGATCGAAGGCTTCGAGACGATCGGCCTGATCACCGAGGTGCCGATGACGATCGTCGGCAAGCTCGATCTCGCGCCGACCGATCTGAAGAGCCTCGTTGCCTACATCCGCGAACGTCCGGATCGCGTAAACTACGCGCACTCGGGGCTGGGCTCGGTGGCGCATCTATGCGGACTGATGTTCGCGAGCGCGACGGGAACCAAAATGACCTTGATACCCTACAAGGGCGGCGGCGAGGTCATGAAGGATCTTCTGGCCGGCCAGATCGACGTCTATTGCGAGCCGGCGACGGGGACGACCGCGAACATCCAGGCCGGCAAGATCAAGCCCTATGCCGTGACGACCAAGCGCCGGGTCGCGGCGCTGCCGGCGGTGCCCACGACCGCCGAGGCGGGCTTTCCCGACATCGGGATCACCACCTGGTACGGGCTCTATGCGCCCAAGGGGACGCCCGCATCAGCCGTCGACAAGCTCGCAGCCGCCTTGCAGGCCGCCCTCAAGGACAGCAACGTCATCACGCGGTTTGCGCAGCTCAGCATGGAGCCGGTCGCGCAGGACCAGGCAACACCCGCCGCCCTGGACGCGAAGCTCCGCTCGGAAGTGAAGTACTGGTCGGCTCTTCTCAAGGAAGCCGGGGTGCAGCCGGAATAGCCGGCCGCCCGGCTAGACCTGGGTCAGGTCAGCGTCTCGAGCATCCGCACCAGGAGCTGGGCCCGCGGTGCCAGGGAGGCGTAGCTGATCTGCTCGTCGAGCGCATGGGCGCCGCGGCCGTCGGCGCCCAGCCCGTCGAGCGTCGGGATGCCGAGTGCCGCAGGGAAATTGCCGTCGCTGACGCCGCCGGTCAGCGGCGTGTCCTCGAGCACGAAGCCGATCTCGGCGGCGCAGGCCTTGGCATGCTCGAACAGGGCGGCGATGCCGGCGTTCTTTGCGTAGGGCGGCCGGTTGATGCCGCCCGTCACCTCGACGCGGCAGTCCGGATCGAACGGTTTGCGCTGCAGGACACGGTTCACGACGGCGTCGATGTCGATGCCGGGAGGGACTCGGAGATCGATGGTGGCGGTGGCGAGCGCCGGCACCACGTTGGGCGCGCTGCCGCCGCTGGCCATGCCGACCACGACCGAGATGCCC
>JAEZIF010000261.1 GCA_023416135.1 Pseudomonadota bacterium
CACCTGCTCGGCGAGATTGCCGGGCGGGTCGCGCGGACTTGAAAGGGCGGAGAGCTTGTCGGGCACGGACTTGTCGCGACGGGGGCCGAATGATAGGAGTTTGTCAGGTTGTCTGACAACTCTAGAACAACGAAAGAGGGAAGGAAACCATGCAGCTGCGTAAAATCCTGGTCGCGCCGCTCGCCGCCATGGCCTTCGCCGCGACGACGGCGCACGCCAAGGAGTTCCGTTCGTCGGACGTCCATCCGCTCGACTATCCGACCGTCCAGGCCGTCATGTACATGGGCAAGCTCATCAACCAGCGTACGGGCGGCAAGCACAGCGTGAAGGTGTTCGGCCAGAGCACGCTGGGCTCGGAGAAGGACACGATCGAGCAGACCAAGATCGGCGCGCTCGACATGGTCCGCGTCAACGTGGCGCCGTTCAACAACATCGTGCCGGCGACCATCGTTCCCTCGCTGCCCTTCCTGTTCAAGTCGACGGCGCACATGCGCAAGGTGCTCGACGGTCCGATCGGCGACGAGATCCTGGCCGCCATGGAGGCGCAGGGCTTCATCGGGCTCGCCTTCTACGACTCCGGATCGCGTTCCTTCTACTCGGGCAAGAAGGCGATCAAGAACGTCGCCGACAGCAAGGGCATGAAGATCCGCGTGCAACAGTCCGACATGTGGGTCGCCATGATGCAGGCGATCGGCGCCAATGCCACGCCCCTGCCCTACGCCGAGGTCTATACCGCGCTGAAGACCGGCGTGGTCGACGCCGCCGAGAACAACTGGCCGTCCTATGAGTCGTCGCGCCACTACGAGGCGGCCAAGACCTACAGCCTGACCGAGCATTCGATGGCGCCCGAACTGCTCGTCTTCTCCAAGAAGGTTTGGGACGGGCTCTCCAAGGATGATCAGGCCATCATCCGCGCCGCCGCCAAGGAATCGGTGCCCTACATGCGCAAGCTGTGGGACGAGCGCGAGGCCCAGGCGCGCAAGACCGTCGAGGCGGCGGGCTCGCAGATCGTGAGCGACGTCGACAAGAAGTCGTTCTCCGACGCCATGGCGCCGGTCTACGCCAAGTTCGCAGCCGACCCGAAGCTGCAGGACATGGTGAAGCGCATCCAGGCCGTCGACTGATCGAGTCTGTCGTCAAGTCTGTCGTCCTGGGCGTGGCATCTGTCGAGGAGCCGCAAGCCGATGTGGCAAGCATTCGTGAGCTTCAATGCGACGATCTCGCGCTGGTGCATGTACATCGCGGTGGCGGGCCTCGTCGGCATCGTCGCCACCGTGGCTCTCCAGGTGTTCGGCCGCTACGTGCTGAACGACACGCCGACCTGGGCCGAGAGCACGGCCCTGGTGCTGATCCTCTACGTCACCATGCTGGGTGCCGCGGTCGGCGTGCGCGACGCCGGCCACATCGGGCTGGAATCTCTGCTGACCCTGGTGCCTGACGGGCTCCGGCTGAAGCTCGAGGCCTTGATCCATCTGCTGGTCGGCACGTTCGGCATCATCATGGCATGGAACGGCGCGGTGCTGGCCGAATCGGTGATGGCCTACAAGATCCCGACGCTCGGCCTGCCCGAGGGCGTCAACCATCTGCCGCTGGTGATCTCGGGCGTGCTGATCGCCCTGTTCTCCCTCGAACACATCGTGGCGCTGGTGCGCGGCGAGGACGTGGAGCCGTCGTGGCACTGACCATTCTCACCGTCGTCTTCGTCGCCTGCCTGCTGCTCGGCGTCCCGGTCGCCTTCTCGATCGGCCTCAGCGCCGTCGCCACCATCCTCTACGAGGGCCTGCCGCTTGCCGTCGTGTTCCAGCGCATGACGTCGGGCATGAACATCTTCTCCTTCCTCGCCATCCCGTTCTTCATCTTCGCCGGCGAACTGATGCTCTATGGCGGCGTCGCCGACCGCATCGTGGCGTTTGCCAAGAGCCTGATCGGCCACGTGCGCGGCGGACTGGGCATGGCGAATGTCGTGGCCTGCACCCTGTTCGGCGGCGTCTCGGGGTCGCCGGTGGCCGACGTCTCGGCGACCGGCGCCGTCATGATCCCGATGATGAAGAAGGAGGGCTATCACGCCGACTACGCCGTCAACGTGACCACGCACGCCGCCCTTGTCGGCGCGCTGATGCCGACCAGCCACAACATGATCATCTATTCGCTGGCGGCCGGCGGAAAGGTCTCCATCACCGCCCTGATCCTGGCCGGCATGCTGCCGGCGGCGCTGCTGATGATCTGCATGCTGGTCGCGGCCTATCTGGTGGCGATCAAGCGCGGCTATCCGGCCGGCATCTTCCCGGGCTGGAATGCGGTGCTCGCGACCATGGCCAGCGCCATTCCCGGCCTGTTCGTGGTCGCCATCATCCTGGTCGGCATCCTGAGCGGCGTGTTCACCGCCACCGAGTCGGCGGCCGTCGCGGTGATCTACGCGCTGGCGCTCACCATCTTCGTCTATCGCAGCCTCTCCTGGCAGAACTTCCTCAAGGCCGCCGCCAAGGCGGTGAAGACGACCGGCATCGTGCTGCTGCTGATCGGAGTCTCGAACACCTTCGGCTACCTGATCACGCTCTACGAGGTGGCCGACCTCACCGGCAAGTCGCTGGCGTCGCTGTCGACCAACCCGTGGGTCATCTTCTTCCTGGTCAACCTGATCCTGTTCGTGCTCGGCACGTTCCTCGACATGGCGGCGACCATCCTGATCTGCACGCCGATCTTCCTGCCGATCTGCATGCAGTACGGCATGGGGCCCGTGCAGTTCGGGATGGTGCTGCTGCTG
>JAEZIF010000316.1 GCA_023416135.1 Pseudomonadota bacterium
ATCGGCATCTCCAGCCCGCGCCTGCGCATCAGGTTGATCAGCGCCGCGGTCCTGCCTTCCAGCCCCTTCTTGCCCCAGTCGACGACCATGCAGCCGATGGCGGCATCGGTCTGCACGGCGATCTCGGCATCCTCGATGCGCCGCGCGCGCACCACCTGGAAGCCCATCTTGCCGATGGCGTGGGTGATCTCGTCGAGCCGATGGCCTTCGAGCTCGTCGGCATCGAAGGCCGGAGCGCAGAACAGAAAGGTAAAGCGACGGAAGAAGTCCATCGGCTCAGAACAGTATAATTCGGTTACGGTTCCGTGATTGCCGACGGGCGATCAGCCCTTTTCGACCTCGCCGCCGGCATCGACCCAGCCCTTGAAGCCGCCGAGGTTCAGCACCTGGGCGTAGCCCATGTCCTTCAGCGTCTTGCCGACCAGGGCCGAGCGGCCGCCCGAGGCGCAATAGGCCACCACCGTCTTGGAACGGTCGAAGGCCTTGTCGTGCATGGCCGAAGCGGGGTCGGCGCGGAACTCGACCAGGCCGCGCGGCACCGCGACGGCACCGGGCACCTTGCCGGAGGCCACGACCTCGGGCGGCTCGCGCACGTCGAGGAAGAGGACGTCGGCCTTGCCGACCAGCTTCTTCGCCTCGTCCGGGCTGATGCGCGGCACCGCGGCATTGGCCTCGTCGAGCATCGATTGGACGGTCTTCATGGAATTCCTCCGTCAGTGAGCGAGCAGGAGCGGGATTGGGCAGGCGGAGATCGCCTTGGCGGTGGCGCCGCCCAGCCCCAGGAAGTGGGACATCTCGCCGTGTCCGTAGGCGCCCATTACCAGAAGATCGGCCCCCTTGTCCTTAGCGTAAGACAACAGCGCGCCGCCGCGGCCGCGCCCCCTAAAGGCGCCGAGCCTGGCGCCATCGAGCGAAGCGGAGATGCCGTGCCGCCCCAGGCGGCGCATCAGCAAGGGCGCCGCGACCTTGTCGGGGTCGGCGCCGGCCACCATCACCGTGACCTTGCCGGCCCGCTTGAGGAAGGGCAGCGCCGCCCCGACGGCACGCGCCGCCTGGGCGCTGCCGTTCCAGGCGACGACGACCGACGTGACCGGTCCGCGCTGGAGGTTGGGCGGCGCGATCACCACCGGCCGGGCGCAGTCGTAGATCGCGGCCTTGACCGTCTCGGGCGCGATATTCTCGTCGTCGGCGCCCGGCCTGCCGATGATGACCAGGCTGGCGAAACGGCCCAGCCTGACGAGCCCGTCCCGCGTCATGGCCTCGTCGCCCGTGTAGGTGGCGCCCTTGATCGGGGCGATCAGCTCACGGAAGCGGCGCTGCGATTCCTCGGCCCGCGCCTTCAGCCGATCGTCGGACAGGATCTTGAGATACGGCATGGACTGGACGGCGATGTCGGCGTCGTGCGCCTGGTGCTCGGCAAAGTGCACCGCGTCGACCGTGCCATCGAACAGGTCGGCGAAGCGCGCGGCCAGGCGAAACGACATCTCGGCGTCCGGGCCGCCTTCCGAGATCGCAAGAAAGGATTTGTACAAGATTCTCCCGCCCCCTTTTCGTCCCAAGACTAGTGCCATTGCTCGGGATGTTTTTCCATGGGACGATGCGCCCACGTCCCGATGGGGAGCGTCACGACGTCTTTTTGACGGGCACGGGGGCACAGGCTGTCCAGTCGTAAGCGGCCGTCCGGCACGCGGGGCGGCCTGGCGCTGAGGTGCGACATCTGGGTCGGGCCGGGCAGCGAATGGACGACTGGCACCAACTGGAGCTCCACGCCGGTGGTGCCGGACGGCACGGCGACCTTCACCAACGGCGCACCGACGGCCGTCACCGTCTCGAACAGCACGTCGATCGATACCATGGAGTTCACGGCGGCGGCGCCGGCCTACTCCTTCACGGTCACCAACGGCGCCAACTTCACGATCACCAACGCGGTCAGCAACAGCTCCGCGTCCCAACCGGCCTTCGCGGTCGATGCCGGCGCGACGTTGACGATCGGCGACATCGCCGACGTCTTCATCGGCTCGCTGACCAACGGACCGTCGGGCGGCGGCACCGTCGTCGTCGGCCCGACCTCTGCCGGGGCCTTCCTGACCATCACTCCCTCGACCAGCACGACCTTCTCCGGTTCGTTCTCGGGCGAGGGCACGCTCGAGCTTTCCAACACCGCGGCGACCCTGAACCTCACGGGCGCCAGCAACGGCGGCAACATCGGCCGGATCGGCGGCGACCTTACGCTGTGCAACTGCTTCGGCGGCGGCCTGACGATCGACGGCGGCACGCTCATCGTGAACGGCCTGATACAGGGCGTTTTCGTCAACGGCGGCACGCTCTCGGTGGTGAACGGCGGCAGGCTGCAGGACAACCTCGACCTCCTGGTGTCGAGCGCCATGATCATCTCCGGGCCCGGCTCGTCGGTCACGGTAGCCGGCTTCACCGGAATCGGCATCTTCGACTCGGCGACGCTCACCATCAGCAACGGCGGCGTCCTCGACAGCCAGGTCGGCGCAGACATAGACGCGCTGCTCGGCACGGGGAGCGTCACCGTGACGGGGGCCGGATCGACGTGGAATGTGAACGCCTTCGGCCTCGCGGTCGGTGGCGGTTCCACCGGCGGCCCGGGAAACCTCACCATTGCCAACGGCGGCCGGGTGAACGTTGCGGGAATCGTCGGCGTGGGCGATCAGACGACGTTCACGTCCTTCATGACCGTCTCGGGCGCCGGCTCGGCCCTGGCCAGCACCGACGACCTGCTGATCGGCCAGACCGCGGTCGCGATTGGCGCGGTCACCATCTCCGACGGTGGCGCGGTGAGCGCGGCTCTCGGCACCAGGATCGGCGCCGGCAGCATGCTCAATCTCGGGACGGGCGGCCTCAGCGGCTCGATCGTCACGCCGCTCATCGACAACGAGGGCGCGATCGCCGCCAATTTCACCGACACGCTCACGCTCGCCGCAGACATCTCGAGCACGGGAACGCTCACCAAGGCCGGGCCGGGCACGCTGATCCTCACCGGCAACAACACCACACAGCGGCGGCACCACGGTGACCGGCGGCCTGATCAATTTCCTGGCCGGCAATCTCGGCACGGGCACGATCGTCCTGGACGGCGGCGGCCTGCAATGGGCAAGGGGCAACACGTCCGACATCTCCGCCCAGCTTGCCGCCATCGGCGCGCATTTCCTGGTAGCCAGAGATCCAGCCTACAGAAGCTCGGCCAGCATTTTTGCGGCGCGTGCGGCACCGTCGGCCTCGACCGGCTTGAAGGCGGCCGGCCGCGCCAGCTCGACCGTCATGGCCTCGGCGATCGCCTCGGGCGTCGCCGTCGCGAAGT
>JAEZIF010000321.1 GCA_023416135.1 Pseudomonadota bacterium
GGCAACTCACCTATAGGCGCAACGCGATGAAAGTGCTGGTCGCGGTCAAGCGGGTCATCGACTACAACGTCAAGATCCGCGTCAAGGCCGACAACACGGGCGTCGAGACGGCGAACGTCAAGATGTCGATGAACCCCTTCGATGAGATCGCCGTGGAAGAGGCGATCCGCATGAAAGAGAAGGGGCAGGCCACCGAGATCATTGCCTTCTCCGCCGGTCCCGCGCAGTGCCAGGAGACCATCCGCACGGCGCTCGCCATGGGCGCCGACCGCGGCGTACTGGTCCAGACCGACGCCGAACTGCAGCCGCTCGCCGTCGCCAAGCTGATGAAGGCGGTGGTCGACAAGGAGCAGCCAGGCCTGGTCATCGTCGGCAAGCAGGCGATCGACGACGATTCCAACCAGACGGGCCAGATGCTGGCGGCGCTGCTCGGCTGGTCGCAGGGGACCTTCGCCAACAAGCTGAACGTCGCCGACGGTACCGCCGAGGTGAAGCGCGAGGTCGACGGCGGCCTCGAGAACATCAAGATCAAGCTGCCGGCGGTGATCACCACCGATCTGCGCCTCAACGAGCCGCGTTACGCCTCGCTGCCCAACATCATGAAGGCCAAGAAGAAGCCGATCGAGACGCTGGCGCCGGATGCGCTTGGCGTCGACATCGCGCCGCGCCTGAAGGTGCTCAAGGTCGAGGAGCCGCCCAAGCGCAAGGCCGGCATCAAGGTGAAGACTGTCGCCGAGCTGGTCGACAAGCTGAAGAACGAAGCGGGAGTGATCTGACATGGCCGTCCTGGTTGTCGCCGCCCATGACGGCAAGACCGTTCGCAGCAACGTCGCGAACGCCGTGACCGCGGCTGCGCAGTTGGGCCCCGAGGTCCATGTGCTGGTGGCCGGCTCCAACGCCGGCGAGGCCGCCAAGTCGGCCGCCGCCATCCAGGGCGTGGCCAAGGTGCTCGATGCCGAGGATGCGGCCTATGCCAACTGGGTCGCCGAGGATGTCGCCCCGCTGGTGGTCAAGCTCGCCCCCAACTACAGCCATGTCGTGATGGCGGCCGATTCGGTCGGCAAGAACATCGCCCCGCGCGTCGCGGCCCTGCTCGACGTCGCTCAGGTCTCCGAGGCCATCCAGGTCGTGTCGCCCGACACCTTCGTGCGCCCGATCTACGCCGGCAACGCCATGGCGACGGTGCAGACGGCCGACAAGATCAAGATCGTCACCGTCCGCCCGACCAACTTCAAGGCCGCCGCCGCCGGAGGTTCCGCGCCGATCGAGCAGATCAGCGGCACCGGCGCGGGCGGGCTCGCCTCGTATGTCGGCGCCGAGCTCTCCAAGAGCGAGCGGCCCGAACTTACCAGTGCCAAGATCGTGGTGTCGGGTGGTCGCGGCCTCGCGAGCGGCGAAAACTTCAAGATGCTCGAGGCGTTGGCCGACAAGCTCGGCGCCGGCCTCGGCGCGAGCCGCGCGGCGGTCGATGCGGGTTACGTGCCCAACGACTACCAGGTCGGCCAGACCGGCAAGGTGGTGGCGCCCGATCTCTATATCGCCATCGGCATCTCCGGCGCGATCCAGCATCTCGCCGGCATGAAGGACAGCAAGACCATCGTCGCGATCAACAAGGACGAGGAAGCGCCGATCTTCCAGGTTGCCGACTACGGCATCGTGGGCGATCTCTTCCAGATCGTGCCCGAGCTGACTGCCGCCGTGGAAAAGAAGTAACGCGGAGTATCGCGTCATGATCAAGCGCATCGGCGTCATCGGTGCCGGCCAGATGGGTTCCGGCATTGCCCATGTCTGCGCGCTCAAGGGTTACGACATCCGCCTTGCGGATGTCGACCAGGCGCATCTCGACAAGGGCATCGATGCCATCGGCCGCAACATGGACCGCCAGATCGGCCGCGGCATGATCCGGCCCGAGGACAAGGACGCCGCGTTCCGGCGCATCACCACGGGCACTGATTACAAGCAGTTCGCCGACTGTGACCTGATCGTCGAGGCGGCGACCGAGAACGAGCAGGTCAAGCGCGAGATCTTCAAGAAGGTCTGCGAAGGGCTGCCGCCCAACGTGCTGCTGGCGACCAATACCTCGTCGATCTCGGTCACGCGCCTGGCTTCGGTGACCGACCGGCCCGGCAAGTTCATGGGCATGCACTTCATGAACCCGGTGCCGATGATGGGCCTGGTCGAGCTGATCCGCGGCATCGCCACCGAGGAGGAGACCTTCCGCACCGTCCGCGAGGTGGTGGTCCGGCTCGACAAGAAGCCGGTCAACGCCGAGGACTTCCCGGCCTTCATCGTCAACCGCATCCTGCTGCCGATGATCAACGAGGCGGTCTATGCCCTCTACGAGGGCGTGGGCAACGTCGAGGCGATCGATACCGGCATGAAACTCGGCGCCAACCATCCGATGGGCCCGCTCGAACTCGCCGACTTCATCGGGCTCGATACCTGCCTGTCTGTGATGCAGGTGCTGCACGAGGGCCTGGCCGATTCCAAGTATCGACCGTGTCCGCTGCTGGTGAAATATGTCGAGGCCGGCTGGGTCGGTCGCAAGGTCAAGCGCGGCTTCTACGACTACTCGGGCGAGCGTCCGGTCCCGACGCGGTAAGACGCTTCCCCGCAGCGCCGACGAATCCGAGCAATCCGGGACATCCGCGCCTGCTCAGCCTGCCGAGGACCTGTTTCGTCGGGGATCGGGTTGCAAACCCGAATGTGAGCACGCGCCGCTACATCCGCACGACCTTGTCGGATACAGTCCCTGCCTCAACGTCGAGGCAGGGAACATCATGAAGTCGAAGGCAACACGTCTGTCCATTTTCGTGGCGGTTCTGGTCGGTCTTGCAGCAACGCTGTTGCCGGCCGGCCCCGCCGATGCGCAGTGGGTGTTCGTCGCCCGCAAGGCCCTCGGTCGTATCGAGCAGATGAGGGAGGGGCATCAGGGCGGCGGCCAGTCGGGTTACGACTTCGCCACCGTGCTTCTCGATGCGCCGGCCGACAAGGTGTACGCAACGGCGCTGGGGATGGCGCGCAAGAACAAGGCGGTGCGCGTCGTGATGCAGGATCCCGCTCAGCGCCGTTTCCAGATCGCCGAAGGCGACCGTACCGCCACCTTCAATGTCGTCCACTTCAACGACGAGGTCTCGCAGATCATGATCGCCGGTCACGCCGGGCCGGGTGAGGGTTCGACGACATCGCGCGTCGTGCAGGCAGTCCTGCACGTCTGCAAGGAAATGGGCAAGCACTGCCAGGTCGGCGGCTGATCCGTCGCCGATCGGAGAGACTTCAGCCTGTCGCATTGGCGCAAGGAGTAGAGTCCGATGGCCCGCCGGCCGATCCGCATCGCCGTCCTGTATTTCGCCCACGAGACGGTGACGTTCCTCGGGAACGACACGACCCTCGACGACTTCGTCTACGAAGGGTCGCCGGCCAAGGGCGAGGCGTTGCTGGCGCACGAGCCGAAGTCCTACATGGGCGGCTTCGTGAAGGTGGCGCGCGAGTTCGAGGGCGTGCAGCTGGTGGGCATCGAATCACCGCTGTTTCCCAAGACCGGCACGGGCTCGGGCTGGATCACGCGCGAGGCCTACGAGACCTTCGTCGGACGTATGATCGAGGAGATCGCGGCGACCGGCCCCTATGACGGCGTCTATCTCAGCCTGCACGGCGCCATGGGCGTGCGCGGCGTGCCGCGGCCCGAGGCGGAGATCGCGCGGCGGGTGCGCGCCGTGGTCGGCCGCAGGGCCTTCATCGTCGGCACCTTCGATCCGCACGGCAACGAGGACGAGGAATTTTTGCAGCAGGCCGACATGGCCTTCACCGTGAAGTACTTCCCTCATTACGACAGCCATCTGCAGGGCGAGCGCGCGGCGCGCATGCTGGTGCGCGCCATCCGCGGCGACTACAAGCCCGCCACCGTCACGCAGCGCGTGCCGATCATCTCGCCGACCGTGCTGCAATGGACCGGCGCCTCGCCGTGGATGGATCTGGTGCAGCGTGCGCTGACCTGGGAGGCGCGCGAGCCCGACGTCTATGTCAACTTCTTCTTCGGCTTTCCCTTCGCCGACGTGCCGGATGTCGGCATGACCTTCCAGGTCATGACCAACGGCGTTCCCGGACTGGCGCGCCGCATCGCCGACGACATGGCGTCGGCGGCCTGGCGGCGACGCAAGGCGCTGATCGGCTCGACCAAGGTGTACACGATCCCCGAAGGGGTGACGCTCGCCAAGGAGGCGATGGCGCGGGGCGCCACACCGGTGGTGCTGGCCGACCACAGCGACCGCTCGGGCTCGGCCACCTGGATCCTCAAGGAGGTCATCGAGCAGGACCTGTCGGACGTCCTGATCGCCACGGTGGCCGATGCCCGGGCGATCGATGCGCTCGAGGCCAGGGACGTGAAGGCGGGTGAGCCGTTCGACATGGAGGTGGGCGGCCTGGTCGACGCCTCCGCCGGCGCGCCGGTGCGCGTCCGGGGCACCGTGCTGAGCGTCATCGAAGGCCGCGGCCAGCTCTGGGTCGCGGTGAAGTTCGGCCGCGGTAACGTGCTGGTAATGAGCCGCTACCTCGTACAGATCATGGAGCCTGGGTCGTTGAGCGCCCTTGGCCTCGACGTGTCGGCCTTCAAGGCCTTCGCCATCAAGTCGCGCGTCCATTTCCGCCGCGGCTTCGACGACAGCGGCTTTGCCAGGACGATCCTGCTGGTCGAGCCGGTAGAGCCCTTCCTGGGCACCGTCAGGCTCGAAGGCCTGCCGTATCAGAATGTCGACCTGAAGAAGTTCTATCCCTACGGAGATCCGAAGTTTCCGCAGTGATCAGAAGAGACCGCTCAGTTCCCGGCGCCCGTCAATGACGGCGATGAGGTCGGCGGAGATCGGCCTCCGCACGTCGGCTGACAAAAAGCTCAGCCACGCCGACGAGTACGACCCTTGAAGGCGGCCTGTTCCTCGGCGAGCACTCGCTTCAAGTCCAAGCCACCCGCCCGACCGCTCGCTTTGCCATCGTTCCAGCGATTGCGCAGGACGGCAACGTCGCGCTCGCGAAGTCGTCGGCGCGACTCCCAGAGCCGAAGGGCGTCGCGAATGACCTCGCTTGTCGAGGCGTACTCGCCCTTATCGACGGCCTCGCGAACGGACTTGGCCATCGGCGAGGGCAGTGCCACGCTCAGTCGCTCGATCTCTGCCATCTCCGCGACCTCCTGCTTGAGATAGCGTCGATGCTGACGCTGAAGAAGTGTTAATTGTTATGAAGAGCAGTTGCCAGATCCCGAACGTGTTGGCGAGCGATGGCGAGGCCGGCGAGGGACCATTTGCTTCAGCTCATGGCCGCCCGCATCAGTGCCAGTCCTTCCGGCGAGTCCCAGTCGGCATCGCCTTCGAGGCGTCCCAGCTCGCGGCCCGCCGGATCGACCAGGATCGAGGTCGGGAGCAGGGTCACGCCCAATGTCGACATCGCCTTGCGGCCCTTGTCGTAATAGATGCGGAGGCTGAGCAGGTTCTGTTCCTTGTAGAAGGGCGCGACCTTGGGCCTGGACGGACCGTCGAGCGAGATCGGGATCACCAGGAACCTGTCGCGCGGCATCTCGGCCTGCAGCCGGTCGAGGCTCGGCATTTCCTTCACGCACGGCGCACACCAGGTCGCCCACAGGTTGATCAATCGCGCCTGGCCGTTGAGCTCGGACAGGCGGATCGGCTGGTCGTTGACGTCGAGAAATTCGAGATCCGGAACGGGCTTGGGCGGCGTGGTGAGCTTGAAGCGCTTCATCGCGCCCCTGATCAGACTTGAGGAAATCTCGGCCCGGGCCGCTGCCGCGCCAATGAGCGTTGCTGCCCCGCCCATGACGACGAGCCGTCGACTGGGGAGGAAATCTTGAATGGGATATGCCATAAGCCGCGTTCCTAAGGGACTATTGGCTCATATTCATGGCACGGAAGAACACCACTGCGCGAGCGCCGAAGCGGCAATCCAACACGATGTGGGGCGGACGCTACAAGCTCGGCCCGGCGGAGATCATGGAGAAGATCAACGCCTCCATCGGTTTCGACCGACGTCTCTATGCGCAGGACATCGCAGGCTCGCTCGCCCACTGCGACATGTTGGTCGCCCAGGGCATCCTCTCGGCCAAGGACGGCCGTGCCATCAAGCGCGGGCTCGTGAAGGTGCGCGAGGAGATCGAAGCGGGACGCTTCAAGTTCTCCACCAAGCTCGAGGACATCCATTTCAACGTCGAGGGCCGGCTGACCGACCTCATCGGGCCCGCCGGCGGACGGCTGCATACGGCGCGTTCGCGCAACGACCAGATCGCGCTCGATGTCCGGCTGTGGGTGCGCGACACGATCGACCGCCTCGAGCCGATGCTGCGCGACCTGCAGGCGGCGCTGATCGATCGCGCCGACGAATACGCTGCCACCATCATGCCGGGCTTCACCCATCTGCAGACGGCACAGCCCATCACTTTCGGGCATCATCTGATGGCCTATGTCGAGATGTTCGGCCGCGACCGCAGCCGGCTCGCCGATTGCCGCGCGCGCTTGAACGAATCGCCGCTGGGCGCGGCGGCGCTCGCCGGCTCGCCGCATCCCATCGATCCGCGCAAGACGGCCCGGGCGCTTGCTTTCGACCGGCCGATGGCCAACTCGCTCGATGCCGTGTCCGATCGCGACTATGTCGTGGAGTTCATTGCCGCGGCCTCGCTGACGGCGGTGCACCTGTCGCGCCTGTCGGAAGAGATCGTGATCTGGTGCTCCGCACCTTTCCGCTTCATCTCGCTGTCCGACGCCTTCACGACCGGCAGCTCGATCATGCCGCAGAAGCGCAATCCCGACGCCGCCGAGCTGACGCGCGCCAAGGTCGGCCGCATCGTCGGCGCCTTCGTCGCGCTCTGCACCATCCTCAAAGGCCTGCCGCTGACCTACGGCAAGGACATGCAGGAAGACAAGGAGCCGTTGTTCGACGCCGCCGATTCGCTGGAGCTCGGCATTGCGGCGATGGCCGGCATGGTGCGCGACCTCAAGGCCAACGCCGAGCGCATGCGCGCCGTGGCCTCGGCCGACTACTCGGTGGCGACCGACCTCGCCGACTGGCTGGTGCGCAAGGTCGGCCTGCCGTTCCGCCAAGCCCATCACGTCACCGGCCGGCTGGTCGGCATCGCCGCCGACAAGGGCGTCGACCTCGACAAGCTCACGCTCGCCGAGATGCAGGCGGTCGAACCCAAGATCGATCGTGGCGTCTATCGCGTGCTGACCGTCGAGGCGTCCGTCAATGCGCGCAAGAGCCTGGGCGGCACCGCACCCGCCAACGTCGTGCGCGCCGTGGCCGAGGCGCGGCGCCGCTTCCTGGGACGCAAGTAGCGATGAGCGACTTCATCTCTTCTTTCGTGTTCCTCTCCCCCTTGGGGGAGAGGCCAGATGAGGGGGTAAATCGCGAAGATTTTCTCCTGCATCACCCTTTCACCCAGCCTCTCCCCGAAAGGGGAGAGGAGAATGACTTCCAAGACGGTTCAGCACTATGACCTTCTTCTCCTACAGGAATGGCGAGATGCACGCCGAAGGCGTGGCGCTCGCCACCATCGCCGCCCAGGTCGGCACGCCGTTCTACTGCTACTCGGCCGGCGCCATGCGCGCGGCCTGGAATGAGTTCGCCGACGGCCTCGACGGCATGAACGCCGAAGTCTGCTATGCCATGAAGGCCAACTCGAGCCTGGCGGTGGTTCGCCTGTTCGGCGAACTGGGGGCGGGATCCGACATCGTCTCGGTCGGCGAGATGCGTCGCGCGCTCGCGGCCGGCATCCCGGCCGCGCGCATCATCTATTCCGGCGTCGGCAAGAAGCCCTCGGAGCTGGTGGCGGCGCTGGAGGCCGGCGTCGGCCAGATCAACGTCGAGAGCTCGTCCGAGCTCGAAACGCTGAATGCCGTGGCCGGCCAGCTCGGCGTCAAGGCTGACATCACCATCCGTGTGAACCCCGACGTCGATGCCAAGACCCATGCCAAGATCACGACCGGCCGAAAGGAGAACAAGTTCGGCATCGACATCGATCTTGCCCGCGAGGCTTATGCGATCGCCGGCAAGCTGCCGAACCTCAACGTCGTCGGCGTGGCCATGCATATCGGCTCGCAACTCACCTCGCTGGATCCCTATCGCGATGCCATCGTCCGGGTGCGTGAACTGATCGGCCAGCTGCGCGCCGACGGCCACAAGATCGAGCGCTTCGACCTCGGCGGCGGGCTGGGGATCGTTTATGCCCAGGAGAAGCCGCCGGCGATCGCCGACTTCCTGGCCATGGTGGCCCGTGAAACTGCAGGGCTGGGTTGCGCGTTGACCTTCGAGCCCGGGCGTCGGCTGGTCGGCGAAGCGGGTGTGCTCGTCAGCGAGGTGATCCTCGTGAAGCCCGGTGCTGCAAAGACCTTCGTCATCGTCGACGCGGCCATGAACGACCTGATTCGGCCTACACTTTATGAGGCGTGGCACGATATTGTACCGGTGCGTGAACGCCCCCAAGCCGCCACGATCCGCTGTGACATTGTCGGGCCGATCTGCGAATCGGGTGACTACCTCGCACAGGACCGTGATATGGCGCCGCTGGCTGCCGGAGACTTGGTCATGA
>JAEZIF010000470.1 GCA_023416135.1 Pseudomonadota bacterium
TGACGACCATCAGCAGGATCGCGACCGCGGCGGCGGTGTTGTAGAGCGGCGGGCTCCAGGCGGTGAGCTTGAAGATGTAGGTCGTGAGCACGCTGATGTTGGCGGGCGCGCCGAGCGCCGCCGGCACACCGTAGATGCCCAGCATGACCACGAAGGAGAGCAGCGATCCGGCCAGGATCGCCGGTGCGATCAGCGGGAAGGTGACGGTGAACAGCGTGGTGAAGGCCGAGGCCCCCGACACTTCCGAGGCTTCCTCGAGACTCGGATCCATGTTCCGGAGCGCCGAGGCGGTGAACATGTAGACGTACGGCGCGTAGTAGATGCCGAACACGATGATCAGCCCGCTCATCGAATAGAAATCGAAGCGGAAGTCGATCCCCGTCCACTTGAGCGCGGTGTTCAGAAGGCCGGTCTTGGGCGAGCCCAGGATACCCCAGGCGACGCCGGCGACCAGCGGCGGCACGAACAGGGGGATCATGCTGGCGCCGGCGATGAAGCCCTTGAACGGCGTGTTGGTGCGCACCACGATCCAGGAGAAGGCGAGCCCGATCACCACGGCCAGGATGGTGCCGCCGCCGCAGGCAACGGTGGCGTTGAAGAAGGCGAGGTGGACGTTCTCGTTGGCGAGCACGTCGAGGAAGTGCTTGGCCGATGGCCGGAAGGCGCCGAACCCGTCGACGACCGGGTTCGAATCGCTCAGCGCGCCGAACACCAGCATCAGCAGCGGATAGATCACCAGGAACGCCAGCACGATCAGCAGCGCGCCGACCCATAGCGGGGCGGCCCACCGTCGCGGCGCGTCCGTGGTTTCACGGGCAGCCGGCAGGGCTTCAGCACTCGTGGCCGTCAACGCGAACTACTCCTCCCAATTACCCGATAGCGGCTTCAGGCGCCGACTTTAGTCTTCATTCGCTGTGTGACCGTAGCCCATCGGCATTGCGGGCGCTACGTCGTCTTGCTGCTGCGCGGAGTCGTCGCCCGCCGGTCGCCGGCCTGCAGCCCGGCTACTCGTCTCCGTTGACCCCGGTCAGGAGCCTCTCCGAGTAGGAATTGATGATCTGCTGCCAGCTCGCCTCGGTGCCCCGCGCGGACCAGTTGAGGATCGGCGTCAGGGTCTTGACGGTGAAATCCGTCATCGACCCGAACGAGCCGGTGATTCCGTTGGTGATGATGTCGGCGTTCCTGGTGCCTTCGGGATCGGCCTTCGAGGCCTTCGCCGCGAAGTAGGAGAGATTGTAGTAGCTGTAGCTCGAGCAGCCGAAGAAGCCATAGATCTGGTACTGGTCGAGGTTCATCCTGATCGGCGCCCCGATCTGGTCGCCCATGTACTTGAGGTCCAGCAAGCCGACCCCTCCTTTGCCATGCAGAAGAAGGCCTTGCTGTCCTCGCCGATGTTGGTGATGCCCCAGAACAGGCGGGCGACGATCCTGCGCGCGCCGTCCTTGCGCGTGAATTCCTCGACATGGCCCGGCCAGTCGGCCAGCGGCCTGGAATTGCCGCACTCGCGCTCGCGCTCGTCGAGCGGGACGGTGCGCACCGAGAAGCCCTGGACAACAGGCGCGTGAGCATGGTCTGCCCGTAGCCCTTCGTGACGTCCGACGTTATTTTTTCGGGATGCAACTGAGAACACACAACCGCTACGGCTACGTGCCTCTGCGTGGCCGCCCTGACTACACTTGGCCGAATGGCCGACGGCTCGCCGTCTATTTCGCTCTCAATCTCGAGCATTTCTCGTACGGCGAGGGGCTGGGTGCTGAACTGGCGCCCGGTGGACCATATCCCGACATTCTCAACTATGCATGGCGCGATTATGGCAATCGCGTCGGCGCCTGGTACATGCTCGATGCCTTCGACGCGCTGCAGTTGCCGATGGCCGCCCTGGTCAACAGCGCGATGTACGACTATGCGCCGGCTCTGGTCGCCGCCTGCCGTGCCCGCGGCGACGAGATCGTGGGCCACGGCCGCACCAATGCCGAGCGCCAGGGCGAACTCGTAGAGGCGGCCGAGCGCATGCTGATCGGCGAGGCGACTCAGCGCCTGACGGAAGCCGAAGGCCGCTCTCCGGAAGGCTGGCTCGGGCCGTGGATTTCACACAGTCACGTCACGCCCGACCTGCTGGCGGAGGCGGGCTACCGGTACCTGCTGGACTGGTGCATGGACGACCAGCCGATCTGGTTCGGCTGCCGCGGCGACAGGCGCATCCTCGCTGTACCCTATCCACAGGAGGTGAACGACATTCCACAGATCGTCGGGCGCAAGATCGGTGGCGAAGCGTTCGCCGACATCATCCTCGACCAGTTCGACGAGATGCTGGAACTGTCGCAGGAGCGGCCGCTGGTGATGGGCGTGGCGCTGCATGCCTACCTCGTGGGGCAACCGCATCGCCTGCGGCACCTCAAGCGCGCGCTGCGTCACATCGCGAAACATCGCGATCGCATCTGGCTCACGACTCCCGGCGCGATCGCGCGGCATTGTGTGTCATTGCCTGCAGGCATCGTTCCTTAAATCCCAGCGAGCGTCTCATTCTTCTCGACTCATGTTCCTCTCCCCCGCTAGGGGAAGAGGAGCTGAAGTCGGCCCTCGAGGACACCATGCGCCTGTTCACCGCCACGCTTGCCACCGAGACCAACACCTTCTCGCCGCTGCCGACCAGCATCGAGAACTATCGCGATTCGGTGTTCCTGCGTCCCGGCGAGCACCCGGCCGATGCGCCGCGCATGTGCACGGCGCCGCTGTTCGTCGCCCGCAAGCGTGCCGAGGCGGAAGGCTTCGTGCTGATCGAAGGCAGCTGCTTTGCCGCCAGCCCCGCCGGCACGACCAATCGCGCCGACTACGAGACGATGCGCGACGAGATCCTCGGCCAGCTCGAGGCGGCGATGCCGGTCGACGGCGTGCTGCTCGGCCTGCACGGCGCCATGGTGGCGCACGGCTACGACGATGTCGAAGGCGACATCATCGAACGGGCGCGGGCGATCGTCGGGCCGAAGTGCGTGATCGGCGTCGAGCTCGACCCACACTGTCATTTGACGATGAAGCGCGTGTCGGGCGCCGACGTCATCGTGCTCTACAAGGAGTTCCCGCACACCGACGTCGTCGAGCGCGCCGAGGATGTGCTCGACCTCGTGCTGGCGACCCTGCGCGGCGAGGTGAAGCCCGTGATGTCGGTGTATGATTGCCGCCAGATCCAGAGTTATCCCACCACCATCCAGCCGATGCGCGGCCTGGTCGATCGCATCAAGGCGATGGAAGGCAAGGACGGCATCCTGTCGGTGTCGATCGCCCATTGCTTTCCTTACGGCGACGTCGCCGAGATCGGCACGCGCGTGCTGGTGATCGCCGACGGCGACAAGAAGAAAGCCGATGCGCTGGCGACCCAGTTGGGCGAGGAACTCGTAGGTTTGCGCGGCAAGACCCAGCCGCCGTCGTTCGACGTGGCGGCCGGCGTCGCCGAGGGCGTGGCCTTCAACGACCTGCCGGTGGTGATTGCCGATCCCGCCGACAATGCCGGCGGCGGCGCGCCGTCGGACAACACCGACATCCTGCGCCATCTGATCGCGAGCAAGGTCGAGAACGCCTGTCTCGGTCCGATCTGGGATCCGGTCGCCGTGCGCATCTGCTTCGATGCCGGGCTGGGGGCGAAGATCGGGTTGCGCTTCGGCGGCAAGATCGCGCCGAGCTCGGGCCAGCCGGTCGATGCCGAGGTCGAGATCATCGGCTTGAAGCGCAACGCCTGGCAGCGGTTCGGCCCGACGCAGGTTCCGGTGGGCGATTGCGCCGCCGTGCGCGTCGGCGGCGTCGACGTGGTGCTGATTGCGAATCGGACGCAAGCAACGGGCCTCGAGCTGTTCACCAACCTCGGCATCGATCCGACCCAGAGAAAGATCGTGGTCGTGAAATCGACCAACCATTTCATGGCGGCCTACGGGCCGATCGCCAAGAAGGTCGTCTACGTCGAATCGAACGGACCTCTGCGCCGCGATCACAGAAAGGTCCCGTACACCAAGGTCGAGCGTCCGATCTGGCCGCTGGACCAGGACGCGAAACCGCGCGGATTGATCTATTGAGTGTGGCGCGTCGTTCGCATACGCACAGTGCTACGCTCAAGATGACATTTGCTTCATCTTTGCATAGTTTGTGCATGGGATCGGGGAGTTTTAGAGGGGATTAAATGATGTTCCGGGTAATCGCCGGCCTTTCCGCGTCACTGGCCGCGCTCGCTCTGCCGTTTTCGGCGATGGCGCAGGAGAAGGTCTTGAAAGCGGTGATGCACGCCGACGTGCGCGTCATCGATCCGGTCTGGACCACCCAGACCATCGCCAACATCCATGGCGCGCTGGTCTACGATACGCTGTTCGGCAACGATGCGGACCTCAAGCCGCAGCCGCAGATGGTGGGCAAGTATGAGATCAGTCCCGACCGGCTGACCTATACTTTCACGCTGCGTGACGGGCTGAAGTTCCACGACGGCTCGCCGGTGACGACCAAGGACGTGATCGCCTCGCTGAAGCGCTGGGGCGCCAAGGACGGCGTCGGCCAGCGCCTGATGGGCTTCGTCACCAAGCTCGAGCCGGTCGACGACAAGACCTTCACCATGGTGCTGCGCGAGCCCTACGGCATGGTGCTCGAGTCGCTGGGCAAGAGCCAGAGCTCGATCGCCGCCATCATGCGCGAGAAGGATGCGGCGACCGACCCGCAGCAGCAGGTCAAGGAGTCGGTCGGCTCCGGTCCCTACATCTTCGCCAAGGACCAGTGGGTGCCGGGCAGCAAGGCGGTCTACCTCAAGAACAAGGACTACGTGGCGCGCACCGAGGCGCCGTCGTCCTTCGCCGGCGCCAAGATCCCCGGCGTCGATCGCATCGAGCTGGTGTGGATCTCCGACCCGCAGACGGCGATGTCGGCCCTGGTCAACGGCGAGATCGACTTCTACGAGAACCCCAGCACCGACTTCCTGCCGCTGCTCGCCAAGGCGCGCGGCGTGAAACTGATGAAGACGGGCAACATCGACAGCACGCAGGGCATGATCCGGCTCAATCACCTGCACCCGCCCTTCAACAACGTGAAGGCGCGCCAGGCGATGTACTACCTGATCAACCAGGAAGATTTCCTGCGCGCCATCGTCGGCGATCCCAAGTACTACCGCGTCTGTCCGGCCCTGCTGACCTGCGGCGGGCCGTACCAGAACGACGGCGGCACCGCCTTGATGAAGGAGTACAATCCGAAGAAGGCGCTGCAGCTCCTCAAGGAGGCGGGCTACAACGGCGAGCCGATCACCATCCTCGCCGCCACCGACCACGCCACCATCACGCCGGCCACGCAGGTGCTGATCCAGGCGATGCGCGAAGCCGGCATCAACCTCGACGTCCAGTCGATGGACTGGGGCTCGGTGGTGTCGCGTCGTGCGAAGAAGGAGCCGCCGAGCCAGGGCGGCTGGCACATCTTCGTCACCACGTCGGGCGGTGTCGGCTCGGCAAACCCGGTGCTGCACACCTGGATCGGGGCGGCCTGCGACAAGGGCCTGTTCGGCTGGCCGTGCGATCCCGAGGTCGAGAAGCTGCGCAATGCCTTCGGAATGGCAGCGACCGAGGAGGAGCGCAAGAAGATCGCCAAGGAGCTGCAGACCCGCGCGATGGAGCAGGTCGTGTTCCTGCCGTTCGGCCAGTGGGATCAGCCGCTGGCCTATCGTGCCGACCGCATCGACGGCATCGTGCCCAACACCGGGCTGGCGGTGTTATGGGGTATTACGAAGAAATGATCGCGCAGCCGTCGTCCGCGC
>JAEZIF010000475.1 GCA_023416135.1 Pseudomonadota bacterium
TGGCTGCCCGCAACGACGAGGACCACAGCGCAAGCGTCTCTTCAATCGACGCACCACCAATCATCATATCCCGAATCATGGGTCCCCATTGATTCAGAACACACTGACAATAGCAACTGTAATGCTACACCACTGTCGGCGAACCCTCCGGCCAGCCTGTACTGGTTCTGCACGGCACCACCGGCTCGGCGGCCAGCATGCTGACGCCGGCCTTTGCCGGCGAGCTGTTCGGTGCCGGCCAGCCGCTCGATACCACCAGGTACTTCATCATCATCCCCGATTCGATCGGCCACGGGAAATCGGCGAAGCCGTCCGACGGGCTGAAGGCGAAGTTTCCCAAGTATAACTACGCCGACATGGTCGACGCCCAGTACCGGCTCGTCAGGGAAGGCCTCGGCATCGACCATCTGCGCCTGGTGATTGGCAATTCGATGGGCGGAATGCATGCCTGGGTGTGGGGGGTGAGGTATCCCGAGTTCATGGATGCGCTGGCGCCCATGGCCTCGCAGCCGACGGCGATGGCCAGCCGCAACTGGATGATGCGCCGGCTGATCATCGATTCCATCCGCAGCGATCCCGACTGGAAGGGCGGCGACTACACCACCCAGCCGAAAGCCTTCCGTACGGCGGCGGTGTTCTTCAACATCGCCACCAACGGCGGCACGCTCGCTCACCAGAAGGCGGCGCCGACGCGCGAGGCGGCCGACAGGCTTCTCGACCAGCGGCTGGCCGCGCTGCCCAACGCCGATGCCAACGACTATCTCTACCAGTGGGAGTCTTCCGGCGACTACGATCCGTCGCCCGGGCTGGGGCGCATCAAGGCCAGCGTATTGGTGATCAACGCCGCCGACGACGAGCGCAATCCGCCGGAGACCGGCGTCACAGACGCGGCGCTGAAGCAGATCAAGAACGTCCGCCTGCTCCTGATCCCCGCCAGCGAGGAGACGCGCGGCCACGGTACGACCGGCATGGCGAAATTCTACAAGCAACCTTTGGCTGGGTTGCTGCAGGCGGTGCCGCCGGCTGCGAGGTAGCGTCCCGCGCCGAGAGGCGATCATGACAAGGTCACTACGCAATCACAGCTTGCGCGTATCGCGATGACGGCGAAGCGGTTTAGGGAGGAGGTTGTAGCGTAGCGCACGAGTGGTTCACATGAGTACATCTACCGACTTCGGCGACATCCTCTCGGCGGCGATCCACGGCGGGTATGTCGCGCACCTTACCGACCAGACCTACACGATCAGTTCGCCCATCGTCATTCACGTCGACCACACCGTCCAGGGCGCACTGGGCATCGATGGTGGTGGCGCGACCCTGGTCTCGCAGGTCACCGATGGCTCGCCGCTGATCCAGATCGTCGTCGGCCCGGGTGTGGATTTCCGTTACCTGACGCTGTCGAACTTCACGCTGCAGGGCAACGGCGGCGAGGGCAACGGCATCGAGATCATCGCCGACGGCAATGACCGCTGGGCCTATAACTGGACCATCAGCGACGTCACCGTCCAAGGCGTCGGCGGTTACGGTCTCGCCGTCGAGGGCAGCGCGTTCGAGGGTGCGATTTCGAATTCGTGGATGAACGGCAACGGCCTGGGCGGGGCGTACTTCACGCACAGCGCGCATGGCGGCGTGGTGAGCGCCCTGCGCTGGTTCGGCGGCGGCGCCCAGGACAACGGCGGCGCCGGCGTCACGCTCGACAACGGTGTACGCGACCTCGGCGTCGACGGCGCCCTGTTCGCGGACAACGCCGGCCCCGGCATCAGCGCCCTGTCCGGCATCACCTCGGTCAGCGACAGCACTTTCGCGGACAATCTCGGCGCCGGCATCGCATTCCAGAACTATGGCAACTTCGACGGTAACGTCTTCTCCAGCTCCGGACCGCAGAGCGTCGGCATCGACGGCTACCTCGCGGGCACGGCGACGCTGACTGGCAATGGCGGCAGCGCCTTGGCCGATCTCGGTGGCCGCGGCGTGCTGTTCGTGAAGGACAATGATGGAGAGGTCGTTACCGGGCCCGAACTCGTGCCCAACGCGAAGGGCGGAGACATGGCCCATGTGGCGGCCGGCTCGGAGGGCGTCTTCGTTCCCGCGCTTGCCGCCGTCACCGCCGGGACGACTGCCGCCAAGCCCAGCAGCACGGGAACCGGCAGCGTGGAGACGGCGCTCAGGAACGCGATCTCGGGCGATTACGTCGGCGAGCTGACCGACGCCATTCACGTCGTCACCACACCGATCGTCATCAACGTGACCGGCTCGACCGTCGGGCCCGTCGGTATCGATCTCGGCGGCGCCAAGATCATCTCGCAGATCACCGATGGCTCGCCCGTCATCGAAATCATCCTCGGTCCCGGCGTGGACTTGGCGGGGCTCACGCTGTCCAACTTCTCGATCCTGGGCAACGGCCAGGAAGGCGACGGCATCAAGATCGTGGCCGATGGCGCCGATCGCTCGGTGCGCGATTGGGCCGTCAGCAACGTCAACGTCGAGCATGTCGGCGGGATCGGGCTCGATGTCCTCGGCAACGTCTCGGACGGCACCGTGTTCAACTCATGGATGCACGGCGATGCCCAGGGCGGCGCCCGCTTCGCCAACAGCGCGGGCGGCGGCATCGTAAGCGACGCCGAGTGGATAGGCGGCGGCGTTCGCAAGAACGGGGTCGCCGGCTTGATCCTCGACAATGGCGCACGCGATCTCAGCGTGAACGGCGCCTACTTTGTCGACAACGACGGGCCCGGCCTCATGGCGCCGTCGGGCATCACGTCGGTGCGGGACAGCGGCTTCGAGAACAATCTCGGTACCGGCGCGATCGTATTGGATACGGCCATCTTCGCCCACGACACTTTCGCTACCTATGGCCGGCAAACGACGGCGATCGGCGGATACCTGGCGGGCGGGCAGCTGGTGCTGACCGGTGTTGGCAACGAATATTACGGTCCGGGGGCGGACCCGACGGCGCTGGCCAACGTGCAGGGTCGCGGGGTGCTGGCCATTGCCGGCGGTGGCAACGTCGTGGCCGGGCCGGGCGTCGCCGTGACGGGCGCACTCACGACAGATATCGAGGCGTTCGGGTCGACCGCGCTGCTGCAACTCGGTGCCAACTACGTTATCGATCCGCTCGATGGGTCGGGCGGACCGACGCTGAGCTGCTACGGCGCTCCCGTGGCGGCAGGCCAGTTCGGTGTATGGACGCCGATTGCCGCGGAGCGCATGGCCAGCGGCTACGAGCTCGTCTGGAAGAGCGACGTCGATCAGTACCGGATCTGGACTGTCGACATCGCCGGCAACTGGCTGTCGGAAAGCGGAGTGCTGTCGGGGACGGACCCGGCGCTGCGGTCGGTCGAGCCCGGCTTCCACCAGGATCTCAATGGCGACGGCTCGATCGAGCCAGTGACGATGATCGAAGCGTTCGGATCGACCGCGCTTGCAAAAGCGGCCGACGTCTATCTGCTGCCTGCCACAGACGGATCCTTGGGCCCGCAATTGACCTATGGTGGCGCGCTGGTTGCGCCGGGACAGTTCGGCGCCTGGACACCGATTGCCGCCGAGCGCACGTCTTCGGGTTACGAACTCGTCTGGAAGATGGGCGTCGACCGGTACCTCCTGTGGGACACCGACAGCGACGGGCATTGGCTGAGCACGGGCAAGGCGATGTCCGGCACCAGCGCCGCCCTGCAGAGGATCGAGGCCGGCTTTCAGCAGGATCTCAACGGCGACGGCTCAATTCTTCCCCGGGTGGAGATCGAAGCGTCCGGATCGACCGCGCTGGAGCAGGTCGGCAACGCCTATTTGCTGTCGGCGTCCGACGGAACGATGGGGCCGTTGCTGAAATCCGCCGGTGCGGCCGTTGTCGCCGGACGGTTCGGAGACTGGACGCCGATCGCCGCGGAGCAGTCGGAGAGCGGCTATCGGGTCGCGTGGAAGATGGGCGACGATCGGTATCTCTTGTGGACAACAGACGGCAGCGGGAACCGGCAGAGCACAAGCGGAGCGATGTCGGGCATCAGCTCTTCGCTGCAATCTGCCGAACCCGAGTTCCACCAGGACCTCAACGGCGACGGCGTGGTTGGCGCACCGCAGCCCGTGCTGCTCGCCGACGATCCGTTCTGGTAGAGCGGACGGGCGCGAGGCATGGCGTCCGGCTGGCCGCGTCGCTATCCTGCGCCAGCCCCAACAGCCACAGGTGACGACATGACCACGGCGAGCGAAGGCCAGGAACTCACCCAGGTCGGCCCCGGCACGCCCATGGGCAGATTGATGAGGCACTACTGGCTGCCGGCGCTGAGGTCCTCCGAACTTGAACGCGACGGTCCGCCGACTCGCTTCATGTTGCTGGGTGAGAGGCTGGTGGCATTCCGCGACAGCGCGGGCCGTGTCGGCGTGATGGACCATCGCTGCCCGCATCGCTGCGCCTCGCTGTTCCTGGGCCGCAACGAGCAGGGTGGCCTGCGCTGCATCTATCACGGCTGGAAGTTCGACGTTACCGGCAACTGCCTCGACATGCCGAACGTGACCGAGGACCAAAACTTCAAGCAGAAGGTCAAGGCCAAGGCCTATCGGGTCATGGAGCGAGCCGGCCTGGTCTGGGTGCACATGGGCGAGAACGAGCCGCAAGCGTTGCCGGCCTTCGAGGTGCTCGACCTGCCGCCGGAAGAGATCGTCGTGCACATGATGCAGCGCAATTGCAGCTGGCTGCAGGCGCTCGAGGGCGAGATCGACACCGCCCATTTCGGCTTCCTGCACGGCGGCCATGTCGATCCCAAGGACGTGCCCGAGACCGACCCCTTCTACTTCACGATCACCAACCGCGCGCCGCAGTACCACGTCGCCGATGCGCCGTGGGGCACTCAGTATGCCGGCTACCGCACCGCCGGGCCGGGCCAGACCTATTGGCGCTTCGCCAATTTCCTGTTCCCCTGCTGGTCGCAGGCGCCCAATGGCGAATTCAACAGCCACATGCACGCCCGCGCCTGGGTGCCGCTCGATGATGGCCACTGCATGTTCGTGTTCATCTTCTGGAAGCACGCAAGGTCGGCGCAGGCATTGCCGCAACCCAAGTTCAAGGACGGCACGCCGGTCGGCGGCACCGGCCGCGGCGGCATCAAGATGCTGCCCAATACCACGGACTGGCTGGGCCGCTGGCGCATGGCCATGGACGAGAGCAACGACTGGGGCATGGATCGCGAAGCCCAGCGCAGCAACAGGATCTACAGCGGCATCGACGGCATCCACCTGCAGGACCAGGCGATCACCGAGAGCATGGGCCCCATCACCGACTTCGCCCACGAGCATCTGGCGCCGTCGGACCAGATGATCACCCGCACGCGCCGACGGCTGCTGCGCGCGGCCCGGGCGCTCGGCGAAAGCGGCGCAGCGCCGCCCGGCACCGACGATCCGGGCGTCTACCGCGCCGCGCGCAGCGGCTATTTCATCAGTCCCGACAGCGACAGGCCGTGGCAGGACGTTTACGCCGAGACGTTCGTTTCGTCGGCCCATCCGCCGGCACGACAAGCGGCCGAGTGACCTGCATGTCGCGTTGGCGTGTTGGCGTAGACTCCGGCGGGACCTTCACCGACATCTGCCTGTTCGATGAACAGGAAGGCCGGGTCGAGACCTGGAAGGTGCCGTCGACGCCCGACGATCCGTCGCGCGGCATCGCCCGGGGCGTGGAGGAGGGGATGCGTCGTGTGGCGCCCGCCGCGCACAGGCCCGCGGCATCCATCGTCTACTTCGGTCACGGCACCACGGTGGCCACCAACGCGCTGATCCAGCATCGCGGCGTGAAGACCGGATTGGTGACCACCGACGGCTTCCGCGACCTGCTCGAGATCGGCCGCCAGAAGCGGCCCGACCTCTACGACATCCAGGCCGACAAGCCGCTCACCCTCGTGCCGCGCGACCTGCGTCTGGAAGTGCCCGAGCGCCTGCGCCACACCGGCGAGGTCGACAGGCCGCTCGACGAAGGCAGGATGCGCGCCGCCGCCCGGGCCTTGAAGGCTGCCGGCGTGAAGGCCGTCGCCGTGTCGTTCCTCTATGGCTTCATCCGCCCGGATCATGAGAAGCGCGCCGTGGAGATTCTGCGCGAGGAGATGCCCGACGCCTTCATTTCGGCCGGCCACGAGATCGCGCCCGAGTTCCGCGAGTACGAGCGCCTGTCGACGGTGGTGCTGAACGCCTATCTCGGCCCGGTAATGGAGAACTACATCCGCCGGCTCAGCCCGCGGCTGGAAGCGCTGGGCATGACGGCGACGCCCCATCTCACGCAGTCCAACGGCGGTGTGATCGGCTTTGCGACGGCGGCCGAGATGCCCGTGCGCACCGTGCTGTCCGGCCCGTCGACCGGGGTGGTCGGTGCCCAGGCGATCGGCCGGCTGGCCGGCTTCGAGGATCTCATCACCTTCGATATGGGCGGCACCTCGACCGACGTGGCGCTGCTTCAGGGGGGACGCTGCCGGCTCGCCGCCGAGGCCACCGTGCACGGCTATCCCATCAAGGCCCCGATGCTCGACATCCACACGGTCGGAGCGGGCGGCGGCTCGATCGCCTACATCGACAGCGGCGGTCTTCTGAAGGTGGGGCCGCGTTCGGCCGGCGCAGATCCCGGCCCCGCCTGTTACGAAAGGGGCAATCCGGAGCCCGCCGTCACCGACGCCAACGTCGTGCTGCAGACTCTGAACCCGCAGCACCTGCTGGGCGGGCGCATGAGGATCCGGCGAGACCTCGCCGAGCGCGCCGTTGGCGATCTGGCCGGGCGGCTCGGTCTCGGCGTGGCGCAGACCGCGCAGGGCATCCTGTCGGTCGTCACCGCCAACATGGCGCGCGCGATTCGCGTCATCTCCGTGCAGCGCGGCCACGATCCGCGCGACTATACGCTGATGGCGTTCGGTGGCGCGGGGCCGCTGCACGCGGCGCGGCTGGCCAGGGAGCTCGAGATCGGCCGGGTCCTGGTGCCGGCCAACCCCGGCATTCTCTGCGCCATGGGCCTGCTGTTGACCGACTTGCGCGCCGACTTCGCCCTGACGCGCCTGATGCCGGCGACGGAGGCTTCGACGGTCGACGTTGCCGAAGGTTTCGCGGCACTGGCCGGGCAGGCCGAACGCTGGTTCGAGCATGAAGGCATTGCGCCCGCCGACCGGCATGTCACCCGTACCGTCGACATGCGCTATCACGGCCAGAACTACGAGCTCGGCGTGGCCGTACCCGACGGTCCCATCGCCGAGGCGACGCTGCAGGCGCTGGCGGGCGGCTTCGCCGAGGTGCATCGCCAGCGCTACGGCTTCGCCGCCGCCGACGATCCTGTTCAGATCGTCACGCTGCGCGTCGAGGCGACCGGCGCCGTCCGAAAGGCCGAGCTTCGGGCGCATCCCGAGGCCGGCCCGGATGCGTCGGGCGCCGTCGGCCAGCACCGGCCCGTGTGGCTGGCCGAAGCCGGCGATTTCGTCGATTGCCCGATCTACGCGCGCGATGTCCTGCGTCCCGGCAACCGCTTCGCCGGTCCCGCGATCGTCGAACAGATGGACGCAACGACGCTCGTGCCGTCCGGGTGGGATGCGCGGGTCGATGCCTACCTCAACCTCGTCCTCGAGGCGGCGGCATGACCAAGCTCGATCCCATCACCGTCGAGGTGATCGGCGCCGCCATGGCCTCGATCGTCGAGGAGACCGGCGAGACGCTGATCCGCGCCTCCTATTCGACCAACATCAAGGAACGGCGCGACTGCTCGACGGCGCTGTTCAACGCCGCCGGCGAGACGCTGTGCCAGGCCGAGCACATCCCGATCCATCTCGGCAGCTTCCTGGATCTCATCAAGCACATCATGCGGCGCTATCCGACCCAGGACATCCGGCCGGGCGACGCCTTCATCGGCAACGACGCCTACGAGGGCGGCGGCACGCATCTGCCGGACATCGTCGTCGCCGAGCCGATCTTCGTCGACGGCTGCATGGTCGCCTGGACGGTGAACCTCGCCCACCATGCCGACTTCGTCGATCGCGGCCACGCCCACATCTACCAGGAAGGCCTGCGCATTCCGCCAGTCCGGCTCTATCGCGGCGGCGAGCTGCAGCGCGACGTGCAGGACCTGATCCTGCTGAACTGCCAGGTGCCCTCCGAACGGCTGTCCGACCTGCGTGCCCAGATGGCGGCCAACCGCGTCGGCGTGCAGCGCTTCCGGGCGCTGGCGGCAAAGTACGGCACCGACACGGTGCTGCAGGCGGGGACGGCGATGATGGACTATGCCGAGCGCAAGATGCGGGCGGCCATCGCCGCCATGCCCGACGGCACCTGGCGCTTCGAAGACGTGTTCGACAACGAGGAGGTGGCGGGCCTCCTGCCGATGTCAGTCGCAGTGACGGTGAAGGGCGAGGAGATGGCGCTCGCCTTCGATGCGCCCGAGCAGATGCGCGCCGGCATCAACATGACCTACACCGCGCTGCTGGCCACGACGTACTACGTCGTGAAGTCGGTGCTCGATCCATCGATTCCGCCCAATGCCGGCCTGGCGCGCCCGCTCAGGATCACCGCGCCCGAAGGCAGCATCCTGAACTGCCTGCCGCCGGCCGCCGTCAACGGCCGCCTCCAGACCTGCCAGCGTGTCTCCGACATGATCCTGGGCGCGCTGGCGCAGGCGGTGCCCGAGCGGGTGATGGCCTGCTCGAACTCGGCCTGCACGGTGGCCTATTTCATCGGCAAGCGGCCCGGCGACGGCTCGACCTGGGTCTACCTCGAGACGATCGGCGGCGGCAGCGGCGCGCGCGCCCACAAGGACGGGTTGGACGGCGTTCACGTCCACACCACCAACACCTCCAACCTGCCGGTCGAGGCGCTGGAGATCGAGTATCCGCTGCTGCTGACGCGCTACGAGCTGGTCGAGGATTCCGGTGGCGTCGGTCGGTACCGCGGCGGCATGGGTCTTCGCCGGGTCTACCAGGCGACGCACGATTGCCGCGTGCGTGTCGACATCACGCGCCAGCGCTCGCGGAGCTGGGGCCTGTTCGGCGGCGGGCCGGGCGCGCACGGCAAGGTCGAGGCCGGCCCTGGTGTCGTGTTCGA
>JAEZIF010000115.1 GCA_023416135.1 Pseudomonadota bacterium
GTTCGCCCCTCACAGGAGCATGCCATGGACTTCCGCATCAACGGGCGCGCGGTCGAGATCGACGTCGACCTGCGCACTTCCCTCCTCGACCTGCTGCGCGACCACTTGGGCCTCACAGGCTCCAAGAAGGGCTGCAACCAGGGTGCCTGCGGAGCCTGCACGGTGCTGGTCGACGGCGAGCGCATCAACGCCTGCCTGGCGCTGGCGGTGCAGTACCAGGGGCGCGAGATCGTCACCGTCGAGGGCCTGGCGGACGGCGACAGGCTGCACCATCTGCAGGCTGCGTTCGTCGCGCACGACGGGTTCCAGTGCGGCTATTGCACGCCTGGGCAGCTCTGCTCGGCGATCGCCATGGCGGCCGAGCTGGAGCGCGGAGTGCCAAGCCATGTCACCGAAGACCTCGCCGCCGAGGATATCGCGCTCAGCCGCGACGAACTGCGCGAGCGCATGAGCGGCAACCTTTGCCGCTGCGGTGCCTACAACGGCATCGCGGCGGCGATCGCCGAGACCTTCGGCGAGGAGGTGCGCGACGCCCACATCCGGCAAGGGAGGGCGGCATGACCCCCTTCACCTACAGCCGCGCCGGCGATCCGGCTGCGGCGATCCGCGACGTCGCCCAGGCCGGCGCCAAGTATTTGGGCGGCGGCACCAACCTGGTCGACCTGATGCGCGAGGGCATCGAGCGACCCTCCTCGCTCGTCGACGTGACCGGCCTCGAACGCGGCATCAGCGAGCGCGCCGGCGGCGGCCTGCGCATCGGCGCGGCGACCAGCAATACTGCGCTGGCGGCGGACCATCGCGTACGCACCCGCTATCCGATGCTGACGCGCGCCATCGTGGCCGGGGCGTCGGCGCAGATCCGCAACATGGCACCCGTCGGCGGCAATCTGCTGCAGCGTACGCGTTGCCTCTACTTCTATGACGACGCCGCGCGCTGCAACAAGCGCGACCCGGGCGCGGGCTGCGATGCGATCGATGGTTTCAATCGCATGCATGCCATCCTGGGCGCCTCCCCGGCCTGCGTGGCGACACATCCATCGGACATGTGCGTGGCGTTGGTCGCGCTGGATGCGACGGTGCATCTCGACGGCCCCGAGGGCGCGCGCACCCTGCCCTTCGAGGAACTGCATCGCCTGCCCGGCGACACGCCCGACCGCGAGACCGAACTCAGGCCCGGCGAGTTGATCGTGGCGGTCGAGCTGCCGCCGCTGATGCTGGCGCGGCGCTCGACCTATCGCAAGGTGCGCGACCGGTCGAGCTATGCCTTCGCGCTGGTCTCGGTCGCCGCAGCGCTGGAGGTCGGCGATGACGGGATGATCCGGGACGTGCGGGTAGCGCTGGGCGGTGTCGCCCATAAGCCGTGGCGCGCGCGAACCGCGGAAAACCTCCTTCGCGGCCAACCGCCGTCGGAGGACCTGTTTCGCCGCGCCTCGGAGAGCGAGCTGGCCTCGGCCCGGCCGCTGCGGGACAACGGGTTCAAGGTCGCGCTGGCGCAGCGGACGGTCGTCGCGGTGCTCACGCAACTCGCGGGAGGCCGCAAATGAGCATGACCGGAATCCTGCGCACGGTGCTGCGCCACGTCCCCGATGCCCTGGTGCCCGGCACGCGACCCGAGGCTCCTCCAGGAATCCGCCAGGGGCTGCACGGCCATGTCGGCGAGCCGGTGTCGCGGCTCGACGGCGTGCTGAAGGTGCGCGGGCAGGCGCGTTTTGCCGCCGAGGTTCCGCTGGCGGGATTGCTGCACGCCGCCGTCGTGCATTCGACCATCGCGCGCGGCCGCATCGCGTCGCTCGACACGAGCGCGGCCGAGGCCGCACCCGGTGTCGCCCTGGTGATGACCCATCGCAACGCGCCGCGGATGAAGGCGCCCGAAGCGTTCGGCGAGGGCGATGGTGTGGCCGGCAGCGATTTGCCCATCATGCAGGACGATTCCATCCACTGGAACGGCGAGGCCGTGGCCGTCGTGCTGGCCGAGACGTGGGAGCAGGCCGAACATGCGGCCGGGCTGGTGTCGCTGACCTGCGACGCGCGGCCTGCCGTCACCGACTTCACCGAGGCCACGCGCAAAGCGCGCAATCCCGGCGCGGTGATCGGCGAGCCCTCGGTCGTCGAGGCCGGCGACGCCGAGAAGGCGCTGGCGGCTGCCGCGCATCGCGTCGATGCGACCTACACGACGCCGTTCCTGAACCACAACGCGCTCGAGCTGCACGCCGCGACCGCGCTGTGGGAGGGCGGGACATTGGTGGTGCACGACGCCACGCAGATGATTACCGGCACGGCCGGCACGCTCGCCAAGGTGTTCGATCTCGAGGCCGACCAGGTGCGCGTGCTGTCGCCGTTCGTCGGCGGCGGCTTCGGCGGCAAGACGCTGTGGAGCCATCAGATCCTCGCCGCGGCCGCGGCGAAGCTCTCGCGCCGACCGGTGCGGTTGGTGCTGAGCCGCGAGGGAGTCTATCGCCTGGTCGGCGGCCGCACGACGACCCGCCAGCGCGTGGCACTGGGCGCGGCCAGGGATGGCCGGCTCGACGCCCTGATCCACACCGGCGTCGTCGGCATGACGGCACACAACAACTGCCCCGAGCAGTACACTTTCCCGGCGCGCCACCTCTATGCCGCGCGGACCCTGCGGCTGGAGCAGACAGTGGCCGACATGGACATGGTGGCCAACACCTGGATGCGCGCCCCCGGCGAATCGGTCGGCACTTTCGCGCTGGAGAGCGCCGTCGACGAGCTGGCGCACGCGATGGCGATCGATCCCATCGAACTCCGGCGGCGCTGGGAGCCCGCGCGCGATCCGACGACCAACTCGCCGCATTCGTCGCGCCATCTGGTGAAGGCCTATGCCGACGGCGCGGCGCGCTTCGGCTGGCGGAGGCGCGACCGGGTGCCCGGCCGCCGGCGCGACGGCGAATGGCTTTTGGGCATGGGTGTCGCCACCGCGACCTATCCCTACTACCGCATGCCCGGGGTCAAGGCGCGGCTGCGTCTCGACTCCGATGGCCGAGTCACGGTGTCGACCGCGGGCCACGAGATGGGCATGGGCACCGCCACGGTGCAGGCCCAGCACGCTGCCGACCGCCTGGGCGTGCCGCTGGAACACGTGTCGTTCGAATACGGTGACAGCCTGCTGCCGGCCGGCGCCATGGCCGGCGGCTCGTCGCAGACTGCCGGCACCGTGGCCGCGGTGGCGGCGGCAGCCGAGACGCTGGTCGCCCAGGTGCTGAAGCTCGCCGGCAATGACAGCCCGCTCGCTGGGCTGACGAGTGGCGACGTGGTGGCGCGCGACGGCGGACTGGGCCACGCCCGCGACGCCTTGCGGCACGAAAGCTACAGCTCGATCCTGCGACGCGCCCAGCGCGACAGCGTCGAGGCCGAGGAAGGCGGCTCGTTGCCGCTGGAGCAGATGAAGTATTCCATGCACTCCACCGCCGCGCAGTTCGCCGAGGTCGGCGTCAATGTCGTGACCGGCGAGGTGCGCGTTCGGCGCTTTCTCGGGTCATTCGACTGCGGGCGCATTCTGAACCCGAAGACGGCAGCCAGCCAGTTCCGCGGCGGTATCATCATGGGCATCGGACTGGCCCTGAGCGAGGAGACGCTGTTCGATCCGCGCAGCGGGCGGGTCATGAACCCGAGCCTCGCCGAGTATCATGTGCCGGTGCATCTCGACGTGCCCGAGATCGACGTGATGTGGACGGACATCCCCGACCCGCAGGCGCCGATGGGCGCGCGGGGCATCGGCGAGATCGGCATCACCGGCACGGCGGCCGCCATCGCCAATGCGGTATTCAACGCCACGGGCAAGCGGGTGCGCGATCTGCCGATCACGTTGGACAAGTTGTTGTAGTCGATACGTCGGCTGGGAGGCGCGCGTTTGTCTCACGATGCCCCCCTGCCTCCAACGCACCCCACGCGGTCATGCCGCCAAGGAGGTTGTGAACGCGCCGGTAACCAAGGCGCTGCAGGATGCTGACGCCGAGGCTCGCGCGATGGCCGACGCTGCAGACGACGGCGACCGGCCGGTCGCGTGGCAGGCGATGCGCGAGCTCATCGGCGCACCGCTCCAGATCGCCGACATAGACGTTGACGGCGCCTTCGATGTGGCCCTCCTCATACTCGCCCACTTCGCGAACATCGAGCACACCATAGCACGGCAGATCGCGCGCAAGGTCGACCGCATCGACGGTGCCCGTAGTGACGATCGGCAGGCCGGCGTCGCGCCAACTCGCAAAGCCCCCGGCAAGGAAGCCTTCCACGCGATCGATGCCAATGCGCGCAAGCGCCGCGACCGCCGTCTCGAGCTGCGCAGGGTCCTCGAGGATGAGATAGACCGGCGCCGCATCGTCGGCGACCCAGCCGGCAAACGAGGAGAGGCCGGCGAGCCAGATGCTGTAGGCGCGCGGGACGTGGCCGCCGGCGAAGGCCTCGGGCGGTCGTGTGTCGATCACCAAGCCGTGGCGGCTCTGCGCCACGAAATCCTCCGGCTGGAGAACCCTGACGCGGTCCGCCGACAGGTCGGCAGGCCTGCCGCCATCGAGATTCACCCGCTCCATCAGGGAGAAATACGGTGGCCGGGGAATCCGCTCGGCCTGCTTGTGCGCCATGAAGTCGGCACGGCTCATGCGCCAAACCGGATTCACCAGCTTCTCCAGGCCAAGCGTGGAATCGTCGCGCGGGGCGATGTGGCGGCCGCACGCCGACCCGGCACCGTGCGCCGGAAACAGCAGGGTCTGGTCGCCGAGGGGGAAAATCTTCGCTCTCGCTGAATCGTAGAGAAGTCCCGCATTCTCCGCGGTCGCCCTCGGATCGGGTAAATCGGTGCGCCCGGTGTCGCCCACGAACAGGGCGTCAACGGTAAACACTCCCCACGCGCCGCCGGGGCAGCCGGGAACGAAGACCGCCCAGCTCGTGCTTTCCGGCGTGTGCCCCGGTGTCGCCAGCGCCCGCAGGCGCAGGCCTGAAAGATCCAGCTCCTCGCCTTCCTTCAGCCGGCGATCGGCGTGACCGAACAGCGCGTGGTCGCCGCCGATGATTGCGGCGCCCGCGATCCCTCGCAGGGCGGCCGAGCCCGCGACGAAGTCCTCCTGGCGATGGGTCTCGACGACGTACCGGATCGTGAGCCCGTTGGCGCGCGCGATGGCGAGATACTCATCGACGTCGCGGCGAGGATCGATCACTGCCGCGGTGCCGCCGTTGCCGATCATGTAGGCGTTATGCGCAATGCCGGGCGTCTTGATGCGTCGGAAGAACATCAGTCAGACAATGGGCCAGGGGGCGTAGGGTTGCCTCGCCCCGCGCTCCCGACGGAGGGCGGCCGCCCGCTCGACGGGTGGTCGCTCACCCATACCCGGCAGCGACCGGCGGCGTCAGGACCAGCACCCCAAGCAGGTCCGAGGACCATCAGCGGCACGAACCCGCCCGCGCGAAGCCGAAACGGCTTCCCTCCGGCAAAAGTCAGGGAATCGCCCCCAGTGATGACACTTGACGGCCGGCCCTTTTCCGCCCGAGAGAAAGAATCCGGCCAACATCATCGAAAGCAGCGGAATGAGCGAAGGCATCGCAACGGGCTCGACAGAACGACTTGCCCTGGCACAGCGTATAGACCGCTTCGTCAGGGGCCTCGAGCGCGCCAAGCGGTCGCCCAATCGACGCGAGAGCTACCACGTCATTGTCGCCCTGCGATACCTCCAGGATGGCCAGCACGAAGCGGGCGAGGCGGCAATGACCAACGCCGAGCGTGTGGCGCCCCTTCCACCCGAAGCGGCCATCCGTCCGGAGAGCGACCAGCCGGTGGCAGTGGCCGAGCTTCGGGCGACGCTCGATGCCATCGTGGCGGGTTGACCATTTCCTTCCCCAACGCAAAATAGCGGTGTCCCGAACAGGTCAGTATGGAGCGCCGCGTGCCGTCCACGAATTCCCAACCGGTGGCCGCGTCGCTGACGCGCGCCGCCATCTTTCTCGTCGTGACGGTGAACGATGGCCCCGAGCACGCAGCGGCAGTGAAAGGCCTGTGCGCCGATCTGTCGGCCCTGGTGCGCTCGGTCGGCTTCCGCGACCTCGACGCCCGGCTGAACTGCGTAATGGGCATCGGCTCCGACGCCTGGGACCGGCTGTTCGGCGCGCCCCGGCCGAAGGAGCTGCATCCGTTCCGCGAGATCCGCGGACAGCACCATGCCGTCGCCACGCCGGGCGACCTTCTGTTCCACATCCGCTCCGCCAGCATGGACCTCTGCTTCGAGCTCGCCGCCCAGATCATGTCGCGCCTCGATGGCGCCATCGCCGTGGCCGACGAAGTGCATGGCTTCAAGTACTTCGATAATCGCGACCTTCTGGGCTTCGTCGACGGCACCGAGAACCCCGTCGACCAGGAGGCGCTGGACGCCACCGTGATCGGCGAGGAGGACGCAGCCTTCGCCGGCGGCAGCTACGTGATCGTGCAGAAGTACCTGCACGACCTGAAAGGCTGGAACGCCGTCCCCGTCGAGCAGCAGGAAGGCTTCGTCGGGCGCACCAAAATCTCGGATATCGAGCTCGACGATGCCGTGAAGCCCTCCTTCGCCCACAACGCGCTGACGGTGATCGAGGAGAACGGTCAGGAGCTCAAGATCGTCCGCGCCAACATGCCGTTCGGCGAAGTCGGCAAGGGCGAGTACGGCACCTATTTCTGCGGCTACGCCCGCTCGCCCAGCCGCACCGAGAGGATGCTGGAGAACATGTTCGTAGGCCTCCCGCCCGGCAACTACGACCGACTGCTGGATTTCAGCCGGCCCGTGACCGGTACGCTGTTCTTCGCGCCGTCGGCGACGTTCCTGGACGAGGTGGTGGCAGACACTCCGTCGGACCCTGGAGCGACCGAAGCCGCTGCCGAGCCACCGTCATCCGTGGCCGACGGGTCGCTCGGCATCGGCTCGCTGAACAACGAACCCGTCAAAGGCTAAGCGCGACCCGCCGAGCTGGAAGCAGCTGGGCGGGGCCGCAGATAGCCCAGGATCAGCCGCGCGACCTCGTCGATGAACCGGTCGCGGTCGCCGTCCATCGCATCGGGCTTGTTGATGACGAACTGATGGGTCAGGGCTTCGACGATGGTCACGAGGATCGACGTCGCGGTATCGAGGTCCCTGACCGAGATCTCGTTGCGTCGTTCCTCGAGATAGCCTCTGACGAGCTGGAAGGTTTGTTGCTCCAGGGCTTCGATCTTGGCGAGCTGGCCCATGCGCGGAACCTGTTCGGCAAAGATGCGATGGAGGGCGGGATCGACCAGGTGGGCGTCGACCGCGGCCCGCACCATCGCGCCGACCGCCGCACCGAGGTCGAGCGAGGCCACTTCCTTCAGGGCATCGCGCACCAGCTGGAGGATTTCCCGATTGTGGCGCGCGACCAGAGCCGCCACGAGCGCCTCCTTGTTGGGGAAGTACTGGTACAGCGAGCCGACGCTGACGCCGGCTGTCGCGGCGATGCGGTTGGTGCTGGCGCGATCGTATCCTTCCTTCGTCAGAACGCGAGCGGTGGCGTCGAGCAGCGCCTCCACCGTCGCCCGGGATCGCTCCTGGGACGCCGATTTTCGCGGGATTGTCCGGACTGCGCGCGGCATGGAAAACGCCTTCGGCCAATGCGAGTAGACAATGCGAGTCATAGCTCGCAAATTTCGGGCATGCAACGCCCCTCCTGTTCTCTCCCAAGGATGATGAAAGGCACCGCGATGTTCACCCTTCCCTATCGCACCGTGATCCAACAGAAGCGCTGGGCGACCAACGGCGTCAATTCGGTCATTGCCGAGAATCTCGAGCGCATTCCCGACGACGACCGGATCCTGATCCGACGACTGCTCGATCACATCCAGGCCGTCGACGAGATCTTCAGCCACAATCTCGAAGCCCGCCCGCCCGGCCAGCAAGCGCCTCGCTCGGCCGAGCTTCCGTCATTCGACGCGCTGGCCAGCAAGGCCCGCACCATAGGCGAGTGGTATGCCGACTACGCCGATGCGCTGCAGCCCGACGAGGTCGATGAGCCGATAGCCTTCTCCTTCTCCAACGGCGAGGCCGCACGCATGACGCGCGGCGAGATGCTGCTGCACGTCGCCCTGCACGCCGCCGGTCATCGCGGACAGGTCGCGCTCCTGCTGCAGAAGAACGGCATTCAGCCCTGGCCCGACAGGATCACGGACTTCCTGGGAGCCGAGGGTGGCGGCGCGGAACGGCAAGTCGCTGCATGACTAAGCAGGCGTCGCTGGAGGCGCCGGCGATGCGCAGCTTGGCAGCGCAGGACTAACGCCTGAAGGTCACCGCCACGTTCGGCGCGAACCGCTCCTTTTCACGCGGCTCGAGCGGTCCAGGCAAGACCTCGCGCCAAGCGCCCGGCAGAGTTCGACGGTGGCGAGTGCCGCCTTGAGATCGTAGGGATGACTGAGCGTCCGGGCGTCGATCACGACGAGATCGCGCGTCCCGGTCCTAAGAGCCGAGTAGGCCCATCCGGCTGATATCCCCGTTGCAGATTGTCTGCTAGTCTGCCCGGCAACGAAAAAAGCTGGGAGGATATGAAATGCGCGAAGTCGCACGCCGTCGGGTTCTTGCGTCTCTGGTCGGCGGTGCCTTGGCTGCACCTACAATGCTACACGCGCAGGGCGCGTGGAAGCCCGTGAAGCCGACACGATCTACAACCCGCCGGCGGCGGGCGGCGTGTGCGACGTTCATCTGCGCTTTCTAGGAGAGCGCATCAGCCGGCAGTGGGGCCAGCAGGTGATCGTCGACGTCAAGGCCGGTGCCGGCGCGACGCTGGCGGCCGCGCAGATGGTCAATACCAAGCCTGACGGTTACACGATCGCCTGCATGACCATCAACAGCCTGCGCTATCCGCACTATCAGGCGGCGAACTGGCATCCCCTGCGTGACTTCTCCTACATCATCGGACTCTCGGAGTTCACGTTCGGCGTGGTCGTGCGCGCGGACTCGCCCTACCAGACGATCGGCGACCTCGTTGAAGCAGGCCGGCGCGAACCCGAAAAGCTGAACTACGGCACGAGCGGCATCGGCGGCACCGGTCATCTCCTCATGCTCGAGACCGAGCAGGCGACGGGGGCGCGCTTCACCCACATTCCCTACAAGGGTGGTGCGGAGTTCATGCCGGCCCTGCTGGGCGGCCATATCCAATTCGTGCCCGACGGCGCGCAGTGGGCACCATTCGTGGAGAACGGCCAGGTTCGCGTGCTGGCAATGGCCACGCCCAAGCGCTTCGGCAAGTACCCCGACAAGCCGACCTTGGTGGAAAGCGGCATCAATGCAGTCGCGGTCAGTCCCTACGGTCTTGTCGGCCCCAAGGACCTGCCGCCGCCCGTGATCCAGGCCCTGCACGACGCCGTCAAGGAGGCGATGGCCGATCCCGGTCACCAGCCGCTGCTCGACAAGTTCATCCAGGAGCCGTGGTATCGCGATCCAGCCGGTTATCGCGCCTTCGCCGAGAAGTACTACGTCGAGGTGAAGCCGATGCTGATCAAGGCAGGACTGGCCAAGGCGTAAGCCCCTTCGCGCCGCCAGCCACCTGATCTCAATCCGCTCTATCCCGGCGGCGGTGTGCTGTGGATCGTCACCGATCCGCAGCCCCGGCCTTGCCAGCGGTAGGAACGCGTGGTCCCGCCAGCGACCGTCCATTCGACGATGCAGCCCTGCCGCACCAATGTCGGGGGAACACCGCCGATCGGCATCCAAGGGCCGCCCCAGCCATACCCCGGATAGGGGTATCCCCAGCCACCGCCGATATAGGCCGGCGCCACGCCCGGGCTGATGTACGAGTTGTCCCAGCGCCATTGCAGGATCCGGGTGTCGGCATCGAGTTGAAAGGTGTTGTCAGGGATGCGCCCCATGCTGCCGAGGAGTTGGCGCTCGTCACTGCCCGCCATACCGCGCAGCCTCGCGTCGAACTCCGGTGTCTGGTCCGCGCAAGCGGTGATCGACAAAACCATGACGCAAACGAGGACGAGGATGCTACGCATGCGAGATACCCTGAGAAAAGCGCAAGGCTGCGCGGCGTTGCGCCCGCCGGTCAAGCCACCGGGCCGTAACACGACTTCAAGCCCGCGCGAGAAGTGATTCGATGCCTCACGGCGCCATCACTGCGCCAGCCGCTCGAACTGCTCGCGCGGCTGAAACCCACTGGTCAGGCGACCTGAGACCAGCCATGCCGGCGTGCCGCTGACGCCCATCGCCAGGGCCAATGCCTGGGACTGATCGACGAGTTCGCGGGCGCTGCCGTCCTCCAGCGCGGCCCGCAGGCCCGTGAGGTCGACGCCGGAGCGCGCCGCATGGGCCTCGACGATGCGCCGGTCGCCGAGATCCTCGCCGAGGACGAAGTGGGCGGCGAACAGCGCCTCCTTTAGCAACCGAAAGGAGGACGGGGCATGGCGGCGCGTCCATTCGGCCGCCGCGAGAGCCATCCGGGTGTTGGGCAGGCGCCGTGGCCAGTTGATCGACAGGCCTGCCAGCCGCGCCTCTTCCTCGATGAGCGCGACCATAGGGCTGCTGCGCGCTCCGACCGCACGGCCTTCCAGCGGGATTTCGGGATGGGCCTGGAACGGCAGGTCGATCACGTCGAAGCCCAGGCGTTCGAGCATCGTGCTGCGCTGCTGGCCGACATAACAGAAGGGGCACGGGAAATCGAACCAGTGGAGGGCTTGGCGAGCCCCTTCCCTCGGCAGCGGAGCAAGATTGTCGAGATCGGCGGGCGACGCCGCCAGCGCACATGACAAAACTTTCGTATGTCGAACCATCACGGACGTGGGGCCGAACATTCGAACGTTCGATCTATCCATAGGTATGGAGCGTTGCTCCCCACCGCGCACGCTGTGATGGGGAGGAAGGCGCCTATCAGTAGCCACCATAGTAGTAGTCGTTCCGTGGCGTGGTCGCTGCGCCGACGGCCGCGCCGCCAAGGCCGCCGACCACCGCACCGCCCAAAGGCGCGCCTACGGTCGAGCCGACGACGGCGCCGCTCGCCGCGCCGATGGCGCCGCCGGTGACCGCGCGTTGACCGGGTGTCTCGCCGCAAGCGGCCACCAATGTCGACAGGGCCGACGCGATCACGGCGAGGGTTACCGTACGTGACATGCGAATCTCCTTAAAGCCGTTGTCATCAGGGCAACGGCTCGCGCTGCGTCGGGTTGCTCATTGTCTGCATCCAACCGCTCATGGACAGCGTGCAGTCACAGCACGCGATGAGCACGCAGCCAGCGTCTGGCGATGCTGCGACCGCCCAGAAGCCGGCCATCGGCAACACCCGGAACGTCGTCCTAAAGCGCCGGCAGTCCTGGCGGTGGACGGCGCATCACCGACGCCTGCTCGTAGGCGTAGGCCAGCCGCAGCAGCGTCGCCTCACTCCAGGCGCGGCCGGTGAAAGTGAGGCCGAGCGGAAAGTCCGGCGTCTTCCTGTCGTCGACACCGCTCCTGAAGCCTGCCGGCACCTGGACGCTGGGATAGCCGGCCTTGGCCGGAATGGCGCAGCCGGCGGCGCCTGGAAAGACCACGGCATCGAGCCTGTGCCGACTCATGTATGCATCGAGTCCGCGTTCCTTGGCCGCCAATAGGTCCATGGCTCGCGCCGAGCGGTACTCGAGCTCTGACAGGTCGCCGCGCGTGGCATCGGCGGCGAGGAGGAGATCTTGGCCGAAGCGCAGCGCCTTCTTCGCATTGCGCCGGTTGAAGGCGATGATGTCGGCGATGGTCCTGACCTTGGTGTTGGTGGCCCAGTCGCGCAGATAGAGATTGAGGTCGCGCTTGAGCTCGTAGATGAACACGACCGGCGGCGTGGCGATACCACCCTTGTTGCGGCTGAGCGGATTGCGGTTCAGCACGCTCATGGTCGTGCCGGGTCCGCCGACCCAGCCCGCCGTCGGGATGCTGGCCCGCACCAGGACGGCGCCGTAGTCCGCCAGGACTCTTAGCGCCTTCGTCATCACCTTCTTCGCGCTGGGCGGCAGCTTGCCGAAGTAGATGTCGTTCAGGGGATCGTCGGGATCACTCGGCACGCCGATGCGCGCGCCCTTCAGGCCGTCCTTATCGAGCGAGGCCGTAAAATCCTTCGGCCGCTTCATCGGCCGGGTCGCGGGATCCGAAGGATCGCGCGCCGCCATCACGTTCAGCAGGATCGCCGAATCGCGGACGGTGCGCGTCAGCGGGCCTGCCGTGTCCTGGCTGTGCGAGATCGGCAGGATGCCCGATCGACTTATCAGCCCGACCGTGGGCTTCACGGTCACGAGGCCGTTTTGCGTCGCAGGACTGAGTAGCGAGCCCGAGGTCTCGGTGCCGACCGCCGCCGCGCAGAGGCCGGCGGCGACGGCGACGGCAGAGCCTCCGCTCGAGCCCCCTGGCAGCACCACGGGGATACCGCGATTGTCGACCAACTTTGGGACGTATGGGTTCCTCACCTGCCCGCCCAGCGAGCTGTAGCCCGCGGGCATGTCGATCGCGAGGATGTTGGCGAACTCCGTGAGGTTCGCCTTGCCCAGGATTACCGCTCCTGCGTCGCGCAGCCGCTTGACGACCGGCGCATCGTCGCGGGCGCGCGCGCTCGCCAGCGCCACGGAGCCCGCGGTCGTGTGCTGGCGATCGCCCGTAGCGATGTTGTCCTTCACCAGGATCGGCACCCCGGCCAGCGGCTGTTGCGCCGACGGCTTCACGCCATCGAAGCGTGCAGCGATCGCCAGTGCGTCGGGATTGATCTCGCGAACGGAGTTGAGGTGCGGGCCACCACGGTCATAGGCCTTTACGCGGGCCAGGTAGGCACGAGTGAGATCGCTGGCCGTAACCTTGCCCTCGCCGAGGGCCTGGATAACGTCGATGAGCGAGGCGTTGTCGACGGCGAGATCCTTCGGCCCCTTTTGCCGTGCTTGTTTAGCCATTTTTCCGTCCTCACTGCCTCTGGTCGTCGTCGTGCCACGCACCACTATAATGATCCACCACAACCACCGCCCATAGGAGAACGTCATGCCAACCTACGACGCGATCATCATCGGGACGGGACAGGCGGGACCGGCACTGGCGCGGCGACTGGCGGGCTCGGGCATGAAGGTGGCGATCGTCGAGCGCGGCCGCTTCGGCGGCACTTGCGTCAACACCGGCTGCACGCCGACCAAGACGCTGGTCGCCAGCGCCTACGCCATGCACGTGGCGCGTCGCGGCGCCGACTACGGCTTCAGCGCCGGCGAGATCAAGGTCGACATGAAGCGCGTCAAGGCGCGCAAGGACGAGATCGCCGGCGCCTCGACCCGCGGCGTCGAGCGCTCCCTCAGGGCACTGGAGAACTGCACGGTCCATACCGGCCACGCCCGGCTGCGCTCCGCCCGCGAGGTCGAGGTCGGCAACGAGGTCCTGCAGTCGGAGAAGATCTTCCTCAATGTCGGCGGCCGCGCCACGACGTCGGGCATTGCCGGCCTCGAACAAGTCCCCTTCCTCACCAACAGCTCGATGATGGACATCGATTTCGTGCCGCGCCATCTGTTGGTCGTCGGCGGCAGCTACATCGGGCTGGAGTTCGGCCAGATGTATCGTCGATTCGGCAGCGAGGTCACGATCGTCGAGATGGGCCCGCGCCTCATCGGCCGCGAGGACGAGGATGTCTCGGCCGCGGTCGCCGCCTTCCTGGGCCGCGAAGGCATTTCCGTGCGCACTGGCGCCAAATGCCTGCGTGCCGCCAAGCGCGGCGACGAGATCGTTTTGGGATTGGATTGCACCGAGGGCGCGCCCGAGGTAACGGGCTCGCACCTCCTGGTCGCAATCGGCCGCCGGCCCAACACCGACGACCTTGGCCTCGACCGCGCCGGCGTGAAGACCAACGAGCGCGGCTACATCGAGGTCGACGACGAACTCAGCACCAGCGTGCCCGGCATCTGGGCGCTGGGTGACTGCAACGGTCGCGGCGCCTTCACCCATACGGCATGGAACGACTACGAGATCGTGGCCGCCAACCTTCTCGACGGCGAGAAGCGGCGCGTAAGCGACCGCATAGCCGCCTATGCCCTCTACACCGATCCGCCGTTGGGCCGCGCCGGCATGACGGAGACCGAGGTGCGCAAGCGCGGTCGCCGCGCGCTGGTCACCCGCGCCGACATGGCGGACGTCTCGCGCGCCTATGAGAAGGGCGAGACCGAAGGCTTCATGAAGATCCTGGTCGACGCCGAGTCCGGGCAGATTCTGGGCGCCTCCTTCCTCGGACAGAGCGGCGACGAGGCGATCCATTGCGTGCTCGACACGATGTATGCCAAGGCGCCGTACACCACCCTGCAGCGCGCCGTGCACATTCATCCCACGATCTCGGAGTGGATTCCGACGATGCTGGGCGACCTCGCGCCGCTGAAGGGCTAGTATTTCCTGAACCAGGAGGTCGCCGATCGTGCAGTTCAAGGAAGTTTTCGCCCACGCTGTGGCCTGCATGCTCTCGATCGGCCTTTGCCAGGCCAGCCTGGCGCAACCAGCGCCGTCGACTCCAGCCGGAACGACGCTGTTCCAGAACGTCCGCGTCTTCGACGGCAAGGGCGCCGCCCTCACCGCTCCCATCAACGTGCTGGTGCGCGGCGAGAAGATCGAGCGAATCTCCGCGCAGCCCATCGCGGTCGATCGCCGGGCGGACACGCGCATCATCGACGGTGGCGGCCGGACCCTGATGCCGGGCCTGATCGACGTGCATTGGCACGCGATGCTGATCCGGACGACCCCCGAGGCCATGACGGGCGATGTAGGCTACAACAATCTCCTGGCCGGCGAGGAGGCGACCGATACGCTGATGCGCGGCTTCACCACCGTCCGCGATGTCGGTGGACCGGTCTTCGGCCTCAAGCGCGCGATCGATGAGGGTGTTGTACGGGGCCCGCGCATCTTTCCCTCCGGCGCCATGCTCACGGTCACCAGCGGACACGGGGATTTCCGCTTGCCCTCCGACTTGCCGCGAGCCCTTGGTACCCTCGCGCGCCAGGAGCAGGTCGGCGGCAGCATGGTCGTCGACAGCCCGGATGAAATGCGCATGCGGGCGCGCGAGCAGCTCATGCACGGAGCGTCGCAGATCAAGGTGACGGCGGGCGGCGGCGTCTCCTCGCCGCACAGCCCGCTCGACGTGACCACCTTTACCGAGGCCGAGCTGCGGGCTGCAGTCGAAGCCGCCGAGAACTGGGGCACCTACGTCGTCGCGCATGCTTTCATTCCGGAAGCGATCCGGCGATCCATCGCCGCCGGCGTGAAGTGCATCGAGCACGGCTTCCTGACGGACGAGGCGACCGCCAAGCTGATGGCCGACAAAGGCATATGGTTGAGCCTGCAGCCGCTTCCCGAGGAGATGCGGCTGGGTCTCCCGGAGGGTACGGTCCAGCGCGCCAAGGCCGACGAGGTCTGGCCCGGCATCGACAGGACCTACGAGCTCGCGAAGAAGTACAGGATCAAGACCGCATGGGGCACGGACGTCCTGTTCTCGCGCGCCCTCGCCCAGCGTCAGGGCGCCATCCTGGCGTCGCTCGTCCGCTGGTACACGCCCGCCGAAGCGCTCGCCATGGCGACCGGAACCAACGCCGAACTGCTGGCGCTGTCGGGCAAGCGCAATCCCTATCCAGGCAAGCTCGGCGTCGTCGAGGAAGGCGCGCTCGCCGACCTGCTGCTGGTCGACGGCAATCCGCTGGAGACCATCGGGCTGATCGCCGACCCGAACAAGAACTTCCTGGTCATCATGAAGGACGGCACGATCTACAAGGACACCCTGCCCCGCTGATGAGAGCCTTGGAGACGGGTTTCCTGGCAAATCTCCTCGCGAGATCGACGAGGCTCCATTGCCGGCGGGATCTTCACTCCCGCCGGCGGACCGGATCAGGCCGTCTTGCCGTGCTGCGCCTCGAGCTGTTCGCGAAGGCGCTGCTCCTGCGCATTGATCTCGGGCGTCGTGACTTCGGCAAAGTCTTGCATGGTGACGAATGGCCGGATTTCAATATCGGAATCCGAGAGCTGTGGGTTCGGACAGCGCTTCGCCCATTCGATGGCGTGTTCCATGGAGTCGACCTCCCAGATCCAGAACCCGGCGACCAGTTCTTTGGTCTCCGTGAACGGACCATCCGTCACGATCCTTTCGGGCCCCGAAAAACGAATCCGCACGCCTTGCGATGAGGGCTTCAATCCTTCGCCCCCGACCATGATACCGGCCTTCACCAGCTCTTCGTTGTAGTTCATCATGGCCTGCAGCAGCTCCGGCGGCGGCATCTTGCCTGCTTCGCTGTTTGCATCCGCCTTCACCAACACCATCACACGCATCGTCGTTCTCCAGTTGTGTTTGGATCACCAAGGACGTTCGAGCGGGCCGCGATCCGACACGGACGCAAACGAAAAATCTCGAACCGTCGGCGCGGTCCTCGAAAGTCTGCCTGACGGTATTTGTAGGCAGTTCCCTGCCTTGTGAACAGCATTGTCGACCGGCCGCAGGGCGAGCAAGCTCGCGCCACGGGAGGAGGCGGAGCGGATGACGGCACGCAGGATGCGTCTCGGCTTGTCGATACGTGGCCACGGCTATCACCCTGCCGCCTGGCGCCATCCCGACGTGCCGGCCGACGGCACGCTGCACGTCGAGCATTATGTGCAGAGCGCCCAGATCGCGGAACGGGGCAAACTCGACATGATCTTCTTCGCCGATGGCACCGGCATTCGTCAGGGCGACAATCCACGGGGCTCGCTGCCTCGCACCGGGCGCGACATGGTCGAGCTGGAACCGATGACGTTGCTGCCGGCACTGGCCATGGTGACCAGGCATGTCGGCCTGGTGACGACGGCATCCACCACCTACAACGAGCCGTACAACCTTGCGCGCAAGTTCGCCACCTTGGACCTGATCAGCAAGGGCCGCGCCGGATGGAACGTGGTCGCGTCGTGGTCCGAGCTCGAGGCCCAGAACTTCGGGTTGGAGACGACCCTCGACTATGACACACCTACGCCCGCTCTGCCGAGTTCGTCGAGGTGGTCAAGGGACTGTGGGGCAGCTGGGACGACGGCCCCTTGCTGTTCGACAAGTCGGGCGGCAGGTATTTCGACGAAGCGAAGATGCACGTGCTGGATCACCAGGGACGGTTCTTCAAGGTGCGCGGTCCGCTGAATGTCGCCGGCATGCCGCAGGGCCATCCGGTGATCGTGCAGGCCGGCGCGTCCGAGCAAGGGCGGGAGCTGGGTGCGGCGACCGCCGAAGTCATCTATGCGGTCAGCAGCTCGCTCGACAGCGCGCGCACTTACTACGCCGACGTGAAGGCGCGGATGGCGAAATACGGCCGTGAGCCCGACGATCTCAAGATCATGCCGGCGCTCTGCCCCGTCGTCGGCCGCACGCGCGCCGAGGCGCAGGCAAAGTACGACGAGCTGCAGGCGCTGTTCGATCCGCTGGCTGGCCTCGGCTCGCTCTACAGCGCCTTCGGCGACCTGTCGGGCCATCCGCTGGACGAGCCGATGCCCGAGGGCGCGCTCGGCGCCCAGGAGCTGCGCAGCCTGAGCGCCCAGCTCGTCGAGCGGATGAGACGAGAGAAGCCGACGATCCGCCAGCTCTACCTGCGCGCCGGGATCACCGGCTCCGCGCAGATCGGCACACCCGCCGACATCGCCGATGCCATGCAGGAGTGGTTCGAAGCAGCGGCTTGCGACGGTTTCAACGTCACGCCGGCCACCCTGCCCGGCGGCGGCGAGGACTTTGTCGAGATGGTCGTTCCCGAGCTGCAGCGCCGTGGTCTGTTTCGCACCGAGTACGAAGGCCGGACCTTGCGGGAAAATCTCGGCCTGCGACCCGTTAAGAGTCGCTACAGCAAAGATCGCCAGGCCGCGGAGTAGCCCACCATGCCAGTCATCGACGTCCAGGTTCATCCCTTCGATCGGAATCACCCCGGCCGGCCGTGGGCCGGTCCCTCGCACGGGCTCGACTCCGCCACGGGCGACGAAATGGTCGCCGCGATGACCAGCGTCGGGGTCGACGGCGCGATCATGGTGTCGTCATTCAGCGCCTACCAATACGATCCGAGCTACGCCGTGGACGTCTACCACGACTGGCCGGACAAGTTCCGGGTGGTGACGCCGGTCGATGCGACGGATCCAGCGATCGACGATGTGCTAGCGCGGTGGGCGGCGACACTGGGCGCGCGCGGCATTCGCATACGCATGGGCAAGGACCTGCCGATGGACGCCGACCATCCCGGCCTGAACCGCGCTTTTGCCGCCGCCGCCCGGCACGGTCTGCCGGTCAATCTCCTGTGCTGGGGCATCATCGACAACGGCCTGCCGCACATCCAGCAGCACCCCGACGCGGTCATCGTGATCGACCATCTCGGCCTGCTGCAACCGTTTCGCCCGCCCGTCCCTGCCGACGTCTGGGCCGACCTGCCGAAGCTGCTCGATCTGGCCCGGTATCCAAACGTCAGGTTGAAGGTCAGCGGCGCCTGCACGATGTCGCACCACCCGTTTCCCTACGACGACATCTGGGAACCGGTGCTGCGGGTCATCGATGCGTTCGGGCTGGAACGCTGCATGTGGGGCACCGACTGGACCCGGACGATCGGCATGCTGACCTATGAGCAGGGCGTCGCGCCGTTCCGCGAGACCAAACGCTTGTCCGAGAGCGACAAAGCGGCGCTCATGGGAGGAACGTTGCAACAAGTCTACAAGTGGTAGGAGAGGAACAGATGAATCGTCTCGCGGGGAAAGTTGCGGTGATCACCGGCGCGGGTTCCGGCATCGGCCGGGCAGCGGCCAGGCTGTTCGTCGCGGAGGGCGCCAAGGTCGTCGTGGCGGAGATCGACGCGACCTTGGGCGACGCGGCCGCGCGCGAGGCCGGCGCCGACGCGCGCTTCGTGCGCACGGACGTGACCGACGAGGAGAGCGTCAGGCAGATGGTGCAGCAGGCCAGGGACGCCTTCGGCCGGATCGACATTCTCCTGAATTGCGCGGGTGGCTCCCTGCCCGAAGACAAGCCGGTGACCGAAGTCGATCCCTCGGTGTGGGACAAGACCATGAACCTCGATCTGAAGGGGCCGTTCCTGTGCTGCCGGCACGTCATCCCCTTGATGGTCGAGCAGGGCAAAGGCAGCGTGGTCAACTTCTCCTCGGTGGTGGCCTTGCGCGGCAACCACGTTGCTCACGTCTACGTCATGGCCAAGGGTGGCCTGATCTCCTTCACCAAGGCCCTGGCTGGCGCCTATTCGCCCAAGGGGATCCGCGTCAACGCGATCTGCCCCGGCGTCGTGCTGACGGAACGGGTCAGGAGCCGCTTCACAGATGGCAACCAGATTCGCTTCGGCGGCATCGACGACATCGCCGGAAAGTACCCGTTCGCTGTCGGCCAGCCGGAGGACATCGCGAACGTCGCCCTCTTCCTCGCCTCGGACGAATCGCGCATGGTGAATGGTACCGCGATCCCGGCGGAAGGCGGCTTCTCCGCCTACTAGAAGAGGACTCTAGGCGGCCGCGATGGCACGCTGGTGAGCCGGCCGCGCACGCAGCCGTTCGTGATAGGCAACGGAGCGCGGGCCCAGCAAAGTCTCGAGGCCCAGCATGCCGACCAGGTGAAGCGGATAGCTGACTGAAATATCGGCCAAGGTCAGCCGTCCCGCGACGAGGAAGTCGCGGCCCTCGAGACGCTGCTCCAGCATCTCGAGCCGCTCGGCAACGTGGCCGAGCGCGCCGGCGATGATGGCGTCGACCTCGGAGCCGCCCTCGCGCTCGCCCTGGCGCACGATATTCAGGCGCGATAAGGGCGTCATCAGCGTCGACTCGCCGTACCACAGCCATTGCAGGAACTGAGGTCGCTCAGGGTCGTTTGGCGGTACGACCAGAGGCGAGCCGTGCTTGGTGGCGAGGTAGTCGCAGATCGCCATCGATTCGCTCAGCCGCACCTCGCCGTCGATCAGGAGCGGTACCATCCCGGTCGGATTGACCACAAAATAATCCGGTGCGTGCTTGCGCGGCGGGTAGGGCATCGACTTGATCTCGGCCCTCGCGCCGATTTCCTCCAGCACCCAGATCACGCGGATCGCGCGTGTGTTCGGCGCAGAATAGACGGTCACCATCGGTCGAGCCCTCCGGCTGGCGCCTACCGCGCCGTCATGCCGTCATCGATCACCAGTTCCGAGCCGGTGACCCAGGACGATTCGTCGGACGCCAGGAACAGTACGCCATTGGCGATATCCTCGGCGGTGCCGAGCCGTCCCATCGGCGTGCGATCGACCAGTTCCTGGCGGACCGCCGGATCGCTGAAGCGCTTCTCGGTCAGCGGCGTATCGGCATAGCCCGGATGCACCGAATTGATGCGGATGTTCTCCTTCGCATACTGCAACGCCGCCGACTTGGTGAAGATCGTGATGGCGCCCTTCGCGGCCGGATAGGCCGGCGACGTAGGGCTGCCGACGATGCCCATGACCGATGACGTGTTGATGATCGACCCGCCGCCACCCATGCGCATCGCCGGGATCGCCGTCCGGGTGCCGAGGAAAACGCCCTTGGCATGAACGCCGAGCTCGCGTTCCCAGATCTCCACCGTGATGTCCTCGACCTTGCGGGGAAAGGAAACACCGGCATTGTTGAACAGGATGTCCAGCCGTCCGTGCGCCGCCATCACCGCGTCCACGACCTCGGCCCAGTTCCCTTCCGACGTCACGTCGAGATGCAGGTAGCGAGCGTCATGCCCCTCGGCCCGCAGCGCCGTGGCCGCGCGCTCGCCCAGCTCATCGCGGATATCGGTCAGCACCACCTTCGCCCCCTCGCGCGCGAACAGATGGGCCCGCCGCGCCGCCGAAGCACATCAGCTCGCCCTTGATCGCCGCCGCTGCGCCGGTCAGCAGCGCCACCTTGCCTTGCAGTCGCATTCTGTCTCCTCCCTTTTCATCAAGTCTCAAGGCGTCGGCACACCGATCGATTTCAGCCGGGCATGGGCGCGGCCGGCGCGCGCCTTCAGGCCGTCGAGATAGGTGCTCACGTCGGTGCCGGGCCGGTTCAACACCCTGCAGCCGAGCCGGCAGTACTCCTCGATCTGCGCCTCGGTCTCTGCCGACCCGCGGGCCAGCTTGCCGTGCGCGTTGCAGGCCTCCGCGATCCGGCGCACGGCCGCCTTGAAATTCGGGTGCTCGAGCTGGAGATGGATGCCCAGGCGCGCACTGAGGTCCGAATGACCGTAGGCGATCATGTCGATGCCCTGCACGGCCGCGATCGCCTCGACGTTCTCCAGGCCCTCGAGCGACTCTATCGAGACGCAGACGATGACGTTGGCATTCGCCCAGGGCGCATACTCGGTCGCGTGACGGCCTCCGAAGCTCCTGTACCCGGTGTGCATCCTCTGCCCCGAGATGCCGCGATTGCCGATCGGCGGATATTTCGCCTCGCGCACGATCGCGCGCGCCTCTTCGACGCTGTCGACCTCCGAGACCTGGATGCCCATGATCCCCTGATCGAGGATCGCCAGGATCAGATAGGTGCAAGACTTGTGGTCCGCACGATCGCCGAGACGTCGGTCGCCTGAAACCATCCCGCGAGATCCGCGATCGTCTCGAAGTCGAAGGCACCATGCTCGTGATCAATCATGCAGTAGTCGAAGCCGGAAGCCTCGATGATCCACGGCACCCCGCGCGACGCGAACTCCTTGAGCCCGGTCCCCAGCGCGGCCCGCCCCTCGCGCACCGCCCGCCAGATACTGTTGTCTTTCATGGATCGTACGAGGCTCCCATCGCGAAGCACCAGACTATCAATCCAGCCTCGCTCTGTCGTCCCGACCGGAGCCGAGCGGCTTCCGCAAACAGCCTGCCGCGGACGGACAGGCTGGCCGCCGATGGTCGAAGCCGACGGCAAGCCGCTCGATGCCCCACGGATTACGGCGCTGACCGGCGAGGCGATGGTCGTGGCGGAGGGCCACATGCTGCAGGTCGATCCGCCCGACCTCGGCATCGACCGCGCCGGCGGGCGCCGCGTCCCGTTCGATGCTCGTCGGGCACTTAGGACCTGACGAGCGGACAACCCCCTTCGTTGAGCGGACGTACCGCGTCCGCGCCTGAGTTCGTCGAGATGTATTTGTAGATGTCCCAGCCGCCCTTCGTTTCAGCCGGTCCCTTGCCTCGGAAGATATGCATCTCGCGTTCGACCCGGCCGTCGATGCGCAGAGGCGCCGCCTTCGTCATGAAGTCATCGACCGGCATTTCCTTCATCTTGGCCATGACGGCGCCGGCGTCCTTGGTTTCGGCTGCGCGCACGGCCTTCAAGTAGTGCATCACTGCCGAGGCATTCCCAGCCTGTGTCATGGTCGGGTACTTGTTCGTGCGAGCCACGAAGCGTTTCGACCAGTCACGAGTCTTGTCGTCCAGATCCCAATAGAACGGCGAAGAGAAGGTCATGGCTTCCGCCGCCCTGGGGCCGATGCTGTAGATGTCGTGTTCGGTCACGACGGAGGCAACGAACTGCTGTTTGGGGGTGACCCCAAACTCCACCCCCTGCTTCACGGCGCGGGCAAGGTCGTGGCCGGCGACTGCAACGCCAATCAGGTCCGCCTTGGATGCCTGGGCCTGCAGCAGGAAGGACGAGAAGTCGGTGGTGTTGAGTGGGACGAGCACCCGGCCAACGACCTTTCCACCGGTAGACTCGATGAGGGTACGCGCATCTCGTTCCAACGCGTGACCGAAAGCGAAATCGCCCGTGAGGAAGAACCAGCTCTTCGGACCATGAAGCTTGTTCATGGCCTTCACTGTCGACCGAACGAGGGCACTCGTGTCAAAGAGCGTCTGCACGGTGTTGGGCGAGCAGAATTTGCCGGTGATATCAGAGCTTCCCGCGCCCACGAACAGCGCGAGCTTGTTTTTCTCCTGCACGAGATCCTTGACGGCAAATGCGACCGCCGAGCTGTTCACGTCGACGATGACATCGACTTCCTCCCGATCGACCCAGCGGCGAGCGATTGTCGCCCCAACGTCGGCCTTGTTCTGGTGATCGCCGAAAACGACCTGCACCGGATTGCCGAGCAACTGCCCGCCAAACTCCTCGACCGTCATCTGGATGGCATCGAGGGAACCTCTGCCGCTCGAATCGGCATATATCCCCGAAAAATCAGAAAGAAGTCCGATCTTGACCCCCGGCGACGCCGCGCGCGTACGGCTGCCGATCATGGATGCGGCCAGAACAGATCCAACCCCGAACGCACGCCTGCCAATTGTCTTTGTCATTGTCACCCTCCTCCCGATTGAACAGTTCCTCTTGCACTGCCGCGGCCAGCCCCAGTGCCAAAGGCTCTAAGGTTTTGGCAGGCCCTTGCTGTCCAGCAGGTCCAGCCAATGAATCTCCGGTGGCCAGGCAACCAGCGGCTTCAACGCCGCCAGGACCGCGTCGTGGGTGGCGCTGGTGCGATGAACCTCGAATGCCGCCTCATCGGCGTAGCGCTCGTAGAACCAGATGGCGTCCGGCTCGGTCTGCGAGACGTGCATGAGATAGAGCAGTGTGCCCGGTTCCTTCTTCACTTCCTCGAACATCGGCTCCAGGACCTTGATCGCTTCGTCACGCTTGCCGGGCTTGGCGCGGAACCGCACGACATGACCATGTGTGGACATTGCTTCTCTCCTGGTTGCTGTCAGTCCGCTGCCGCGACCTGAACGCCCTGCGGCAGCAGTGAACGAACATGGTCCGGCGAAAGCGAGGCCGGGCGCTGCCTCTCCTGAAGCAAGGTCCGGCTGAGTACCTGCAGCATCTCGTTCACCGGCGTCGCCACGCCATGAAGGCGGCCGAGCAGCGCGATCTCGCCGTTCAGGAAATCGGTCTCGATGCTGCCGGTACCACGGGCCAGGCTTTGCCAGGACGACCCGCCAGGAAACGGCGCTCCATCGATCGTCCGGAGTGGCTGGATTGCTGCGATGCGCCGCGCGCGCTCATCGGCGCCGGCATAGGCAATGCCGGCCGCGCGAAGACATGCCTCGCCTTCGCTCCGTGCCTGATCGAGGATGTCGTTGAATGCCGCGCTCGGCCCGCATGCGGCGTGAAGCACGTTGGCCAGATTGGCCAGCAGCTTGCCGTGCTTCCATCGCATGATGTCACTTCGGCAGAGGGTATCGAATCCGGCAGCCGAGAGATGAGCCATCGTGCGGCGCCCGATCTCATCGCTACCACCCGGAAAGCGACCGACGTCCAGCACGCCGAAGCTCGGGCTGGTATAGCACTGCACGACACCGGGCTCGAGGTGAAGGGCGAAGATGTAGACAAACATGCCGTAGACGTTGCTGAAGTAGCGCAGTGCCAGGCGTTCGTTGGCGACGCCATTCTGCGCGCAGAACACCGGCACTTGGGCCGAAGCGCACGCCGCGAGTTCGCCGAGGGCGCCGACCGTGTCCTGGGTCTTCATCGCCAGGATGACGACATCGTTGACCGAAATATCGGCTTCCGCGGGGGTCGCAACGCATTCGACCTCGAAGGTCCGGCGATCATCGGCCGTCCGCAGCGTGAGACCCTCCTGCCGCAACGCGTCCAGGGTGCGGCCGCGGGCAATGAAGACGACTTGCTGACCCGCTGCCTGCAGCCGCGCACCGACGATGCCGCCGATCGCGCCGGATCCGTAGATGACGTAGCGCACGGCAGCCCTATCCTACACGGTGCTTCTTGACGGCTTCGGGATCGAGCTCGAGCCCGTGACCCGGGCGCTCAGTCAGGACCAGCTTGCCGTCGGCCAGCTGGGGCAGCCCCCGGAACAGGCCTTGGGTCCAGGGCATACCCTCGACGATCAGCCCGTTGGGGATGGCGGCGATGCAGTGACAGAACACCTCGGGGATCAGATGGCTGGCGACCGGCACGCCGAAAGCCTCAGCCATGGCAGCGACCTTGCGAAACTGGGTGATGCCACCCATGCGCATCATGTCGACCATGAGGTAGTCGACGGCCCGCGCCTCCAGGAGCTTGAGCAGCGCCGGCATGTCGTAGTGGTATTCGCCCGAGCAGATCGGCACGTCGAGCGCACGGGCAACTGCGGCCTGCCCCACAACATCGTGCATCAGGGTCGGATCCTCGATCCAGAACAGCTCGAACTCTTCAAGCGCGCGTCCCGCTCGAATGGCGCGTGACGGCGTCCAGGTCTGGTTGACGTCGTAGAGAAGGTCGACGTCGTAGCCGATGACGTCGCGGATCGCGCGCACCCGGGCAACGGTGTCCTTGATTCGCCCATGGCGATCGCCGCCCGGCCGCATCTTCATCGCCCGATAGCCGGCCTTCAACGCGCTCTCTGCGCCACGCTGCAGCGTCTCGACGTCGACGCCGATCAGGCTTCCGCTGTCGTACACGCGGATCCGGTCATTGGCGCCGCCGAGGAGTCGCCACAAGGGTTGGCCGAGATCCTTGCCGACGATGTCCCACAGCGCGATGTCGATCGCACAGGCGGCGATATTGAGAAGTCCACCCGGCCCGACCCAATTCGCGGGATAGATGACTTTCGCCAGAGCCTGCTCGGTCCGCCGCGGATCCTGCCCGATCATCAGCTCGCCGATCTCTCCGACCATCGTGGCGAGAGACCGCGTGAACTCGTGATTGAGCGTCATCGTGTGACCGCTGCCCTCGATGCCGGTGTCGGTGCGCAGGTGAGCGACGACAGTAGGCAGGATTTCCCAGCGACGCCCTTCATATCCACGCGGCACGTGGCGCGGCATCATGTAGGTGCCGACCTCGACGGTGGCGATCTTCATGTCGTCCTCCCGGAAAGTGGGCGCGACGTGGTCGCGGTGCCAGGTTGGAAGAAGCGCAACAGCGCGCGCGCCGTCGGCTCGGCATGATCATCCTTGAGGTCGATGATCAACTCGCGGAGCGTTCTCGAGGTGGACGCGTTGCGGGCGATCTCGGGTTGCTCGGAACGCGGGATGTACAGGACCTGGTTGTCCGGAAGTTCCAGCTTGCCGGTGCTGCCGTCGGCCCGCCAGGCCTCGATCGAGGCGCCCTCCGTGACGACCAGCAGGTGATCGTACTCGTGGACGTGCCAATTGCAGATCTCGCCGGGCTTCATGATCAATTCCCAGATGCGAACCCTGTCGTTCTCGAACAGCAAGGTGCCGGGGTCACCGAGCTCGACCGGCCCGGGGGCAATCGCCTGCGTCATGGTCGCTTCCTCTGTCGTGTCGTTCGTCGTTCAATCGGGGGGCGGCGGCCGCCCTCGTTCAGGCGACGAGGCCCAGCTGGCCGGCGCTGGGAGCGATACGCTGAAGAAGCGTGCCGAAGTCGCGGTTCAGGGCTGGGAAGGCACGGTGCAGATCCTCGCCGAGATATTTGCGCATCGGTTTCTCGGGCAGGCCCTGGACCAGCATGCGCAATTGGTCGAGTCCGGACGGCCATGTGCCCTCGCCGTGGCCGATATCGGCCCCCCAGACAACGTTGGGCACCGAGCTGAATCGCTCGCCTTCGAGGTCGTGGCGACTGACCAGCCCGGAATAGGCGACGTAGCACTGGCGCCTGAAATATTCGCTCGGCGTCAGCGTCAGCGGGTACTTGCAGGTCGAGTCCGCCATCACCGACTTGTCCGTGATCGTGTAGCGGTCGAGCAGCTCCAACGTCTGCGGCACCCACTGCGTACCGAACTCGGTGAACACAAGCCGCAAGCGCGGGAAGCGCTCGAGCACACCGCCGACGATCAGGCACCACAGGGGGCGTTGGGCAAACCAGCGCGCCTCGATCGCCCAGACTCGGGAGATGACCCAAGGGTCGTTGCCGACCCACTGAGGCCCCCCCTTTGAGATGTGGCACACGACACTCAGGTCGAGCTCCTGCAACACTTCCCAGAGCGGGTCGTATCGTGGGTGATGATAAAGCGGCAGGTAGTATTCGAGCGGCAGCAGAACGCCCGTCGTCAGCCCGGACTCGTAGGCGCGCTTTATTTCCGCCACGCACCAGTCGATGTCATCGAGCGAGCCGAGAATGGTAAGTCCAAGCAACCGCGAACGATCGGCAGAGCAGAAATCCGCGAGCCAACGGTTGTAGGCGCGCGCGCCTATGCGCTGCCACTCGGGGGGATAGTGCTCGTCGCTGCTGCCGGCGACGGCGCCCGTCGCCAGTCCCGATCCGAACGGCGGGTCGTTGCTGTTCTGGTCATCGGGCACGAGGACTTCAGCGAGAATGCCTTCGCGGTCGTACTCCCTCAGGCGATACGAGGGATCCCAGACGATCGGCGACCCACGGTCGTTGTCGTACGTGTCCAGCGTACGCATCCTGTCGTGCAGGTGCGGCGACAGAAGGGTCTCCTTGCGCGCGGGCGACCATAGCCACTGGTGGCGGGCGAGATAGTCATCGAACGCCTGGAAATGCCTCTTCTCGAGATACTGCTTGTAACCCTCGGTAGGCGCGCCGACGTGGCCGTCGGCGGACGCGAGAAACACTTTGTCCATGTTTGGCATGGCGCCGTCCTTTGCGTTCGTCCCCGGAAAGCCGCCCTCCTCGCAGGTCAGCGGCATTGTTTCGCCTGATTAGGCGTAGCCGGGGTCCTTGCGAAAGAACGAGAAGTGCACGACAGTCGTGCTATGAGTGAACGAACGAATTCGCAGCGGCATGTCATCTGACTTTCCAGCATTGTTCGTCGACATCGCGGCGACAGGTAGCCTAGCCGCTGCAGCCCGCCGTCGGAAAATGTCGCCATCGATAGCGAGCCGTCATCTTGCCCGGGCCGAGGCCGACCTCGGTGTCACCCTGGTCAGTCGCTCGACACGCTCGCTTGCATTGACCGAGGCCGGCCGGATGTTTCTGCGCTGGGCCGAAGAATCGCTGCAGCGGGAGACTCGGCTTAGGGAAATGCTCGGAGCGCTGCAGTCGGTGCCGCGCGGCCGCGTTCGGGTGGCAATGGATGCCTGGGTCGCCTCCTCCTACTTGCCCGACATACTGAGGCAGTTCTCGCGTGACTTTCCGGAGATCACCATAGATGTGCTCACGAGCGACTACCCGCCTGGCGAACTCGATGGGCCCTGCGATCTCGCCATTCATGCCGGCATGTCGCCCAGGCCCGATCTGGTCGGCCGGCGCGCCTATGACTACCGTCGCTTCGTCTGCGCATCTCCTTCCTACGTCGAAGGCCATGCAAGCGTGCGAACGCCGGCCGATCTCGAACACCACCGATGCCTCGTCCACGGTTCCCTGGTAGAATCGGTATGGAGACTGCGCTCGAAGGCCGGTGTCGTGACCGAGTTCAAGCCCGATGCATATGTGCAGACGAACAGCTGGTTGCTGCTTCGGACGATGGCAATCGAGGGGCTGGGCATTGCCCATTTGGGCGGACCGCTGCCAACGGCTGACATTCGCGAGGGCTTGCTCGTCCAATTGCTGTCGGATTATGAGAGCCTTCCGGCGGGCGGCGGGAAGCTCGGCGTCTGGGTGATCCATGCCAATGCACATCCGCCGCGCCGCGTGGAAGTGTTTGCGAATGTCGTCACACGTTTCCTGCGAGCAACGATTGCTTCGGGAGAACAGCGCACCAAAGAGCAGTTTGAAAAACTCGCACGATCCAAAGCTCGGACGAAGCAAGCGGATCGCAGGACCACGTTGAGACGGCGAGCGCGATAACACGGCGGTCCCAATGCGACGCGTGAAGGACATTGGGCATTGCTATTCTGGAGCTGGTCGACGGCATGAAACGAAGCACCGATCGCATCCTGACCACCCACATGGGCAGCCTGCCGCGGCCGGACCTCCTGGCCGACCTGCTGGTGGCCGAGGCCGAGGGTAAACCGGTCGATGCCGCGCGGATCGCGGAGCTGACCGACGAGGCGATGGACTACATCGTACGTCGCCAACTCGACTGCGGCATCGATGTCGGCAACGACGGTGAGATGCCGCGCTCCACCTTCTTCGGCTACATCACCGGCCGCATGTCGGGCTTCGGCGGCCAGTCGAGGCGGCGGCCGATCCTCGACATGCAGCAATTTCCCAAATGGTGGCATAACTACCAGGCGCGCGGCGTGCGTCGGCTCAACGTCTACGGCTTCCCCGCCGCGATCGGCCCGGTGCGCTACGAGAGCCTGCACGGTACCAGGAATGGTGCAAGGGCCGAGCTCGACGCCTTCGCGCGCGCACTCGGGCACCAGACGAAGCGCTTCGCTGAAACCTTCGTCACCGCCGTCTCGCCGGGCTTCGCTGCCTGCTCGCTGCAGAACCAACACTATGACAGTCATGAGGCCTACGTCTTCGCCCTCGCCCACGAGCTCAGGCAGGAATACGAGTTCATCGTGGCTGAGGGCCACGTGCTGCAGATCGACTCGCCCGACCTCGGCATCGAACGCGCCGGCTATTTCCAGGACGAGCCGCTGCCAAAGTTCATTGCAGCGATGGAGATGCACGTTGCCGCGCTGAACGAAGCCCTGGCCGGCATCCCGCCCGAGCGCGTTCGCTTCCACGCCTGCTGGGGCAATCGCGACAGCCCACACGTCAACGACGTGCCGGCACCCGACGTGCTGCCGGTTTGCTTCCAGGTGAACGCCGGCGCGCTCTGCCTGCCTTTTGCCAATCCGCGCCACAGCCACGAGGTCGACGCCTTCCGCACCCAGAAGCTGCCCGATCGCATGGCCCTGGTCTGCGGCGTGGTCGAGACGACGCACAACTACGTCGAGCATCCGCAGGTGATCGCCGAACGGCTGGAGCGCGCCGTTCGCGCCGTCGGCGACCGCGAGCGCGTGATGGCCGGAACCGACTGCGGCTTTGGCACCATCGTCGGCGACACCCAGGTGTCCGAGGACGTGGTCTGGGCCAAGCTCGAGGCGATGCGCGACGGCGCGGCGATCGCGAGCAAGCGGCTCTGGGGTTGAGGCGGCGGCGCCGGCGAGCGCCTGGGCCGGACGTTGGTGCATCGACGAGCGCTCCGGGTCAGTCCTCGATAGCCTCCACGCCAAGCCGATCGAGATGCGCCAGGTGGTCCTTCATGGCCTTCAACTGTTCGGGGGAGTGTCCCTTCCAGTCGGCGACCTCGCCGACGATCCTGAGTGGGTCACGGGTACGGTACGACTTCGTCGGATTGCCCGGGAACTTCTTGTCCGTCAGGTTGGGGTCGTCTTCGAACGGCCCGGTCGGCTCGACGAGGTAGATCCTGCCCTGCCCCTCACCGGACGCCAGCTCGGCGCCCCAGATGGCCGCGTCCAGGGTGGCGGTCAGGTAGACATACGCCGCCTTCCTCCTCTTCCCGTAGTTGGAAGCGAACCCCGGTCCGATCAGATCGCCCTGTTTCAAATCCGCCTTCGTGCCATGGTAGAGCGTCACCGATCCTCCGGGTCAGAAACTCACAGCCAGAAGCCGGCGACGCGTTCGCAGGGATTGTCCGCTGCCTTCGGCGGCCTTCACCAGCACCATCACGCGATCGTCTGATTCCATGGCCGGCCACATCATCGGCCTGTATCGGAACGACAAATGGGATATCAGGTGCCGACATCGTCGTGCAATTTTTCGGTTGCGCGCGCCTAACGTTAACTGACCTGTTGTAAAGTTACAATGAGACCTCTATCCTGAGTTCACCGACGACAATCCGGGACGGCCCGTGGCGGATATCTTTCAGCAACAGCTCGACGTGACCCTCGAGATCAACGGCACCCGGCATCACCTGACGGTGGCGGCTTCCGACACCCTGCTCGACGTGCTGCGCGATCGGCTGGACCTCTGCGGCACCAAGAAGGGCTGCGACCTCGGCGCCTGCGGCGCCTGCACCGTGCTGGTCGATGGCCGGCGCGCCAACGCCTGCCTCATGCTGGCGGCGATGCAAGACGGCCGGCACATCGCCACCATCGAGGGTGTGGCCTGCGAGGGCGTCGAGGGTGACGGCGCGCTGCACCCTCTGCAACAGGCCTTCATCAGGCACGACGCCCTGCAATGCGGCTACTGCACACCGGGCCAGATCATGTCGGCGCTGGGTCTGATCGCCGAGGGCTGCCCCGCAAGCGACGCCGAGATCGCCGAGCGGATGAGCGGCAACCTGTGCCGCTGCGGCGCCTATCCCAACATTGTCGCGGCCATCGCCGAGGCGACCCGGAGCTGAGCATGCAGTGCCTTGCCTACCATCGCGCGGCGAGCGAGAGCGCGGCGTTGGCGCTTGCTGCCAACCATCCCGACGCGGTGTTCATCGCCGGCGGCACCGACCTGTTGCAGCTCGCCAAGCAGGGCGCAGCCACACCGGCGCGGCTCATCGACATCAGTCGTCTGCCGCTCGACAGGATCGAAGCGAGTACCGACGCCATCCGTATCGGCGCTCTGGCGCGTCTGGCCGACGTCGCCGATCACCCCGACGTCCGGCTCGGCTGGCCGGCGCTCGCCCAGGCGATCGAAGCCAGCGCGTCGCCGCAGGTGCGCAACCTCGCGACCGTCGGCGGCAACCTGCTGCAACGCACCCGCTGCGGCTACTTCCGCAGCCACGACCTGCCCTGCAACAAGCGGCAGCCCGGTACCGGCTGTGCCGCCCGCGACGGCGAGAACCGCATGCACGCGATCTTCGGCGCCAGTTCACACTGCGCCGCGACGCACGCCTCCGACCTCGCGGTAGCGCTGCTGGCGCTCGGTGCCCGGCTGCATGTGCGCCGCCATGAGGCCGCCCAGGGGGCAGAGCGTGCGCTGCCGATTGCCGAGCTGTGCCGCCTGCCCGGCGACACGCCGGAGCGCGACAGCGCGTTGGCGCCGGGCGAGTTGATCGTCGCCGTTGAAGTGCCGCGGCGCACCGCGGCGCGCCGCTCGCACTACGTCAAGGTGCGGGACCGCGCGTCGTTCGAATTCGCCGTGGTCTCGGTGGCGGTCGCCATCGAGATCGAGGGCAACCTGATCCGCTCCGCTCGCCTCGCTGCCGGTGGCGTCGGCACCGTGCCGTGGCGGCTCGCGGCCAGCGAGGCAGCACTGGCCGGCGCGCGCGCCGAGCCGGCAACCTTCGCCGCCGCCGCGACTCACGCCGCCGATGGCGCCCAGCCGCTCAGCCAGAACGGTTTCAAGCTCGAGCTGCTGAGCCGCACCGTCCGGCGGGCGCTGGAGCTTGCCCGATGACCTTGGTCAAAGATCGCTCGCCCACGCGCTACGAGGCCGCGCAGAAGGTGACCGGCGCGGCGCGCTACGAGGGCGAGCTCCGCGCGGCAAACATGCTCCACGCCGCGCTGGTGACGGCACCGCTACCGAGCGCCAGGGTGCACGGCATCGACGCCACGCGGGCCCGTGCACTGGCCGGCTGCGCGGAAGTCCTGACGCACGAGAATGCGCTGAAGATCCCGGCGTCGGCGGTTCTCACCCTGCTCCAGGAACCCCTCGTCCATTTCGCCGGCCAGCCGGTTGCCC
>JAEZIF010000150.1 GCA_023416135.1 Pseudomonadota bacterium
GGCATCGCGACTGCGATCGGCGCGCTCGGCAGCGCGCTCACGACGTCACCCGTCCAGGCAATGCTGCCCACGGTCGGCTGGCGCGGCGTCTTCTGGGTTCTGTGCGTTCTGGCGCTTGGCGTGGCGGCCTGGATTCTCCTGGCGGTGCCGGACAAGCCGCGTGTCCGGCCGAACGCCGGGGACCCGGCGCGAACCCTGCGCGGCGACATTGCCTTGAGCGGTCGCATTCTTGCCTCGCGGACCTTCTGGCGCCTCGGTCCGGCGGTTGCGACGCTTTCGATGTTCAACTTTGCCTACCTGGGCCTTTGGGCCGGCCCCTGGCTGCGCGACGTGGCCGGCATGGACGGCCCCACCCGAGCCGGCGTGTTGTTCATCTACACATTCGCGATGGTCGTCGGCAGCGTGTTGACCGGCAGCGCCGCCAGCCGGGCGAGCGCGGCGGGCTTGCCGGCTTTTCTCGTTCCCATCGTGTCGCTTGCAGGCCTGGTGCTGCTGCAGGTCGGCCTCATGCTGCAGCCGAGCCAGCCCTCGGTCGTGCTCGTGCTCTGGCTTGCAATCGCGGTGTTCGGCGCGGCCGGACCGGTGGGCTATGTCGTGATGAGCCAGATGTTTCCGCCCGAGCAGACCGGGCGGGTCTCGACCGCCGTGAACACGCTGACGCTCGGGGGTGCCTTCCTGGTCCAGGCGGCGATCGGCTGGATCCTCGATCTTTGGCCGCGCACCGCGTCGGACGGCTGGGATCCGGACGGCTACAGCTGGGCACTGGCGTTGACCGCGGCGCTTCAGGCGCTGGCTGCGCTCGTGATGGCGACGGCCCACCGGCGCGGGCATGCCATCTCAACGTGAAGGCCGGACGGGCAGGGCCGGGAAGTCGCGCACGACTACCTCCTCGGTCGCCGTGTCCAGCACGGCGCAGCTCAGTTGCCGGCCATTGCGCGGATCACGGCCATCACCGGCCGAGCCGGGATTGACCACCAGCACCCGACCGATGCGGCGGACGACCTGCTGGTGCGTGTGGCCGTAGAGCACGATATCGGCGTCGGCCTCGCCGAAGCGATGCAGCTCGGAGCTGGTGGGCAGCGCGTAGCTGCCGCGCGGTTCCCATGGCGTCGAGTGCACCATCAGGATGCGCTTGCCGCCGATCCGCAGATCGCGCCGATGCGGCTGCTCGGCGAGCCAGTTCAGCAAGGGCCGGTCGATGTCGGCCCGGGAACGCGCCCGCTCGCCGGCCGGGCCGAGGAAGACCTCCTCGTGATTGCCGAGGATGGTGAGCGCGTCGCGCTCGCGCAGCCGGCCGATCACCGCATTCGAGAAGCCGTACTCGTAGATGCTGTCGCCGAGGCACAGCAGCGCATCGATCGGGCCCATGATCTCGAGGGCCCGATCGAAGCCGTCGATGTTGCAATGCAGGTCGGAGACGATGCCGAGCTTCAACAGAGGCCCCTGATTGGATTGCCGCGACGCTTAAGCTGAAGCCGGCAGCGGCAGGTCGAGCGACGTGGTGCGGCGCATCTCGCGGCGGTGGGTCTTGTCATCGAACGGCCGGGCGCGATGCATGGTGCAGCGATTGTCCCAGATCACGAAGTCATGCGGCCGCCAGACGTGGCGATAGACGAATTGCGGCTGCGTGGCATGGTCGATCAGGTCGCGCAGCAGCAGCCGTCCCTCCGGTACGGGCCAGTCGACGACATGGGCGGCGTGCGAGGCGAGATAGAGTGCGCGGCGGCCCGAGCCCGGGATCGTGCGGACCAGCGGATGGACGGCGCCCTTCAGCTTTTCCTGCTCGTCCTCGCTGAAGTCGAAGCCGAGCACGTGGCGCGAATAGACGATGGAATGATAGACGCGCAGCCCTTCGATCGAGGCGCGGGTTTCCGCGTCGAGTGCATCGTAGGCGGCGCGCATGTCGGCGAACTCCGTGTCGGCCCGCACCGGCGGCACCACGCGCGCCGACAGCATCGAGTAGCGGCCCGGCGGGTCGACGAACGATGCATCGGTGTGCCACAGGCGGTTGGCGACCGAGGAGGCGCGCATGCGGTTGTTCGCGTCCCGGATCTTGCCGTCCTTGTCGACGTTGGAGACGTCGGCCAGCGCCTCGTTGCCGAACCGGTTGCTGCCGATGGCCGAGGAGGACGTGCGGGCATGCAGCGTGCCGTCGAAACGTCGAGCGAAGTCGAGCTGCTCATCGTTGGTGAAATCCTGATCGCGGAACACCAGCACGGCGTACTCGTCCATGCCGGCGCGGATCGCCTCCAGCGATTGGCGATCATGCACCCGGCGCAGGTCGATCGCGCCCACTTCGCCGGCGAATACGGGCGTGAGCGGCGTGATGGTGACGGTCATGGACGCCCCCTTCGTGGAGAACGAGGGGATCATCCTGATGGAAGTCCGCCGGGCAACCAACACGGATTTTCTGTCAGGCGAAGCCGCCAGGCCGACAGGTCATGCCGGCGACTCGGGTGTGAGAATCGCCAGTTCCAGACGTCTCTTTTCCGCTTCTTCGTCGAACCTCTGTCCGACGATCCTGTAGGGACGGCGGAACTCGAGCCTGATCGGCCAGCATGTCGGACTGAGGAGCATGCGCCGCAGGGACTCGCCGAAGCCCGGCAGATCCCGCTTCATGGCGTCTGTCATGCTGACGTGCAGCGGCATTACCCAAGCGCCCTTTTTCCAGGCAGCCTTCAGGATCTGGGCGTTCCTGATCCTGCCCATCCTGTTCGGCCCGACCGACACGTGGTCTGCCTGCTTGCTCGTTCGACCGCCTTCGAGGTGGGCGACGAAGCACTGCTGTCTCTCGAAATGCTCCATCACCCGTTTCATCGCGCTCCAGTTGAGCTTCCGGGACTCCAGCGTGTCGTCGCGGCCGACCCGGATGCAGCGCAGTCGCTCATGATCCTCCGGCGTGAAGCCCTTGAAGAGGTTCTTGTCCGGAAGACTCCAGGGAAACATTCTCAGCCTGAACATCGCCCAGGGCCAGAATACGAGAGGAATAAGAAACGTTTCGATCAGCGACGGATGGTTGGCAACGATCAGCACGCGGCCGCGTCGCGCGTAGCGCACTGCGCGCCAGTAGCCGCTGATCCTGACGATGCGGAACAGGCCGAGCAGCCAGAACGGCAGTCCGAGAAGGGTGCCGAGCAGCACCGCCATGGCGAGACCGCTCAAGAGCGACGCGAGTCGTTCCTTGTGGCCCCGTTGCATGCGCTTACCGTAGTCCATGCGCCACGTCGGACCAAGCCTCGACACGACGGGCGGGCTCGGCGTGCCTTGGCGCGGACCAAGCTGCTGAACGCGCTGTTCGTCATCGGCTCCAGGCTGGGCTACGATAGGGAGGCAATCGGATAGCCCCGGGGGAGGAGACGCGAGCGATGCGCACGAGCTTTTCTGTCAACGACATGACCATTCACCGGATCGTCGAGCAGGAGAGCGGCTTCACGCCGATGCTCGACTTCCTGCCGACATTGTCGAAGGAAACCCTCGACGAGAACCTCGCCTGGCTGGCGCCCGGCGGCTATGACGGCAAGAGCGGGAATGTCGTGTTGTGCTTCCAGTCGTATGTCGTCAAGACTCCGCACCATAACATCCTGGTCGACAGCTGCATCGGCAACGACAAGAACTTCCCACTGCGGCCGACCTGGAACAAGAAGACCGACGACAACTGGATGAAGGCGCTGAAGGCTGCCGGCCTCGGGGTCGAGGACATCGATTTCGTGATGTGCACGCATCTGCACGGCGATCACGTCGGCTGGAACACGCGGCTCGAGAACGGCCGCTGGGTCCCGACCTTTCCGAAGGCGCGCTACCTGTTCTCGAAGAAAGAATACACCTATTGGAGCGAGATCCATCGGAAGACGCCGCTCGACCAGATCACCGACAGCGTGCTGCCGATCATCGAGGCCAACCGGGCCGAACTGGTCAGCAGCGATCATGCGCTTAACGACCATATCCGACTGAGCCCGACCCCGGGCCACACGCCTGACCATTTCGCGGTCTGCGCCGGCAAGGGCGGCGACGCCGCGGTGTTCACCGGAGACCTGATCCATTCGCCGATCCAGGCCCGCTATCCCGAACTGGTCATGCGCGTCGACACCGACCGCGAGCAGGCCGTCCGCACGCGCCGGAATTTCTTCGAGCGCTACTGCGACACCGACACGTTGTGCTGCACGATGCACTTCCCGTCGCCCTCGGTCGGCCACATCAAGCGCTGGGGCGACGGCTTCCGCCTGGAGTACGTTAAAGGCTGAAGGCGCGAAATCGCCGTGCCTGCGCGGCGGCCGTGCAGGCACGGCAGTGCCACTATCTTTCCGACTTGAGAACCGACTCGATAAAGGCCTGCTTGCCGAGCGTGTATGCTGAACGATCGGACACGTGAGCGTCGACGAGACGACGTTTTTGTTCAACATACAGCGCGACCAGCTCCGGATCCGCGGCGAGTCGATCCCGGAACCTCCGCAACCTGTCCACCTCGCTGCTGTTCTCGGGAATCAGATGAACATGAAGTCGAAAGACCGACCCGTCGAATGAAAAGCTGCCTTCTCGCATCGGTCTGCTGTCGGGATGTCTTTTCCCTCCTGACTGGGGCTGAAAGCCCATGCCATCGATGGTCGTGCGCACTCTGCTCAGATGCCCATCGGGGATCAACAGCATCAGGTCGAGAATGCCCTTGCCGTCGCAACCGGGTACGGCCGTGCTTCCCACGTGCTCGACTTCAATACCTGGCAGGGCGGCTTGAAGCAGTCGCACCAATCTGTTTGCTGCCGCCGGTCCGCGAACATCCCAAGGTCTCAGCTCGATGACTTTCGGTCCTCCTGGAATATCGTAGGGGCCAATCAGCGGAGAAGCGTTCACGGGCTTCTGACCTCTTGCTTCATACCGACCATACAATACTTGGCGGCACGACAGATCGCAGTGTGAGTTGTCAGACCCTCGGGACCGTCCGGCAACGCCACTTTCCGGACCCTGGTTGCGCTGACGGCGCGATCGAGCAACGGCCTCAGCGCCCCGGATGCCAGCCTGCCGCGGCCGCGAAGCGGGCGAAGAACTGCTCCTCGTAGGCGTGCTCGGGGTCGTCGCGCACCATTCGGTCCATCAGGTGGGCGTCCGATCCGACCAGGATGCGCCACCTGTCCGCCTTGACCCCTTCCAGGATGATCGCCGCCGCCTCGGCCGCGCTGGTCGGCGCATCCAGCAGAAAGCGCCGGGCACGTTCTGCGAGCATGGCCTTGACCTCGTCATCCGACAGCGCCGAGGGGTCCTTGCCCATCGAGGCGAGGCGCGCTCGGGCCTGGGCAATCTGCCGGGCATCCAGTTGATCCGAATCGTTGCTGGTCTGGACCTTGAGCGAGTTGACGCGAAAGCCGGTGCAGACATGTCCCGGCATCACTACCGACACCTTGATGTGCGGCGCATTCAGCCGGAGATCGGTCACCAGGGCTTCGCTGAATCCTTTCACTGCGAACTTCGCCGCCGAGTAGGCGGTGTGCGGCGCGCCGGGGCAGACCGAGGCCCAGAAGCCGTTCATGCTGCTGGTGTTGACGATATGGGCTTCCTCCGCCGCCTGCGCTCAATCTAGAACGGCCCGATCGCGCCGAACAGGAAGGCAAGCTCAATCGAGCGCGGCGCATGGACTGGTTGGGCCTCTCGCGCCCCGAACACCAACTGTTTCAGCCGCTGACGCCGCTGACGCCGTTGCGCTCTTCGTATACTGTGTGGGGTGCCAGTTCTGATGATATCCGTAGACATCGATATTGCGTGTGAGGGTATCTTGGAATGCTCGGGATCCTAGGTCTTGGCTTCCTGCTCGGCATGCAGCATGCGCTTGAGGCTGATCATATTGCTGCTGTGTCCAGTATTGCAGCGCGCCATGCATCCGTCGGCGAGATCGTCAGGCGTGGTTTGGCCTGGGGGCTGGGTCATACCATCACGCTCTTTCTCTTCGCCGGGGCTGCGCTCCTGCTTGACCGAGCAATCCCCGAACACCTGGCCGATCTCCTCCAGACCGCGGTCGGCATCATGTTGGTGGCTCTGGGGAGTAACGTCCTTTGGAGGGTGTGGCATGACCGGGCCCATTTCCACCAGCATCGCCATGTCGATGGCACCGTCCATCTCCATCTTCATAGCCATGCCGGCGAAGGGTCGTCCCGGGCGCGCGATCTGCATTCTCATGAACACGGCTTTCGCTGGCAGGCTCTGTTCGTCGGGTTGATGCACGGCATGGCGGGATCGGCTGCGTTGCTGGTTCTTGTCGTGTCTCAGGCTGGCAATCCGCGGCTCGGCCTGATCTATGTCTTTGTTTTCGGATTGGGATCGATGATCGGAATGGGGGCGCTATCGGCGGCGATCGCGTATCCTCTCGTGATGTCGGCGCGCTACCTCGTGTGGGCGAACCGCGGCCTTCAGCTGCTGGTTGGTATCATCACGATCGCGATCGGCGCGATGACGATCCATGAAACGCTCTTCGCTTAGAACGCGGCCCCGGTTTCGATCGGGACATTTCCGTCAGCGCGCTCGCCGTCATCGGGCTACGCGTCTTGCGCAGGCGATCCCGACTTGTCCTTGGTCAGGATGCCGCCCTTGAGCGGCGCATGGGGGTGCGGCTGCAGATCCGCCTTCGGCAAGAGGAACAGCCAGGTCACAAAGACAAACGGCGCGGTAAAGGTCGGGATCCCCAAGGGCGCGAGCGCTGCGTCCATGGCGCCCTGGACAATCACCGTGAAGACCGTGCCGAGCAGCGCAAACAGAGCGGTACGCCAGGACGGCGCGTAGAAAACGCAGCCGAGCGCGACAGCAGTCAGTACCGGGCTGAAGCCGTAGAGGCCCGCCCCCACATCGGCAAGGCTGGCGCCGAGGCCGAGCGACAGGGCGAGCGCTACCGCGGAGCCGGCCACGGCGAACAGCGCGGCCCAGGGCGAACTGACGAGCAGCCCAAGCACGACGAGGACGCCGCTGACGACGTTGTTGATGAGGAATACCTGCGCCGGTCCCTTCAGGCAGGCTTGGAGCATTGGCCACGACGCGAACTGAAGGCCGGGCGCAAGATCGCCCGCCGGGCGCGGCAGCGCCGGCGGCCCCATCGCCGCGATCGGCAGGTGGCCGAAGGAGTAGGCGGCAAGCACCAGGAACCAGGTGGTCAGGACGAAGGGGGAGGTGAGCGCCGGCGCCTCCCAGGTCGTCATCACCTTGGAGACGGCGAGCATGACGACAGTCGAGACCGCGGCACCGACGATGAGGACGAGCCACATCGACGGCGCATTGGCGAGAAAGGTCGGCACGGCGGCGCCGACCAGGACGCCGTTGAAACCGAACAGGCCTTGCCGCAGCGAGACCTCATCGACGTCCAGCAGCATCGCCGTTGTCGTGGCGATGAGCAGGGCTATGACCGCGCCGACAGCGATGGCGATCTGCCCTGCGGCGAAGGCACCCCAGGCGATCGCGGCGAGAAAGAACAGGCCGGTCAGCGGATTGTTCTGAAAGATGACCTGGCCTGCGCCGCGAAGGTTGATGTCGATGAACCGCAAGACGGCATTGCGTTCCACGGTTGCTGCCCATCCTGAGCCCGCGTCTGACATGTCACCCTCTCAAGCCCAGAGGAAACTGTCGGGGACGCGCGCGCCAACCACCTCCTGCCGGGCAAGCGACCAGAACTTGCGGATCGCAGCGCTGACAGGCGCGGTCTCCATGCCGAGTACCTTGAAGACGAGGCCGGCATCGTGGGGCAGGCGGCTGCCCCCCGAGGCGAGGCCCCTCTCGTTGTCGAAAGCGGGATCGATGGCGTCGAACAGCCGGTCGGCATGGGCTTTCGGTGTCAGCAGGACGACGTTTCCGAAAACGTGAAACGAGCCCATCGCTCCACGGCGAGAAACGCCGATGCGGTGCGGCTCGATGATGAATTTCTCGGTGAAGAGCGATGTGCCGTCGGGCCGCGCGGCGTGGACCGTCGACGAGAACAGGTCGTAATCGAACAATTCGCCCGCTCCGTAGTATTTCCTCCCGGGTGTGATGACGTCGGAATAGATCAGCGTCGCCGTCGGATCGATCGAGATCTCGGTGCGCTGGACGAACCGGGAGTGCTTGTGCGGAATGATCGGGTGGGGAATGTATTCGAGGTAGGAACCGGCGCTCAGAACCAGTTGCTGCGTCTGGGTGGCATGGTTGGAATCCATCTCGTGGATCCGTGTCGCCGCCTGGGTGGTCACATGGGCCTGCGCGCCCGGCGCCAGATCGACCTCGATGGCATTGCGATCGCCCTGGAGGATGCCGCCTGCGTTGGAGATGATGCAGGCACAGGGCAGACCCGGCATCTCCTCGTCCCAGTAGAGGGCCTGCTGCACGATCAGCGGGGCGCGCCGGTGCAGCGTGGTGAGGACCGATCGGTCGAAGCGAGGCTCGAAGCCGAGCCGCAGGAAGGCGTTCTTGCCGAACGAGCCGCTCGGGAGTTGCTTCGGCTCGTCCTGATAGCCGGCAAGTTCCCGCGCGCCGCTCAGCATTACGCACTTACCTTCTGGATCGCCGTGTCGAACAGCACGTTTTCGCGGATGAGCCGAACGAGTTCGGGGATGCCTTCCTTGGTCTTGCAGTTGGTGAAGACGAACGGCTTTTCGCCGCGCATCATGCGCGAGTCATCGTCCATGACCTGAAGGCTGGCGCCGACATAAGGCGCGAGATCGGTCTTGTTGATGATGAGAATGTCCGACCGCGAAATGCCCGGCCCGTTCTTGCGTGGGATCTTGTCGCCGGCGGCCACGTCGATGACATAGATGAAGAAGTCGACAAGGGCGGGGCTGAAGGTCAGCGTCAGGTTGTCACCGCCGCTCTCGAGCAGCACGAGATCGGATTCGGGAAATCTTTCTTCCATTTCCTCGACCGCGGCAAGGTTCATGCTGGGGTCCTCGCGCACCGCCGTGTGCGGACACCCGCCGGTTTCCACGCCGATAATGCGATCCTCGACCAGGATGCCGCGCAGGGTGCGCCGCACGTGCTTGGCGTCCTCGGTCGTGACGATGTCGTTGGTGATGACCAGAACGCGGATGCCGAGATCGATCAGAACCGGCGTGATCGCCTCGATGATGGCGGTCTTGCCCGATCCGACTGGGCCGCCGATGCCGATGCGTGGAATCCTTTTCATCTTTCCTGTCCCTGCTAGTTCATGAACATGCGGACGTGACTTTTGACGTGCACGGCTGCGAGGATGTCGGTCATGGGCGCGAAGCTGGCCATGTCCTCGACGGTCGCGTCGGCGACGTCGTCGTAGGCAGCGGCCACCGTCGCGGTCACATCGAGCAGGATTCTCTGTGTATCCACGAACGACATGCGCATCAGGCGCAAGGCCGCTCCCAGGATGGTCGTGGCGACGCCGTATTGATGCACGCCGAACGCGTCCCGCCGATCGATGCCGAGTGCACCCAAGGCGATCGCCAGGCTGACCGGATGCGTCCCCGCCGTCTCCGCGGACTTGATCCGGCCGAGCCACGCGCGGTTGAGGTCGTCGCCGATGATGGCTTCGGACAATTCGCAGAGCTTGCGCCCCATGCGCACGGTCATGAGCCGGGTCTCTTCATTGAGCTTGCGCTCGAAGGTGGTGCGGTCGACGGTCGCCAGGGCAGCGAGGTCGTGCGCCTTGGCGGCCCGGTGCGCACACAGGAGTGCAACGCCGTCGCAGGTCGCCGCCTGGCGCATGGTAGTGGCGGTGAATTCGCGCAGCCCAGGCGGATCCTGCACGAGGTTCTCCTGGATCGCGGACTCCAGGCCGTTCGAAAACGAAAAGCCACCGACCGGCAGCGCCGAATCGCCGAACTGCAGCAGATGCAGCAGGTCCGGCAGGCGCCGATACGAGCAGGTCGGCTCAGTGATCGCGGCCATGTTGGTGACCGTGGTCGTGATCGTCATGACGCTCCCCCTCGCGCTGGTGCCCATGGGAATGCGAGGTCTCGCTCGCGCCCCCGAACAACTGCCGCGCTTCGTGCGGCGCGAGATGGGGAATGACCTCGGCGCCGAGCATGAATTCGTAACGCACACCCGGGAAAGCGTGGGTCTTCATCACCGAAGCCATGACCTTGCGGTCCACGGTGAGAGGGACGAGTACGCGTGTGCCCTTGATCACTGCCGGCCAATGTTGGTTGCCGAGCGCATGGCCCAACTCGAAGGTCGTGCGCACGACCATCTCGGTGTCCTCGCCGATCACGTCGGCAAGGTCGATGATCATGACCTCCTTGAGACTGATCCGAGCAATGATTGCCCTGCGGTCCGTACTGTTCCAGGTGAGGATGTCACCGTCGTGCAGGTGCGTGTTGCGGTCCAGCGACAAGGCCAGTTCGACATTCTGTGTGGTGGATTTGCGCAAGCGGCTTTTCTGCGCCTCCCACTGGTCCAGCACCAGCAGGTCGATGTTCGCCCCCTCAAGGCGCGTACGCCATTGCGGCTCTTTCGAATTCCCGATGATGCCCTCGATGATGATCATGCACGCCTCTGCTTTCGTACATGGACGGGTTCGGTTCAGCTGAAGAAGTAGAGCTGATTCAACGAGATCGACCTGGGCGGGGTCACAGTTGCGTGCATCCCGTCTACGGTCACGGCGAAGGTCTGGGGATCGACGTTGATATTCGGCAGGTAGCTGTTGCGCACCATGTGCGCCTTGCCGATCACACGCGTGCCCGACACCGGCTTGATTACCCGCTGCAGTCCAAAGCGTTCACCGATCTTGTTGTCATAGGCAATCCGTGAAACGAAGGTGATTGAACTCCTTGAAAGCGCCGAACCGAACGCACCGAACATCGGTCGGTGGTACATCGGCTGCGGCGTCGGCAGCGAGGCGTTCGGGTCGCCCATATTGGCCCAGGCAACGAAGCCGCCCTTGAGCACCATCTTCGGCTTGGCGCCGAAGAATGCCGGCTCCCACAGAACGAGATCGGCGACCTTGCCCGGCTCGATCGAACCCAGCACATCGCCAATGCCGGCCGTCAGGCAGGGATTGATCGTGACCTTGGCGAGGTAACGCAGCACCCGGAAATTGTCGTTGCCGGCGCCATCTTCCGGCAATGCGCCGCGCGCCTTTTTCATGGCGTCGGCAGTCTGGATCGCTCGCAGGAACGTTTCGCCGATGCGACCCATGGCCTGCGAGTCGCTGCCGATCATCGAGATCGCGCCCATGTCGTGCAGCACGCTTTCGGCGACGATGGTTTCTGCCCGCACCCGGCTCTCGGCAAAGGCCACATCGGAGGGAATCTTGGGGTTGAGGTTGTGGCAGACCATGATCATGTCGAACAGTTCGGCGACGGAATTCAATCCGCATGGCAGCGTCGGGTTCGTCGAGCTCGGCAGGACATTGCTCTGGCCGACGACCTTGAGCAGGTCGGGCGCGTGGCCGCCACCGGCGCCCTCGCTGTGGTAGGTATGAATCGAGCGCCCGTCGAAGGCGGCAATGGTGTCTTCGACATAGCCGGACTCGTTGAGCGTATCGGTATGGACGGCCACGGCCACGTCGTACTCGTCGGCCACCGCCAGGCAGGCGCGGATCGCCGCGGGCGTCGAGCCATAGTCCTCGTGTACCTTGAAGCCAGCCGCTCCACCCAGCAGTTGTTCGACAAGCGGCGCCTTGCCCGTCGAATTTCCTTTGCCGCTGATGCCAAAGTTGATCGGCAGTCCCTCTATCGAGCGCAACATCATTTCGATGTTCCACGGACCGTTGGTCGTGGTCACGCCGTTGGTGCCGTCCACCGGGCCAATGCCGCCGCCCCAGAGCGTGGTGATGCCATTCGATAGCGCGGCATAGACCTGCTGCGGCGAGATGTAGTGAACGTGGGTGTCCATCCCGCCTGCGGTGAGGATCAGGTGTTCTCCGGAAATCGCATCGGTGGCGGTACCCGTGACCAGGCCGCGCGTCACCC
>JAEZIF010000219.1 GCA_023416135.1 Pseudomonadota bacterium
CCCTCCCCTTGGCGGCTGCGATGGGCTATCAAGCGCGCCATGACGTCCAACGACAACGACCACCGCGGCCTGCTGCCGGCCGGGCTGGGCGATCTCCTGCCGCCCGACGCGTCGCGCGAGGCGCGCGCCATCGATCTCGCCATCGAGCGGTTCGCCGCCTTCGGCTACGAGCGCGTGAAGCCGCCGCTCGTCGAGTTCGAGGAATCGCTGCTGGGCGGCCCCGGCGCGGCGCTGGCCTCGCAGACCTTCCGGCTGATGGACCCGGTGTCGCAGCGCATGATGGGCGTGCGGCCCGACATGACCGTGCAGGTGGCGCGTATCGCCGTCACCCGGTTGAAACACGAGCCGCGGCCGCTGCGCCTGTCCTACGGCGGCAATGTGATCCGCGTGCGCGGTGGGGCGCTCAAGCCCGAGCGCCAGTTCGCCCAGGTCGGAACCGAGCTGATCGGCGTCGATTCGGCCGAGGCCGACGCCGAGGCGGTGCTGCTGGCGGTTGATGCCCTGCGTGCGATCGGCGTGGCCGAGCTCTCGGTCGATCTCAACCTGCCGACCCTGGTGGCCGCGGTCGGGGCGGGCCTGAAGCTGCCGGCCGACACGCTGCGCCGCGTCCGCCGCGCCCTCGACCGCAAGGACGAAGGCGGCATCGCCAAGGCGCTGGGTGACGCCAGGAAAGCCATCGACGTGTTCACGGGCCTGCTGCGTGCCGCCGGACCCGCCGAGCGCGGCATTGCCGGGCTGGCGGCACTCAAGCTGCCCGCCCCCGGGCCGGGGGTGGCGGCGCGGCTCGGCGACGTGGTGAAGCTGATCCACGCCGCCGACGAGGACCTGCCGGTCACCCTCGACCCCGTGGAATATCGCGGCCTGGAATACCAGACCGGTGTCTCGTTCTCGGTGTTCGCGTTGAAGGGCCGCCACGAGCTCGCCCGCGGCGGCCGCTATTCGGCAGGTTACCCCGAGGACGGGGTCAGCGAGTCGGCCACCGGGTTCACACTCTACATGGACGCCGTGCTGCAGGCGTCGCAGGCGCCCGCCGCGCGGCCGCGCCTATTCCTGCCGCCGGGCACGCCCTGGCGCGACGCCACGCCGTGGCAAGCCAAGGGTTATGCCGTGGTGCGCGGCGTCAACCCCGCCGACGACCCGCGCGCGGAGGCCAAGCGGCTGCTGTGCAGCCACGCGCTGATCGAAAAGGAAGCAGTACCGCTCTAGCCGGGGCCTTTTGCCGGAGCGCGTCCCCAAGGCTCGCGCTCCGGCGAGGCTTGGGTCAGTGCGCGTGAGCCGTGTCGGCAGCGGCCAACATGGCGGCGCGGCCGCCGCCCAGGCCGGCGATCCGCTCCTCGACCAGGAGCTCCAACATGCCGACCAGCAGGACGAGCTCGCCGTCCTTCATCTGCTCGGCCTCGTCCTTAATGTCCTGAAGGTTGTGCCAGAAGTGGAACAGCGTTGACGACTTCTGCTTCGCCGAAAGCCGGCGGTTCTTCGGCTTGTCACTCATCCCTACCCCCTTTGCTGCCGCCTTCCTGCGGCAACACGTGGGAGGAAACAGCATGCGGCATTGCCGCTCTGTGGCAAAAAGCACAGAGCGATTGAAAAGATCGGTCTAATCCAGCTAAAGCGCGGGTGAAGTTTCCCTTCGCACTCCTCCCTTCCCGTGCTATCCAAACTTACGCCTCTCCGGCACCGACCCCGGGGAGGCGTTTTTCGTGGGCAGATCACGGGTTTGGGAAACAGGCAATGGCCAACGTGGCAGTGATCGGCGCCCAATGGGGCGACGAGGGCAAGGGCAAGATCGTCGACTGGCTGAGCGAGCGCGCCGAGGTCGTGGTGCGCTTCCAGGGCGGCCATAACGCCGGCCATACGCTGGTCATCGGCAATCAGACCTACAAGCTCGCCCTGTTGCCGTCCGGCGTTGTCCGGCAAGGCAAGCTTTCCATCATCGGCAACGGCGTGGTCGTCGATCCCTGGCACTTCCTCGAAGAGGTGAAGAAGGTGTCGGGCCAGGGCGTGTCGGTGACCCCCGAGACCCTCAAGATCGCCAATCACGCCGTGCTCATCCTGCCTCTGCACCGTGACCTCGACGGCTGGCGCGAGGACGTGCCGGGCACGATCAAGATCGGCACGACGCGGCGCGGCATCGGCCCCGCCTACGAGGACAAGGTCGGCCGCCGCGCCATCCGCGTCGGCGACCTGGCAGAGCCCGACATCCTCGGGCGCAAGGTCGATACGTTGCTCGCCCATCACAACGCCCTGCGCCAGGGACTGGGCCAGCCGACCATCGAGCCGGCCAAGCTTCTCGCCGACCTGCTCGAGCTCGCTCCCAAGATCCTGCCGTTCGCCGAGGATGTTTGGGAGCGGCTGGATGCGCTCAGGGCCTCGGGCAAGCGCATCCTGTTCGAGGGCGCACAGGCCACCATGCTCGACATCGACCACGGCACCTATCCGTTCGTCACCTCGTCCAACACCGTGGCGGCGCAGGCCATGATCGGCAGCGGCATGGGCAACGGCGCGGTGGGCTATGTGCTGGGCATCGCCAAGGCCTACACCACGCGCGTCGGCGACGGCCCCTTCCCCACCGAGCTCAAGGACGAGATCGGCCAGCTTCTGGGCGATCGCGGCAACGAGTTCGGCACCAACACCGGGCGACGCCGGCGCTGCGGCTGGTTCGACGCCGTCATGGTGCGCCAGGCCGTGAAGCTGAACGGCATCGACGGCATCGCGCTCACCAAGCTCGACGTGCTGGACGGGCTCCGCGAGATCAAGGTCTGCGTCGCCTACGAGCTCGACGGCAAGACGATCGAGCGCTTCCCTTTCACCATGGGCGCGCAAGCCAAGCTCAAGCCGGTGTGGGAGACGTTCGACGGCTGGAACGAAAGCACCAGGGGTGCGCGCTCCTTCGGCGAACTGCCGGCGACCTGCATCAAGTACGTGCGCCGCGTCGAGGAACTGGTCGGCTGCCCGGTCGCGCTGCTCAGCACCAGCCCGGAGCGCGAAGACACGATCCTGATGACGGACCCGTTCCGCGACTGAGCGACGTCTGCATCGGCGGCGCCCTCTGCTGCGCACGATTTCGTACCGTTGCCCTCTTAGCGGCATTGCCAAGGCTCGGCGGTGGCCCGACCCGGTCTGCCGACGACTCGCAACCTCGCGGCATCGGACAGGTTGACGCGACGGGAACTCGACCGCCGCGGAGGATGCCCATGACCGAGTACAAGGTAGGTTATCTCGTCGGCAGCCTCGCTACCGGCTCCATCAACCGCAAGCTCGCCCTGGCCCTCGTCCGCCTGGCGCCCCCCGAGCTCGAGCTTGCGGAGATATCGTTTCACCAGCTGCCGCTCTACAGTTACGACTACGACGCGGACTACCCACCGGTGGCACGGACCTTCAAGCAAGCGATCGTCGATTCGGACGCGATCCTCTTCGTCAGCCCGGAGTACAACAGATCCATTCCAGGTGCGCTGAAGAACGCCATCGATTGGGCCAGCCGCCCCTATGGGACCAATGCCTTCTCCCGCAAGCCCTCGGCGGTAATAGGCACCTCGCCAGGGTCGATCGGGACCGCGATAGCGCAGCAGCATCTCAAGGGTGTGCTGGCATTCTGCAACTCGCCGCTGATGAACTCTCCCGAAGCATACATCCAGTTCTCGAAGGGCATGATCACCGACGAGGGCGCGGTCACCGTATCGTCCACCGAAGAGTTCCTGCGAAACTACATGACGGAATTCGCCGGTTTCATCGGCCGCGTCTATACCGCGCTGCCCCGAGAGGCCGCGTCGGCAGGCAGCAAGGGCAGGCGATAGCCGTTGCATCGTCGATCGACGGCTGTCGCTCGCGCGTCGCGGCGATGGACCCTCGATCCATGTCGGTCGAACTGCATTACGCGCTCGGTGACCGGGTCAATTTACATTGACCGTTGCTGCCGAAGAGGCAATCAATCCCTCTCGGGATCTTCGCGTTTCGGAGGGTCGGCCCATGAGGAAAATTCTCGTCGCAACGGATTTATCCGCACGGGCCGATCGCGCAATTCGGCGCGCCACACTATTGGCGATAAAATTCGAAGCGTCGCTGCACCTCGTTCATGTCGTCGATGACGACAGGCCGCGGCGCATCATTGAGCCTGAACGCGATACAGCATCGGCGATATTGGACAAGCAAGCTCGATCGTTACGCGAATTTGACGGTGTGGCCTGCACGGCGAGCGTCGTTCTCGGCAGGCTCCCTGATGAGATAGTCAAAGCCACCCGGGAAGCAGCAGCCGATGTCGTAATGATGGGCTCCCACCGTCATCGCGGGCTTCAAGACGTGTTCATCGGCACTACGGCGGAGCGAACGATACGCTCGAGCCGCCGGCCGCTCCTGGTTGCGAACGGCGTTCCCGCAAGCCCCTATCGGCATATTCTCGCTGCGGTCGATTTCTCGGAGTCGTCTGCCGAGGCGCTGTTGGCCATCGGAGCCCTCGGCCTGGACAAGGACGTAACGATATCCGTCCTTCACGTATTCGATGCTCCGGCCCGGAAGCACATGTCCCTGGCCTCGGCCAGCAGAGAGGAGCTCGAACACTACATCGCCAAAGAGGAAGCGGTTGCCGGTCGGGAGCTCGCGTCGTTTCTGCAGCGTACCGTGGCATTTCCAGCCCGCCACCTGGTCAAGCTCGTGGAAACGACCACTTCCCATGCGATTTGTGCTACGGCAGAAGAAGTATCGGCCGACCTCGTCGTTGTCGGCACGCACGGCCGTACCGGTATCGCTAATTTCCTGCTGGGAAGCGTGGCACAAGGAGTATTGCACGCTGCCGAGCGGGACGTGTTGACGATTCCGGCGAGGCGCGATTGACGATGGGGCGTTTGCATTCGGGAGGTTGTCGCACAGGGGGCCAATGCCGGGTTCTCAAGCCCGATCATCCGCACTTCAATCATGTATCACGAGGCCCATGAACAACGACGTGCTCCTGACGCTTCTCATCGTGCTTCCGTTCGTCGGCAGCGTTCTCGCTGCGACGTTCCGCCCCAACGCGCGAAACTCCGAAGCCTGGCTCGCCGGCGGCGTCACGCTGATCTGCTTGGTGCTGGCGGCCAGTGCTTATCCCTCGGTCGTCGACGGAGGCACGATTCGCAGCGATGCAGAGTGGATTCCAGCGCTCGGTCTCGGCTTTACGCTGCGCCTCGACGGCTTCGCCTGGATGTTCAGCGTGCTGGTGACGGGCATCGGCTTTCTCGTCGTTCTCTATGCCCGATACTACATGTCGCCGAGCGATCCCGTGCCGCGCTTCTTTTCATTGTTGCTCGCCTTCATGGGAAGCATGCTGGGGATCGTCGTCGCCGGAAACCTGATCGTGCTGGTCTTCTTCTGGGAGTTGACCAGCATCTTCTCTTTCCTGCTGATCGGCTACTGGCACGGCAATGCCGGGGCGCGAGACGGCGCCCGCATGGCGCTCGTCGTTACCGGGTCGGGCGGCCTCGCCCTTCTGGCGGGCGTAGTCCTGATCGGCGAGATCGTCGGCAGCTACGACCTCGACCGCGTGCTCGCCTCGGGCGATACCATCCGTACCCATTCACTGTACCTGCCGGCGCTGGTTCTCATCCTGCTCGGTGCACTCACCAAGAGCGCGCAGTTTCCGTTCCATTTCTGGCTGCCCAACGCGATGGCGGCGCCCACCCCCGTTTCGGCGTTCCTGCACTCCGCGACAATGGTCAAGGCCGGCGTCTTCCTGCTGGCCCGGTTGTGGCCAGTCATGGCGGGAACGCCGGAATGGTTCTGGCTGCTCGGTCTCGCCGGCATGGCGTCGCTCCTCTTCGGGGCATTCTTCGCGATCTTCCAGCATGATCTGAAGGGACTGCTCGCCTATTCGACGATCAGCCATCTCGGGCTGATCGCCATGCTGCTCAGCCTCGGAAGCCCTCTCGGCGCCGTCGCCGCGATCTTCCACATGATGAATCATGCGACGTTCAAGGCCTCGCTGTTCATGGCGGCCGGCATCATCGACCATGAGACCGGTACGCGCGACATGAGAAAGCTGGGCGGGCTCTTCCGGTACATGCCGGAAACCGCCACCCTGGCCATGGTCGCAAGCGCGGCCATGGCCGGCGTGCCGCTGCTCAACGCTTTCCTCTCGAAGGAGATGTTCTTCGCCGAGGCCATCGAGACCCACGTTCATTCGGTGCTCGACACCTCGCAGCCCTATGTCGCCGTCGTCGCCAGCGCCTTCGCCGTCACTTACTCGCTTCGCTTGATCCATTCGGTCTTCTTTGGACGAAAGCCGGCCGATCTGCCGAAGGAACCCCATGAGCCGCCATTCTGGATGCGCGTTCCCAGCATGTTCCTCGTGCTGGCCTGCCTGGTGATCGGCGTCGCGCCCGCAGTGACGGTGGGACCTTACCTCTATACCGCCGTGGAGTCGGTCCTTGGCCAGAGCACGCCCAAGTTCAGCCTCGCCGTCTGGCACGGCTTCAATCTGCCGATGATCATGAGTGCGGTTGCGCTGGTCGGCGGCGCCCTGCTTTATCTGGCGCTCAAGACCTATCTGCGGACGAGTCCTGTGGGGCCGCCGCTGCTGCGGCTCGTCAGTGGCCGACGCCTGTTCGATCAGGCCGTCGTCGTGCTGCCTGTGAAATGGTCCCGCGCGGCGCTAGCGGTGCTGGCGACACGCCGCCTGCAGCCGCAGCTCAGGATCCTGCTGCTGGCGGCCGTCATCGGTGGGCTGGTCCCTTTCCTTCCCGCAAGCATGACCCTGCAATGGCCTGGCTCGACGGATGTTGACCCGGTCATGGTGCTCGTCTGGTTGACGGGCACCGCCTGTGCGATCGGTGCCGCCTATCAGGCAAAGTATCACCGACTGGCCGCGCTCATCCTGCTGGGAGGCGCCGGCTTGGCCACCTGCATTACCTTCGCGTGGTTCTCCGCACCCGACCTGGCATTGACGCAGCTGGTCGTCGAGGTCGTGACCACCATCCTGATCCTGCTCGGCCTGCGCTGGCTGCCAAAGCGGGTCGAAGAGATGAATCTCGGGCCGGCACCGTTCACGACGAAGTTGCGTCGTTCCAGGGATGCTGCCGTTGCCTTCATCGTTGGCGCCGGTCTGGCCACCCTTGCCTATGCGGTCATGGTGCTTCCGATGGGCGATACGATCGGCAGCTTCTTTCTCGAGCGCTCGTATGTAGAAGGCGGCGGCCGCAATGTCGTGAACGTGATCCTCGTCGATTTTCGCGGGTTCGACACGATGGGAGAGATCACGGTGCTGGGGGCAGTTGCGCTCGCCGTCTATGCCCTGTTGCGGCGCTTTCGGCCCGCACCTGACAATATCGGCTCGCCCATACAGCAGCGACAACAGGACGCCTTCGACGAAGCCGAGCCCGACCGCAAGCCCGGCGATACGCTCGGCGACTATCTGCGCGTGCCCGCGGTCATCATGCACTGGCTGTTCCCGGTCATCATCGTTCTGGCGCTGTTCCTGTACATGCGCGGCCATGACCTGCCAGGCGGAGGCTTTTCCGCCGGTGTTGCCCTGGCGGCCGCCTTCATTCTGCAATATCTGGCTTCCGGCACGGTCTGGGTCGAGGATCGCCTGCGCATCCTTCCGGTGAACTGGATCGGTCTCAGTCTTCTCCTCGCCGCCGCTACCGGCATGGCGTCCTGGTTGTTCGGCTACCCGTTCCTGACGTCGCATTCGCAGTATGTCGAGCTGCCGCTGATAGGAGCCGTGCCCGTTTCCAGTGCGCTCATGTTCGACCTCGGTGTCTTCGGGCTCGTCGTAGGCGCGACCGTTCTGATGCTGATCGCCCTCGCCCATCAGTCGATCCGCAAGTTGAGAGCCGCTCGGATGACGACAGCTCAGGCCGTCCGGCCCGAGCCATGATGGCCCTCCTGCTCGCTCTCACCATCGGCATCCTTGCCGGCTCAGGCGTATGGCTGCTGCTGCGGCCGCGTACCTACCAGGTCATCATCGGCCTTTCGCTGTGCTCGTACGCCGTCAATCTCTTCATCTTCAGCATGGGACGTCTGCGCTCGGGCGCGCCGCCGATCCTGTCGTCGCAGACCGGCAGCCTGGTGGACTATGCCGATCCGGTGCCGCAGGCCCTGGTGCTCACGGCCATCGTCATTGGCTTCGCCACCACCGCGCTGTTCCTGGTCGTCCTGCTGGCCTCGCGCGGCCTGACGGGAACCGACCACGTCGATGGGCAGGAGCAGTGATGGAGACCTGGTCGCATCATCTGATCATCGCTCCCATCGTGCTTCCGCTCGTAGCTGGAGCATTGCTGGCCGTTTACGACGAGCGGCGACAGTTCCTGAAGGGGGTGATCAATCTCGTCTCGACGCTCGCGATGCTCGGCATTGCGATCGCGCTGCTGCAGGAGGCAAATACTTCTCGCACCGGTGTGTATCTGCTCGGCGACTGGCCGGCCCCGTTCGGCATCGTGCTGGTCCTGGACCGCCTGTCGGCGCTGATGCTCGTGCTGACGGGTGTCCTCGCCTGCGCCTCCCTGGTCTTCTCCCTTGCGCGCTGGCATACGGCCGGCGCGCATTTTCACACACTCTTCCAGTTCCTGCTGATGGGGGTGAACGGCGCCTTCCTCACCGGCGACCTGTTCAATCTGTTCGTGTTCTTCGAGGTGATGCTGGCCTCCTCCTACGGTCTTCTGCTGCACGGTTCGGGCCCGCGACGCGTCCAAGCCAGCCTGCATTACATTGCCGTCAACCTGACCGCCTCCTTCTTCTTCCTCGTGGGTGTCAGCCTCATCTACGGCGTCACCGGCACGCTGAACATGGCCGACCTGGCGTTGCGCATTCCCGCCTTGTCCCCTGGACACCGCATGCTTCTCGAGGCCGGAGCGGCGGTCCTCGGCATCGCCTTCCTCGTCAAGGCCGCCATGTGGCCTCTGAACTTCTGGCTGCTCAGCGCCTATCCCGCGGCCGCTGCCCCGGTGGCGGCCGTCTTTGCCGTGCTCAGCAAGGTCGGTGTCTATGTCCTGCTTCGCCTGTGTCCAATGCTTTTCGGAACGACGGCCCAGGAGGCCGCCGGGTTCGGCCGCGATCTGTTGTTCGTCGGTGGTCTGGCGACGATCGGCTTCGGGACCTTGGGTGTCCTTGCCTCGCAGGCCATGACCCGGATCGCAAGCTTCAGCCTGCTGGTGTCAGCGGGAACGCTGCTGGCCGCTGTGGGCCTGTCGGACAGTCATGTCATGGGCGGTGCCCTCTTCTATCTCGTGAGCTCGACGCTCACGATCGGTGCGCTTTTCATGCTCATCGAACTGATCGAGAGAGGACAGAATCCCGGCGCCGACCTGATCGCTCTTACGGCCGAAACACTGGACGAGGAGGTGAAGGATGAAGCGGAGGGCAGCGTCACCGGCTTTTCCGGAACGCCGGCCGTGCTCGGTGCCTGTTTCGTCGGCTGCGCGTTGCTGCTGATCGGTCTGCCCCCGTTTTCCGGCTTCGTCGCCAAGCTGGCCATGCTCGCTGCGCTCTTTGCGCCCGCGGGACAAGCGGCCGCGACCGGCATCCCGGTCGCGAACTGGCTGTTCGTGACGCTTCTCCTCGTGTCGGGTCTCGCAGCCCTGCTGGCGCTGTCGCGCGTCGGCATTCGCGCCTTCTGGGCCCCGGTCGACGCGGTCGTTCCGCGTGTTCTCGTGGTCGAGCTGGTGCCGGTCATCTCACTGTTGCTGCTCACCCTCGGCCTCTCGATCAAAGCAGGGCCGGTCATGAGATACATGGAGGACGCCGCGCGAGCCGCGTACGCGCCGTCTGCCTACATCGACGACGTCATGACCGCACCCAGCCTGCCGGCTGCCGGAGCCGGGCAATGATCCTGCTGCCCTACCCCTTGCTGACGGCATCGCTCCTGGCGATGTGGCTCCTGTTGAACGGAGTTTCACTGGGGCAGATCGTGCTCGGCACGGTGATCGCGGTCGCAGCCTCGAACGTGACCGCCGCCCTTCAGCCGGCCAAGCCGCGGTTGAAACGATGGGACCTGCTGCCCAAGCTCGTGATGATCGTCCTGGCGGATATCTGGCGTTCCAACATCGCCGTCGCCCGACTGATTCTTCGCACCGATCAGAGCCGGCGCCACTCGGGCTTCGTCATCGTGCCGCTCGAACTTCGCGATCCGACCGCACTGGCAATCCTGGCCTGCATCGTGACCAGCACGCCCGGAACCGCCTGGGTGGAATACGACTCGGGCAGCAACAAGCTGCTGCTCCACGTTTTCGACCTCGTCGACGAATCGCATTGGATCGAACTCATCAAGCATCGCTACGAACGCCTTCTCCTGGAGATTTTCGCATGAGCGCAACAATCCTCTCCTGGTCGCTGCTGATCGCCCAGATCCTGCTCGGTATCGCCATGATCATTGCGTCGTTCCGCATGATCCGCGGCCCGAGGGCGCAGGACCGCATCGTTTCCCTCGATGCCCTCTATGTGAACGCCATGCTGCTGCTGCTCGTGTTCGGCATCGAAAGCAGAAGCACGCTTTATTTCGAAGCGGCACTGATCATTTCCCTTCTTGGCTTCATTGCCACCGTGGCGCTCGCGAAGTTTCTCATGCGCGGAGAGATCATCGAATGACAGACGCAGCAGATCTGCCGGCTTGGGCCGCGCTCTTGACTTCGTTTCTGGTTCTGCTCGGCGCCGGCTTCACCGTGGTCGGCGCGCTCGGGCTGCTGCGGTTGAAGACATTCTACGAACGCATGCACGCCCCCACGCTGGGGGCGACCTGGGGCGCCGGCGGAATCCTGCTCGGCTCGATCGTCATGTTCTCGGTCCTGCAGTCTCGGCCGGTGCTGCACGAAGTGCTCATCGGCGTGTTCGTGACAGTGACTACGCCTGTCACTCTCATGCTGCTCGCCCGCGCTGCCGTCTATCGCGATCGCAGCGAGGGCGCCGACATACCGAAGATCTGAAGGGGCTGGACCGGAAGGCCGGCGCGTTTCTCGGCGGGGGCACCGCAGTTCCTGGCGCAGGGGTCGCCCCTGCCCCGCCGTGGTGCGGAGGAACGAATCAAGGAAGGCGTGTCATGCCACCGGCGGCGGCCCTGGTTGCCGATGTGGATGCTGACGACAAGCTGCTCTCGAAACGCGACGCCCCGGGACCGCGAGATCCCGGGGCGCCGACAATCGATTCGGATGTATGTGCTAGCGGATGACGGTGGCTTTGATGGCCGTCTGCTGGCTCCACACGGTGATGACCTGGTCGCCCACCTTGACCGACTTCACTGCAGCCTGACCGGCGGCAGACTGGGCCACCGGCATCTGGATGACCTCGCCGCTGTCGGGCGAAGGCTCCTCGGGCTTGCCGCCGGAGGCGTTGATCAGGAAGACCGTGGCACCGTCGACCTTGGTGACCATGCCGTCCATTCGCCACAGCCGGATCGGCTCCTGCATGCCCGGGATGCCCTGCAGACGCGCGCCCTTGGCCAGCATCGCCTTGGCCTGGGCATCGTTCTGTGGCGTCTTCGGGGCGATCATGAAGTCGAGGTAGTCGTACCAGGAAGTGTCGACGATGTTGCCGACCTTGAGCTGCGGATAATTGGTGACGAGATCGGCGGCGCGCATCTTCACGCGGCCGAGGTCTTCCCACACGATGTTGAAGATGCGGCGCTCCGGATGGAGGCTGTGGATCGTACCGCGCTTGAAGTTCTGATAGGTGTTCGGCACGACAAGATCTTCGCCCTGTGCGGCCACCGGCAGCGGCAGGGTCGCTGCCGCGAGGGCGGCGCCACCCAGAAACCTCAGTGTCGTACGGCGATTTGCATTCAACATGACTGCTTCCCCTTCCGGATCAAGGCTCGACGTCCATGGCGGACCGAGCCACATCAGCGGCAGGCCGCGCCTGCTTGATGTGATGGCGGGTGGTTTACAGATCGGCCGTATCACCGCCGTGTTGCGCTTCGGCAAAATTGTGTCGTCTGTGTCGCGGGGTCGCTGATCGTGGAATATCTCAAGGAACTGGCCAACCGGGCCGATCTCGGCACTTGGCAATCGTGGAGCATCCAGTATCGCGTGCTCGCCGTGGTTCTGGGTCTGTTCGTCGCCTATCTCGCGCTGCGGGCGATCCTGCCGACGGTCCTGCGCCTGCTGCGGCCGGCCCTCTTTGTCGTCATCGTCCTGTTTGCCGTGTGGGCGCTCTTCCCGGCCGAGACCTGCTCGATCGAGATCCTGGCCCGACTACCGAAGCTCTGCGCGCGCTGACGCAATCAGATGCTGAGATCGAGCAGGTTGTAGTCCTTGATGTCGGCCCTGGCCTTGTCGTCCCAACGATACGTGAGCCCTTCTTGGGCGTGCGGCCTGTAGACGTAAGGCCTCTCGTGCGGGAAGCGCTGCCGCCGGGCATCGATGCCGTAACCGATCAGGCGAGCGCGCTCGCGGATGCGCGCGGCGTCGTAGACGGCTTCCTTGTTGTGCACGCCGCCGCCCTTCACGCCCAGCACCGACCGGCGCCGATGGAAGCCCATGTTCAGCGTGACGCGCCAGTCCTTGCTGGTGTTGGCGAAGGAGCCGTGCAGCGCCTGGCGGTTGGTGATGGCGACGTCGCCCGGCTGGGCGATGATCGGCACGGCGTCGGGCAGGCGTTCGCTGCCGGCCGCGGCCACCAGCTTCCTGATGTCGGCCCTGCCGAGCTTGTGCGAGCCCGGCACGACCCATACGCCATTGGCCGCCGTGCAGCCGTAGAGCTGGCCCATGAAGTTGAAGCCGTGGATACCCTGATCCCAGTCGGGGCTGCTCCAATGGGTGACGCCGTCCTGGTGCCAGGCGACCGAGGCGCCGCGGCCCGGCTCCTTGATGAACAGCGCTTCGTTGAACGGTGTAAAGTCCGGACCGTTGATCGCGGCGGCGGCGGCGAGAAGCTCGGGATGGCCGTAGACGCGCAACGCCGCCTCGGAGAACTGCAGCGAGCCCAGGATCAGATAGACCACTTCCTTCGGCGCGCCGGCGGCGGCCTGCGGCTCATACATCTTCACCGGATGGCGGCCGTTGGCGAGTTCGGTGCCGCCGAACGGATCGCCGAGCGGCTTTGACCACAGCAGATTCGGGCCCTTGCAGTCCGCCGCCAGCGCCGGCCGACCCTTGGCGTCGACCGGAGCACCACGTTCGACCGGAAGGCGGTCGAGGATGTCCAGAAGGTCGCGTTCGATGTCGGCCAGCTCGTCGGGCTTGAGGACGCCTTCGAAGACATAGAAGCCGCAGCGCCAGTAGGCATCGAGAATGTCGGGATGCAGATCGCCCGAGGCGCTGAAGCGGATCGGCCCGCGATTACCCAGGGTCACCGCGCGCCGCTCGCCGTCGGCCAGATAGGCCTGCATCGCCGCTTCCTCGGAGCCGTAGTCGACGCGTGTCGTCGCAGACCCGTCCATGGCGCATCCTCCGGATCTCTTCTTCGACCGGAGGATAGAGGCCTTTACTGCAGGTCGACCAGCGTCAAATCGACGAACCACGATTGCGGCGAAACGAACCCTTTCACCTTCTTGCTGAAGGCACGCGGGTTGAGGTCGTGCACGATGTAGAGCCAGGGAGGATTGTCGACCAGCCGTTCGTGGGCCAGCGCGAAGTTCTTCTGGATGGTCGCTTCGTCCGCCGCCTCGGACAGGGTCTTCATCACGTCCTCGAACTTGTCGTCCTTCCACTGTTGCCAGTTCGAGCCCGTCGGCGAGGAATTGGCATAGGCGAAGTAGCGGAACATCATTCCGACGTCGCTCGACGGCGAGCTGACGTTGAGCGCCATGGCGCCCTTCAACGATGGGTCGTCGGGCACGGCACGCGCAGCATTCAAGAGCACCTGCCATTCGACCGCCTCGACCTGCACGTCGACGCCGCAGGCCTGCTTCAGGTTCTCCTGCAACGCCTCGTTCATGGGCAGCGGCAGCATCTGGCCCGAGCCCGAGGTCGAGATCATGACCTTGAAGGACAACGGCTTCTTGTCGCTGTACCCCGCCTCGGCCAGCAGCTTCTTGCCCTTGGCGGGATCGAACGTGTAGCGGTTCTCGGGCTTGCCGAACGCCGGATCGTTGGGCTTCAGCCAGCCGACCGACGGCTCGGCGGTGCCGTTCAGCAGCGTGACGATGGCGCTGCGGTCGATGCAATAGTTCAGCGCCTGGCGCACGCGGACGTCGGCCACCGGGCTGTTCTTGGCGGCCATGTTGTAGAACCACGGCCAGACGTGCGGATAGGAACCGGTCGAGATGACGAAGCCCGCCTGCTTGAGCGAGGGGATGCCATCGGGCGGCGGCACCTCGATCCAGTCGACACGACCCGAGCGCAGCGCGGCGAGCCGTGTGTTGGCCTCCGGGATGGGCAGCAGCACGATCTGGTCGACCTTGGCCTTCTTCGCCGGATCCCAGTACGCATCGTTGCGCGCCAGCGTCACCGACTGGCGTGGCACCACGCCGGTGATGCGGAACGGCCCGGTGCCGGCCGGCGGCAACATCGCCACCTTGGCCCAGTCCTTTCCTCCCTTCTCCCACGAGGCCGGCGACGCATTGAGGATATAGGGCACCATCCACGGGAAGTAGGATGCCACGATCGAGGTGGTCATCGACACGGTCGAATCGTCGATCTTCTTGTAGGAGGCGAGGATGGGCACGCGCGAGCGCATGATGCCGACGGCGCCTGCCTCGAATTGGGCGCTGTCCTTGTTGAAGATGCGCTCGAGGTTCCAGATCACGGAATCGGCATTGAAGTCGGTGCCGTCGTGGAATTTCACGCCTTTGCGCAGGTGGAAGATCCAGGTCTTCTTGTCGTCGGCTGCCTGCTCCCACTTCTCGGCCAGGCCCGGACGCAGCGTTGCGAGCTGGTCGGTGCGCGTCAGGTCGAACAGGATCAGGCCTTCGAAGATCGGGAAGCCCAGGAAGCGCATGCCCTCGAAGCCGTTGTTGGGCATGCCGGTCGTGGTCGGGATATCCGACGCCGTCATGCCTATGCGCAGGACTTTCTCCTGGGCCGAGGCGGGCGCGAGCGACAGCGTCGAAGCGGCGAGCAGCGCGGCAAGGGACAGAGATTTCTTCATGGCGTGAGCTCCTGCTGGTGGGAGCTCATGCAAGGAGCGGGCCGCCGCCCCGCCCCCGTCATACCGACCGAAGCTCAGTACCGGTCGGGATGACGGGTGAGGAGCAGGTTAGATCATCAACCGTTCAAACCGCGCCAGATAGTCATTGGCATGCGCCTTGTAGTCGACGCCCGGTGTCCTCAGATGGACATCGGAAACCATGGCCCACAGCGCCTCGCGCAGCGCGCTGGCGGCTTTCATGGCAGCAAACGACCGGCGCACGGCATCGTCGGCCTTGCCCGCAAAATAGGCATCGAGCAGCGCATCGTCGTGGTCCGGCTCGAAGGCACCATTCGACGACAGGTTGGCGATATCGAACATCGCCGTGCCGAAGCCGCCATATTCCCAGTCGATCAGCCACAGGCGCTTGCCGTCATCCATGAGATTCCCCGGCAGCAGGTCGTGGTGGCCGAATACGACCGGCAGGGGCATCTGCGCCTGCTCGAGCCGGTCGGCGATGTCGAGATAGCGCCGGTCGGCGTCGATCAGGGTCACGTAATCGCGAATGACATGGAACACCCAAAAGGTGTTGGCCGGGCCGCGCACGTGACGCCCCACCTTGGTGTGGCATTCCTTCAGGAGCGTCGCCAGCCGCCCGACATGGGCGCGCATGTCGGCCTCGCCGAAGGTCCGCCCGTCGATGAAGCGCAGGACGGTGATCCCTCGCTCGGCATGGATGATCTCGGGCGACAGGCCCGCCTCGAAAGCCGCCATGGACGCCGCCCGTTCGCGGTCGCGGAAGACGTGATGGACCGGGATGTCCTCGCCGCAGCGCGCGACGAACTTCTCACCGCGATGCGTGACCACGAACGAGACATTGGTGAGGCCGCCCTTCAGCGGCGCCAGCTCGACCGGTTCCTTCCAGCAGGCGAGCCGTGCGACTCTTTCTTCGAGTTCCGTCATTATTCCTTCCGCAGCGCGGTGACGCGATCATTTCATGCCGTGCCCGCCCGCGCTACCTTGGCGCCCTCCAAGGAGGAACAGATGCCCGACGCGCGTGTTTCGAACACCATCACCGGCCGCGACGCCTTTCTTCGCGTGCTGAGCGACGAAGGCGTCACCAAGATGTTCGGCAATCCCGGCACCACCGAACTGCCGATCATGCACGCCCTCTCTTCGGCGCCCGAGATGGGCTATGTGCTCGGCCTGCAGGAAGCCGTGGTCATCTGCATGGCCGACGGCTATGCTCGCGCCTCCGGCAAGCTGGTGTCGTGCAACGTGCACGTGGCGCCGGGCCTCGGCAACGCCATCGGCTCGATCTATACCTCGCTGATGTCGGGCACGCCGATGATCGTCACGGCCGGCCAGCAGGAGCAGGGTCACGGGCTCACCGAGCCCCTGCTCTACGCCCCGCTGGTGCCGATCGCCCAGCCGGTCGTCAAATGGGCGACCGAGGTCAATCGCATCGAAGACCTGCCGCGCATCCTGCGACGCGCAGCCAAGGTCGCGACCACCGCGCCGACCGGACCGGTGTTCATCTCGCTGCCCGGCGACATCCTGAACAACGAGGCGGCCATCGACATGGCGGCACCGACGCGCGTCGACACCGCCGTGCGTCCGAGTGATGCGGCGCTGGAGCATCTCGCCAAGCGTCTGCTGTCGGCGAAGAAGCCGGTGATCCTGGCCGGTCATGAGATCGCCACGTCCGACGCCTTCGCCGAAGCGACCGCGCTCGCCGAGATGCTGGGAGCGCCGGTGCTCCAGCAGACCGTCGCCTGGGGTGCGCACTATCCTTCCGAGCATGTCGCCTATCTCGGTGCCCTCAACCGCGACCAGAAGAACGTGCGGCGGATCCTGAGCGACTACGACCTGATGTTCTGCGTCGGCGCCGACGTGCTCAAGATGTCGGTGTGGAGCGAGACCGATCCCCTGCCCGAGACCACGGCGGTGGCGATGGTCGGGCTGCGCGACTGGGAGATGGGCAAGAACTTTCCGGCCGAGATCGCGTTGCGCGCCGACGTGAAAGAGACGCTGAAGGCGCTGGTGCCGCTCCTCAAGAAGCTCGGCGGCGCTGCCCTCGCCGACAAGGCCAAGGCTTCGCTTGTCGAGATCGCAGCCCGCAACTGGAGCGCCCAGCGCGCCGCTCGCAAGGCCAAGCTCACCGCACCCGCCAGCGAAAGGCCGCTGCACGCCGAATGGGCGATGATGCGGCTCACGGAGAAGATGCCCAGCGATGCCATCCTGGTCGAGGAAGGCCTCACCAGCACGACGACGCTGTTCAACTATTTCCCCTTCCGCGACCGCAACAGCTACTTCGGAAATGTAAGCGGCGGCATCGGCTGGGGCATCGCCGCGGCGGTTGGCGTGCAGATCGCCCATCCGGCGCGCCGCGTCGTGGCGGTGATCGGCGACGGCAGCGCCATGTACTCGATCACGGCGCTGTGGAGTGCAGCCAACCAGAAGCTGCCGGTGGTTTTCGTCATCGCCAACAATGCCGGCTACCAGATCCTCAAGAACCGGCTGAAACTGTTCCACGGCAACGACACGCCGATCGGCATGGACTTCAACGATCCGCCGATGGACATCGCCGCCATCGCCCGCGGCTTTGGCGTCGCCGCCGAAAGGGTGGACACGGCGGAAGGTTTCGACGGCGCGCTCGACAAGGCGCTGGCCAAGACCGACGGGCCGAGCTTGATCGAGGTGATGATCAAGAGCTGACCGGCGAAACCGTTTCGCGCACCGTGCGTTGTCTCCGTGCCGATCGGCCACGGAGGCAGCTATGACTGAATGCGAGAGCATGCTGAAGGAGCTCGAGGAAAAGGCTATTAAGCTCGCGAGCGCGGCCAAGGCTGCCAAGGCCCCGGGAGCCAGCGAACGCGAGATTTCCGACTGCAAGATGATCGAGCAGGAATACATGGGCCTGCACAAGCGCACCCGGACCATGGTCGATCAGAGCGGCACGGACGCCGACAGGAAGCGCCTGGCCAAGCTCGAGACGCCGACGGTGCATTGACGGTCTTGCCGGCCCGCCGGCCGGCGAGGGAGCGAAACAGGCATCGGAAACCGCTAGAAGCCGTCCCGAATGGGCCGCTAAGCTCGCCCATCCGATGACCCCGTCCCTTCCCACCCTGGTCGCCCCCTGGCGCATTGGCGTCGATGTCGGCGGCACCTTCACGGACATGGTGCTGCGCGACGGCGCGGGTGCCGTGCGCATTTTCAAGTCCCCGTCCGTGCCGGCCGATCCCAGCGAGGGGGTCGTGGGCGTGCTGCGAGTGGCCGCCCAGCAGCTCGACCTTCCCCTCTCGGCGTTGCTGCGCGACTGCGCGCTGTTCGTGCACGGCTCGACCGTCGCCACCAACACGATTCTCGAGAAAAAGGGCGCCAAGGTCGGCCTGCTCGCCACCGCGGGCTTCCGTGATTCGCTCGAAATCCGCCGCGGCATCCGCGAGAACCAGTGGGATCACCGCGCGCCCTTCCCGCCGGTGCTGGTGCCGCGCCACCTGCGCCTGCCGGTACGCGGCCGCATCGACGCCGACGGCCGCGAACTGGCGGCGCTGGCCGCCGAGGATGTCGATGCGGCGGCCAAGATGTTCGCCGAGGAAGGCGTCGAATCTGTCGCCGTCTGCCTGTTCAACTCGTTTCTCGACGGCGCCCATGAGCGCGCGGTCGGGACGCGCCTGTCCAAGAACTGGGCCGGCCAATGGATCTCGCTGTCGAGCGAGGTCATGCCGACCATGGGCGAGTACGAGCGCAGCTCGACCGCCGTGGTCAACGCCTACATCGCACCCAAGGTCACGAGCTATCTCAAGGCGCTCGACCAGGAGCTGCGCCAGCTCGGCCTGCCGCGCTCGCTGCTGCTGCTGCAGAGCAACGGCGGCGCGGTGTCGGTCGAACAGGTCGCGAGCCGTCCCGTCATGCTGGTGCTGTCCGGGCCGGCCGCCGGCGTCGGCGCGCTGAAGGGCTGTTCGGCGCCCGGCGAAGCCGCCAACCTGATCTCGATGGAGATCGGCGGTACCAGTTGCGACGTCATGGTGATGGCCAATGGCGAAGTACCGGTGGCCGATGAGCTGATGATCGACGGCTACCATCTCACCACACCTTCCGTGGAAATCCATACGGTCGGTGCGGGCGGCGGAACGATCGCCTGGGTCGACGATGCGGGCCTCCTGCATGTCGGTCCACAGGGTGCCGGCGCCCGCCCCGGCCCCGCCGCCTACGGGCTGGGCGGCGAGAATCCGACCGTCACCGACGCCCAGCTCGTGCTGGGGCGACTGCGCCCCGGCCCGCTGGCGGGTGGCGTCACGCTCGACGGCAAGGCCGCGCGCCAGGCAATCGAGACCAGGCTCGCCAAGCCACTCGGCCTCTCCGTCGAGGACGCCGCATCAGGCGTGATCCGGCTGCTCGAGCAGAATCTCCTGCACGCCGTCGAGCGGCTGAGCATCGAGCGCGGCCACAATCCCGCGACTTTCACGCTGGTCGCGGCCGGCGGCGCGGGGCCGATGCACGGCGTCGCGGTGGCGCGGGCACTCGGCGCCAAGCGGGCGTTGCTGCCGCGCGCGGCGGGCGCGTTCTGCGCCATGGGCATGCTGCAGTCGGACGTGCGGCAGGACTACATGCATGTCTTCCTGGCCGACCTCGACACAGTCGACCGGGCCGTCCTCGAGGCGGGCTTCGCCGGGCTCGAGACGCGCGCCCGCGAGGCGCTCGGCCGCGAGGGTTTCGCCGACGGCTCGGCCGTCCTCTCCCGTGAGGTCGACCTGCGCTACGACGGACAGCAATGGCCGGTGCGCGTGGCGCTGGATGCGGCCTTCGACGCGGCCGCGGCGCGCCGCACCTTCGAGGCCGAGCATCAGCGCCTGTTCGGCCATATCCAGCCCGGCGGCCGGCTCTCGATCACGGCCTTGCGCGTCATCGCCCGCGGCCTGCTCGACTGGACGCCGCCTATCGCGCGCCCGCCGCAGGCCGCTCCGCCCAGGCCGCGCGAAGAGCGCAAAGTGTGGATCGATCCGGCGCACGGCTGGCGCGACGTGCCGGTCTACGACGGCATCGAGCTCCGGCCGGGCTGCACCCTCGATGGTCCGCTGCTGATCGAGGAACGCACGACCACCGCATTCGTCGGGCCACGCGATCGACTGGAAGTCGATCCGCGCGACGACTTCCTGGTCCATGTCGGAGCCATCGCATGAGCACCGAACTCGATCCCGTCACGTTGGCCTTGGTGCAGAACCGACTGGACCACATCTCGCACCAGATGGGCTGGGTGATGACGCGCACGGCGCGCTCGCCGATCTTCAGCCAGAGCCACGACTTCTCCTGCTTCCTGGCCGACGCGCATGGCACCTTGATCAGCCAGGCCGACGGCATCCCGATCCATACCGGCGGCGGCGGCTTCGCCGTGCGCGCCATTCTGCGCGACTTCAAGGATGCGCCCTCTTCCGTGGGAATTTGGCCGGAAGACGTCTTCCTCCTGAACGACCCGTACACGGCGGGCGGCAACCATCTGCCGGACTGGGTGATCGCGCGGCCGGTGTTCGTCGCCGGCAGGCTCATCGCCTTCGCCTGCAATCGCGCGCATCAGGCCGATATCGGCGGTGGCGCCGCGGGCACCTACAACTCGGCAGCCACCGAGATTTTCCACGAGGGCATCCGTCTGCCGGTGCTGAAGCTGATCGAGCGCGGCCGGCTGCGCGAAGACCTGTGGCGGCTGCTGATGCTCAACACGCGCCTGCCCGAAGCGCAGGACGGCGATCTGCGCGCCATGATCGGATCGACGCGCATCGGCGCCGAGCGGCTGGCGGCCCTGGTCGAGGAACTGGGCGTCGACCGCGCCCACGACTTCTTCGAAGGCGTCCTGGCCCATGCCGACCGCCGCTTCCGCAGCTGCATCGCCCGCCTCGCCAAGGGCGTGTGGCGGGCCGAGGAGCCGGTCGACAACGACTGCTTCGAGCCGATCGATGGCAGGATCGCCGTCACGCTGACGGTGAAGGACGACGGCCTGATCGTCGACTTCACGGGCACCTCGCCGCAGTTGAAGGGCTTCAAGAACAGCTCCATCGCCAACTCGACGTCGGCGGTGTTCATGGCGCTGTCGTCGTTCTTCGAGCCCGACCTGCCCAAGAACGAAGGCGCCTTCCGCAGTGTCGAGATCCGCTTGCCCGAGGGCAGCATGGTGAATGCGCGGCCGCCGGCGCCGATGACCATGAACACCGTGTTCATCGCCCACGAGATCATCCATGCGCTGTGGAAGGCGCTCGACCAGGCGCTGCCCGAGCGCGCCTCGGCCGGCTGGTCGAAGGCGGTGCACGCCGTCACTGCCGGCGTCAAGGAAGACGGCAGCCGCTATGTGATGTACCAGTGGGCCGGCGCGCCGGCCGGCGGCGGCGTCGAGGGCCGCGACGGCTTCCACCTGATCGGCCATCTCATCACGCTGGGCGGCCTCACGCTGCCCAACCTCGAGACCTACGAGCAGCTCTATCCGGTGCGCTTTCATCGCCAGGAGCTGCGCTGCGACAGCGCCGGCCCCGGCCGCTTCCGCGGCGGAGCCGGCTGCGACTACGAGGTCGAGGTCTTCACTCCGGCCGACTACGCTTTCCGTGGCGAAGGGGTCGGCGCTCCATCGAGCTTCGGCGCCGCCGGCGGCCGCGCCGGCGTGGGCGGAGAGGTCACGCTCACCTTGGCCAGCGGCGGTACGGTCAACGCCCCCAAGTATGGCGTGCAACGCCATGGCCCCGGCACCTATCGCGCGCTGTCGCCGGGCGGCGGCGGGTTCGGCGATCCGCGCACCCGCGATCCGGCGCGCGTCCTGCGCGACGTGCGCGATGGCGTAGTGAGCGCTGCAGCGGCCGAACGCGACTATGCCGTGGCAATCGCCAGGGACGGGCGCAGCATAGACGAAGGACGCACGGCGTCGCTCAGGGCGGCGGCGAAGTAGCAGTCCGCGAGCCGGCGTCGGCGTGGGCCCGGCAGGGAACGCGCGCCTTGGCGCGGCGCCTACGACAGGGAGGAATCGTGCGCCGATCATCAGGGCCCGGAGGTCCGCCCCTTTGTTCGCAGTCTTAAAGGTAGCGGTAGGCAAATCCGATGAAGCCGATTGCCGCCAATGCAATTCCGAAATGCCTGAAAAACCGCGTCGTCTGCGCGCCAAGGGACTGTTCATTGCGTTTGGCGGCACGCTGCTCGGGCGACATCTTTCGATCCGCCTCCAGTTGGTGATGGATCATGCTGGCGCCGTAGGCCCGCCCGCGATGCCGCCTGACTCCAACTCGAACTGTGTGGCCACAAAGGCGATCAGCACACCGATCAGCCCGACTCCAAGGAAATCAAAAAGGGCAACGATCACGAACGCAGCGAGTGAGGCGACGAGCCATCCAGCGATGGCAACGGCGGCAACAACGGTCTTCCCCAGCATCGTCTTGCGCCCCCTCTCTGCCACGATAGCCGTTCGCACGGCGCAGCCCCTTTGGGATGGCTCGGATCGAAGACGTGGAACACGTCCTCCCCATTGAACCTCTCCTTGACGGACTCCGTAGCAAATTAGGACACTACCTCTGCCATATCCTGCACGCACTCGACTGTTTTCCATTCTACTCGCACGGGAGATTCTCATGACGATGCTCAGCCGCCGGACCGTCCTTGTCGCCTCACTCGCCGTCCCGACGCTCCATGCGCCTTCGGCCTGGGCGGTCGACGCGCTGCCCGACGCCCGCTTCGTCGGCTTTGCCCAGGCGGTCAACGAGTTCGACATCGCCTCAGGACAGTTGGCGCTGGCGCGCTCGGCAAACGAGAACATTCGCGGCTACGCGACCCGGGCGATCGCCGACGCGCAATACGACGCCGAGGCGCTGCGCAAGTCGCGCGCGGAAGCCGGTGTGGCCTATGCGCCGGACGGCAGCATGGGACCAAAGACGCAGAACCTGCTTGCCCAGCTCAACGCGCTGCAAGGGCCCGCGTTCGACACGGCCTTCGCCCAGGCGCAGCTGTCAGTCCAGACCGATGCCGAGGCGCAGTACGGTGCCTACTCCCAGAACGGCAAGAGCGGCCCGCTCCGGCGCTTTGCGCAGCTCGCGCTGCCGAAGGCACAGCAGCGGCTCGAGTTGGTGCGGCGATTGGCCGGCGGCCGCTGACGGCGCGCAGCGGTCAGCGGCCGCCGGCAACGCCACTTTGGGGCCGCGCGGGCACAGGGCCGACCCTCCTGCCGCCGAGTGGAGCGCGGCTGACCAGCGTCGACTCGCAGGCTAGATAGCGTAGCGAGCAATAACTTCGCCACAATGCCCGTGCAGGATGCAACGATGAACAGCCTGCTACTCGCGAGCTCCCTCCTCGTCATGATGGCACCCGTCGCGTTGGCGCAGGCACCGCCGCGCAAGGGCGCCCCGGTCGAAACCTCGGACTGCGCAGCGCATGGGGCGCTGCCGACGACATGGCAGGGCCAGGTCTACGCGATAGACGGCGACACTATGGCCGGGGTCGGCTTGAAACCGCATATCAGAATCTGGGGCATCCAGGCCCCTGAGCTGCGCGATGCGGCGAAGGCCGAGACCGTGGCCGGCATGCGGGCCCGTGCTGCACTCGAAGACCTGCTGGAGCAGTCGAATCACAAGGTGAGGTGCCGGGCGAGCAAGTTCGATCGCGACTGCCACGTCGTCGCGCTTTGCACTCTCGACGACGCTCAATCCGGTGACATTGGCGCCGCACTCATCGCGGCGGGCGTCGCCTACGGTTTCAACCTCGAAGAGACGTTGCCGGGGGAATCGCGTGCCAGCCAGCGCTATGCCACTGCAGAGGCTGAGGCGAGAAAGCAGCGCCGCGGACTTTGGAAGGACTGGCTAGGCGAACGATGAGACCATGACGGCTCACCACGCTACGAGCGTGAGGATGGAGGCGGCCGTGAATTGGGATGCGTCGTCGGCATCAGCCCACCCATCTGACCGCCGGGAACGAAGTCATCGCGCGAGCAATCGACGAATCTGCCTTTCCAACGTCCGATGATCGTAGGGCCTCCGCTGCATGGGCCCCCGCTCGCAAAGATCGCCCGCCTCGGCTGCGGCGCGAGGCACGCCGGCCGCCAGCACCACGCGAACCTCGGGACGGTGCTTGCGGATGATCTGAGCGAGCTGGAAGCCTGCACCTTCGTCTCCCGCGATGTCGAGGAACGCCAAGTCGAACTTCATCTCCAGGCGAAGCGCTTCGGTGGCTTCTTCGGTGGTGCCCGCCTCCACGACGTCGTAGCCGCACTCGCGCAAATAGGCCGCAAGCGCCGTGCGCACGAGGATATCCCCGTGAACGAGCAACAAAGTGGGAGGTTCCGGCGTTTGTAGCTGCGTTGCGCGGGTCATGGACTGGCAACGGCTCAGGCGGGCGACTTGTTCCATCCCCGCACGATGGGGAAATTGGTTCAGGCAATGTCGCAAGGCAGAAACTCAAGGACGCGCACTTCCGATGCAGGCGACGGAGAGCAGATGACCTCGCGATACCGCGAGGCTGCAGCCAATAATTCGGCCCCGCCAGGCCGGGTCATGATCGTGCAGGATGACTTCCTCCTTCGCATGGAGACGGCAAGCAATCTGCGCCGGTGGGGCTACGATGTCGTGGAGGCCTTCAGCGAGGCCGAAGCCCGCAGGGCCCTTCGGGCCGATCCCCGGATCTCGCTCGTCCTGCTCGACGTGAATATCGGCGGGAATCAGCACGGCCTCCTGTTGGCGCGCTGGATCAAGGCCGAGCACCCGGATACTAAGGTGTTGCTCGCAGCGGCCGTCGCTCCGGAAGCCGGGGGCATTCCCGTTCTCGACAAGCCCTATCGGCCGCTCGACCTTCTCCAGCACGTCGACGCGCTGTTGAAGGCGTAGGCGCGGACTGAGCATGATGGGTCCAGGTCTAAATACCTGGACCCAGGCTTCAGCCTTTGCCCGATTGCTTGGGGGCCCAGCCGTAGACCTTCTGCAACGTCCCTCCCATGAGCGTGGCCCGTTCGCCCTCCGTCAGACGATCGGTCAACCGGAACGCCTCCACGCCTTCCTTGTAGGTGAGGAACGCGACCGCGCGCGTCCAGTCGGTGCCCCACATGCAGCGGTCCATGCCGAAGGCGTCGAAGATGCGGCGCAGCGGATCCCAGATGTCCTTGTAGGGAAACGGCTCCTTGGCCAGCGTGCCGGCGCGGCTGATCTTGACCACGACATTGTCGTGCCTGGCGAGGTCCAGCAGCTTCGGCAGGTCGGCCCACGGCTCGGCGGGCTTGGGCGGCTCGAAGGGCTGGAGGAGGCCGATATGATCGACGACGATGCGCGTGTTCGGATGGCGCGCGGCGAGCGGGTCGAGCTGCTCGACACGGCCCCAGCTCAGCACGTTGACCGGCAGCGAGTGATGCGCCGCCGCGGCCAGCACGCGATTGACGCCGGGGTCGTCCGGCGCAACCGGCGGGCCCGCTGCCATCATGATGCGGATGCCGACCGTGCCCGGCGTCTTCTTCCAGTCGGCGATGGTGTCGGCGGATCTTGGAATCGGCAGGATCGACCGGTTTCACCACGGCGAAGCGGCCGGGATGCTTCCTCTGCACTTCGAGCGCGTAGCTCGCGTCATATCGGTACTGCGTGTAGGGCGAGACCAGGATGGCGCCGTCGACGCCGACCTCGTCCATCGCCGCCACCATCTGATCGCCGGTGACTTCCGCCGGCCCGTGCAGCGCGGCGGCCCACGGCCGGCCGGCACGGTTGCGCTCGTAGACGTGAACCTGAACGTCGATTGTCGGCATGCGGCCCGCCTCCCCTCTCCCTTGCGTGGCTCCGCAGCCACGCCCTAGATGAACTGCACCACGTTCTCGGTGCCGATGAGATGACGGCCGACCATCTCGGCCATCGGCCACATGCCCTGCAGATGCTGGCTGGCGCTCATGGCGTCGCGGAAGCGGCGCTCGAAGGGCGACTTCTCGGCGATCGCCGTGGTGCCGGCGCCGCGATAACAGGCGATCGAGACATCGGTCGCCTCGTTCATGCCCCAGGTGGTAGCGAGCCGGAGCCGCATTCGCAGGTCGACGTCGAGCGTGCCGGCGGCCGAAGCATCGTAGACCTCGCGCACCGCCTCGTGCAGGAACGCCCGCGCCGCCGACAGCCTCGCCTCGAGGATCGCAATCTCGCGCTGGACGGCGTTGTTCCTGGCCATCGCCATGGGCGAGGAACGGCTGTGCTTGCCCTTCACCACGTCGAGGTAGCTGTCGAGCATGCGGCGCGCGATGCCGATGGTGACGCTGCAGAAGCCCATGGCGTAGAGCAGGGTCGAGCCGATGGGATAGATCGGCCCGTTCTCGCGCCGCTCGTCGGCAATGTCGCGCGCCGGCGCATGCGAATCGGGAATGAACAGATCCTCGACCGAGTAGCTGTCGCTGCCGGTGCCGCGCAGGCCGAGCACATGCCAGTCGTCGATGATCCTCGCCTGGCTGCGCAGGAACACGAAGCTGCGGTCGTCCGGCCGGCCGTAGCGCATGTGCGGCGTGCCATCGGGGTTCTGCACGGCGCTGTGCGCACCCAGCCACTTGGTATGACGCCCACCGCTTGCAAAGCTCCAGGTGCCGGTCAGCCGATAGCCGCCGTCGACGCGGATTGCCTTGCTGTTGTTGTGGCGCGCGCCCCAGGCAAGGCCGGCGCGCGGCCCCTCGAAGGCGGCGGCCGCTGCCTCGTACGGCATGGAGGCGGCCGATGTCGCCATCGACACGTTCGACTGGTTGACGAACCAGCCGGAGCTGGCGTCCGCCCACGCGATCGCTTCGCAGGCCTTGCAGTAGTCGATGAGGTGAACCTCCTGCCCGCCCATGCTCTTGGGCAGCAGCATGCGCAGCAGGTCCTGCCCGACCAACACTTCGACCATCTCGGGCGTGAGCTCACGTCGGCGGTCAGCCTCCGGGCCGTGCTCGTCCAACACCCCCTGCACCGCCTTCGCCCGTTCCTGGGGGCTGGCAAGGACTGGCGAAACGCGGTTCTGCATCAGGGTTTCCTCGGCTTTCCATCGGTCGACTATAGTGGCCCCCGTCGCGACTATTCAAAACCCGCCTGAGGAGCGTTCCGACAGGCGTGCTGTCGGGGGAAACACAAGCCATGCAGATCGGGTTCAACCTGCCGAACTCCGGCCCATTGTCGGCGGTCGCCGACATGACGCGGCTCGCCAGCGAAGGCGAAGCCATGGGCTTCGATTATCTCACGCTGACCGACCACGTCGTGCTGCCGAACACCAAGGTGCCGGGCTACCCCTATTCCGAATCCGGCCAGTTCTACGAGGAGGCGCCGCTCGAGCGGCACGAGCAGATCGTCGGCATGACCTGGATCGCGGCCAAGACCTCGAGCATCCGGCTGGTCGCCGCCGTGCTGGTGGTGCCGCACAGACCGGCCGTGCTCGCCGCCAAGATGCTGGCGACGCTCGACGTGCTGTCGGGCGGGCGCCTGGTCGTCGGCATCGGCGCGGGTTGGCTGAAGTCCGAGTTCGACGCCGTGGTGACGACGCCGTTCGAGGAGCGCGGCGCGGTGACCGACGAATACATCGACACCTTCCGCGTGCTGTGGAGCGAGGCCGAGCCGCGCTTCGCCGGGCGCTACACCAAGTTCGCGGATATCGCTTTCGAGCCCAAGCCGGTGCAGAAGCCCCTGCCGATCTGGGTCGGCGGCGAGGCCGGCCCCGCCCTGCGCCGCGCCGCGCGCGTAGGCGACGCCTGGTATCCGATCGGCTCCAACAACAAGCACCTGCTCGACACGCTGCCGCGTCTGAGGGCCGGCATCGGCCGCCTGCGCAAGGCCGTCGCCGATGCGGGCCGCGATCCGAAGTCGGTGGGCGTGGCCTTCCGCGTGAAGCGCTACGGTGCCGCAGTGCCATCGAAGGCGACGGACGGCGAACGGCGGCTGTTCTCGGGC
>JAEZIF010000243.1 GCA_023416135.1 Pseudomonadota bacterium
GTTTCGTGACCGCCTATATCATCCGCCGTCTGTTCGCCACCCTGCCGGTGATGGCCGTGGTGGCGGTGTTTGTCTTCTTCCTGCTGCGTTTCGCACCGGGTGATCCGGCGGCGATCATCGCCGGCGAGGATGCGACCAGCGAGGCGATCGAGGCCGTGCGCGTCAAGCTCGGCCTCGACCGTCCGATGGTCGAGCAGTTCGTCGTCTGGCTGTGGGCGCTGCTGCAGGGCGACATGGGCACGTCGATCTTCTCCAACCTGCCGGTGACGCGGCTGATGGCGCAGCGGCTCGAGCCGACGATCGCGCTCACGCTGTCGACGCTGTTCGTGGCCGTGGCGCTGGCGATCCCCATCGGCGTGGTGGCGGCCTGGAAGGCGCGCAAGCTGGTCGATCGCCTGGTCATGGGGTTCGCCGTCCTGGGCTTCGCCATGCCGGGCTTCGTGCTGGCCTATGTCCTGATCTACTTCTTCTCCGTTCAGTGGCAGCTCCTGCCGGTGCAAGGCTACCAGCCGCTGAGCGCCGGCCTGTTGCCGTTCGCGGAGCACCTGATCCTGCCGTCGCTGGCGCTCGGCGTCACCTACATGGCGCTGATCGCCCGCATCACCCGCGCCTCCATGCTGGAGGTGCTGCAGCAGGACTATATCCGCACCGCCAACGCCAAGGGGCTGGCGACCAACCGCGTGCTGCTGCTGCACGCACTCAAGAACGCCTCGGTGCCGATCGTGACGGTGATCGGCATCGGCATCGCGCTCCTGATCTCGGGCGTGGTCATCACCGAGACGGTGTTCAACATCCCCGGCCTGGGACGCCTCACCGTCGATGCCGTGCTGAAGCGCGACTATCCCATCGTCCAGGGGCTGATCCTGGTGTTCGCCGGCGCCAAGGTGATCGTGAACCTGATCATCGACATCTCCTACGCCTTCCTCGATCCCAGGATCCGGTACTGAGGAATTGGAAGCAGAAATGGCCGTCATCACCGACGATCTCGTCCTGCCGCCGCGGCGTTTCTCGCTGTTCACCGCGATCCGGCGCAATCCGACCATCGCCTTCGGCGGGGTCCTGCTCGGCGTGCTGATCCTGATGGCGGTTTTCGCGCCGCTGATCGCCACGCACGACCCATTCAAGATCGCGCCGGTCAATCGCCTGCGTCCGCCATCGGAACGCTGGTGGTTCGGCACCGACCAGTTCGGTCGCGACGTCTTCTCGCGCACGATCTACGGCGCGCGGGTATCGCTGATCGTCGGCCTCTCGGTTGCCGTGATCTCGAGCGCGCTGGGCCTGGCCTTTGGGCTCGCCTGCGGCTACTTCAAGCGCATCGACGGCGTCGTCATGCGCATCATGGACGGGCTGATGGCGATCCCGTCGATCCTGCTCGCCATCGCCCTGATCACGCTGGCGCGACCCGGGCTCGGCATCGTCATCGTCGCCATCATCGTTCCGGAGGTGCCGCGCGTCGTCCGCGTGGTCCGCGCCGTGGTGCTGTCGATCCGCTCCCAGCCCTATATCGAAAGCGCCATCGCCGGCGGCACCAGGAACATGAAGCTGCTGGCGCGCCACGTGCTGCCCAACACGCTGGCGCCGCTGATCGTGCAATCGACCTACGTCTGCGCATCGGCGATGCTGATCGAGGCGAGCCTGAGCTTCCTCGGCGCCGGCGTGCCGCTGGAAACACCGAGCTGGGGCAACATCATCTCCCAGGGCAAGACCTTCTTCCAGATCGCACCGTGGACCATCCTCATCCCCGGCGCTTTCCTCGCCGTCACCGTGCTGGCGGTGAACCTGCTGGGCGACGGCTTGCGCGACCGGCTCGATCCAAGATTGGCGAGACGCCTGTGAGCGCGATCCTCGAGGTCCGCGACCTCCGCACGCAGTTCAACACCCTGGACGGCGTCGTGCGCGCCGTCGACGGCGTGTCGTTCGACGTGGCGCGCGGCGAGACGCTGGGCATCGTGGGCGAATCGGGCTGCGGCAAGTCGGTGACGGCGCTTTCCATCCTGCGCCTGATCCCGCCGGAGACCGGCCGCATCGCCGGGGGCTCGATCCGCTTCGAAGGCAACGAGCTCACGGTCCTGTCCGAGAAGGAGATGAAGAGCCTGCGCGGCCATCGCATCTCGATGATTTTCCAGGAGCCGATGACCAGCCTCAATCCGGTGCTGACCGTCGGTACCCAGATCGCCGAGAACGTGGTGCGCCACCTCGGCGTGCCGTGGTCGGCGGCGCGTGATCGCGCGCGCGAGATGCTCGACCTGGTGCGCATCGCCGACGCCAAGCGCCGGCTCGACGAGTACCCGCACCAGCTCTCGGGCGGCATGCGCCAGCGCGTCATGATCGCGATGGCGCTCTCCTGCGATCCGCAGGTGCTGATCGCCGACGAGCCGACGACGGCGCTCGACGTCACCATCCAGGCGCAGATCCTCGACCTGATGATCGAGCTCAAGGAGAAGACGGGCACGGCGATCGTGCTGATCACCCACGATCTCGGCGTCGTCGCCGAGACCACCGAGCGAGTCGTCGTGATGTATGCCGGCCGCAAGGTCGAGGAGGCGCCCGTCGAGGCCCTGTTCGAGAACCCGCTGCATCCCTACACGCGTGGCCTGATGCAGGCGATCCCGCGGCTCGACGTCGAGGCCGATGCCGCGGGCGCGCGGCCTCGCCTGCAGGAGATTCCGGGCCTGGTGCCGATCCTGACCAGGCCGATCGTCGGCTGCGCCTTCGCCGCGCGCTGCGAGCTCGCGACCGACCGCTGCCGCACCACGCCGCCGCCGTTCGTCGATGCCGGCGGTGGCCACACCGTCGCGTGCTGGGAGGTCAAGCTGTGAGCGTCGCCCAGAACGCAACGTCTGGCCGGCCCGTCCTCGAGGTCGACGGCCTGGTGAAGCACTTCCCGATCCTGGGCGGCCTGCTGCAGCGCCGCGTCGGCGAGGTGAGGGCGGTCGACGGCGTGAGCTTCAGCATCGCCAAGGGCGAGACGTTGGGACTGGTCGGCGAATCGGGCTGCGGCAAGTCCACGATCGGCAAGACCGTGCTGAAGCTCATCGAGCCGACCGCAGGACGCATCCTGCTGAGCGGCGAGGATGTCACCGGGCTCAAGCCCGGCGCGATGTGGCAACACCGCCGGCACATCCAGACGATCTTCCAGGATCCGTACTCGTCGATGAACCCGCGTCTCGCGGCGGGGACCATCGTCGGCGAGCCGCTGGAGAATTACGGCCTGACGCGCGGCGGCGAGACCGGCGAGCGGGTGGCGCAGCTGTTCCAGCGTGTCGGCCTCAGGCCCGAGGCCATGCGCAAGTACGCCCACGAGTTCTCCGGTGGCCAGCGCCAGCGGCTCGGCATCGCCAAGGCCCTGTCGGTCAATCCCGAACTGATCGTGGCCGACGAGCCGGTGTCGGCGCTCGACGTCTCGGTGCAGGCGCAGGTGCTCAATCTCCTGATCGACCTGCAGGAGGAATACGGGCTCGCCTATCTCTTCATCAGCCACGACCTCGCCGTGATGCGCCACATCAGCCATCGCATCGCGGTGATGTATCTCGGCCGCATCGTCGAGCTCGCCGACAAACGCACGCTCTTCGCCCAGCCGCTGCATCCCTACACCGAGGCGCTGCTGTCGGCCGCGACCGCGCCCGATCCCAAGCGGCGGCGCAAGCGCAAGCGGACCTTGCAGGGCGACGTGCCGAGCCCGGCCAAGCCGCCACCCGGCTGCCACTTCCACACCCGCTGTCCCTACGCGTTGCCCGAGTGCAGGGTCACGGCGCCGCCCTTGATCGAGGTCGCGCCCGGCCACCACGTCGCCTGCCTGCGCCGGCCGGTCGGCGGTCCCCCGGAGCCGCTCTCCGTCCCGGGTTAGTCCCTCCGGGAGCGCCATCGTAGTGGCGCGCGCCGGGCAAATTCCCCTGCAACGCCTGCCATCGTCGCCTCGTCCTTCAGGTCGAGGAGGGCGCGATCATGCAGTGGCGATCTTTCATGGCTCTGGCAGCGAGCTGTCGTCGAGATCGCCGCGGCGCAGGCGGAAGTGGGCATGTCGCTGGCGCCGCTCTTCGTCATCTGGATGGGGACCGGCACCGAGCCCGAGGTGGCGATCGCCCTGATGCTCGCCATCTTTCCCATCGTCATCGACACCGTGCTCGGCCTGCGCTCGGTCGATCCGGACATGCTGCATCTCGCCCGCGTCTCACGCGCCTCGCCGCTGGCCGTGCTGGCCAAGATCAAGTTCCCCTGTGCACTGCCCAGCCTGTTCGCCGGCATGAAGGTCGGCATCTCCTTCGCCCTGGTCGGCGCCATCGTCGGCGAGTTCGTGGCCGGCAGTAAAGGACTGGGGTTCCAGATCCTGGTGGCGCGGGGGCAGTTCGACACATTGGGCGTCTTCGTCTGCCTGGTGCTGCTCGGCATCTTCGGCACGCTCCTGTTCTTCATGCTCGACTATGCCGAGCGCCTCTGCCTGCCGTGGCATGTCTCACAGCGCGGCCGTCATAGCGCCGGCGACCGACAGGCCAAGTCCCGTTATCGTAGGGGCCGTTCCGAGTTCAGAGGCATCCCATGATTCGTCCGACCCGCCGCCGCTTTACACAATCCGCAGCGTCCGGTGTGGCTGGCCTTGCCGCCGGGACGTCGGTCATTGGCCCCAACGCGCATGCCCAGCCTGCGGGCTACAATGCCGATGCGATGGCGGCGGAGATCTCCGCCCGTCTGTTCGCCAGTGACGGGCTTGCCCGGCCGGCGCCGGAGCAGCCGACGGTCTCCGACCTCGCCAAAGGCCTGGACCGCACCCTCGTGCTCGGCGGTGGTGGCGAATACTACGTCGCCTGGTACTGCGGCTTCCTGCATGGGCTGCTCGAGCAAAATGTCGACCTCGACATCGCGGAGATGATCGTCGGCACGTCGGCCGGCGCCTATGCCGGTTCGGCGCTGTCCTCGGGTCATTTCAAGCACCTGCGCCGCGTGTTCGACATCAGCGGTCATCTGCCGGGCCTCTTCGCCAAGCTGGCGCCGGTCACGGATCCCAACCTCAGCCAGAAGCGCGCGCAGGAGATCAATTTCAACGTGAAGGACGGCAGCCCGGCGTCGATCCGCGCCATCGGCCGGGCAGCGCTCGCCGCCGACAACCGGCTGAACGGCGATGGCGTGGAACGCCTCGCCTGGCTGCTCACCGGCGACAGCCGCACCGACTGGCCGGTCGCCAAGATGTTCACGACCGCCAACGATTGCTACACGGGCGAGCGGCTGGTCGTCGGCCAGGCCGTGGCGCGCCGCAACGGCATTCCGCTCGCCCATGCCGCCGCGGCCAGCTCCTCGCTGCCCGGCGCAATGGGGCCCACGTTGCTCGGCCAGCGCTTTTGCATGGATGGCGGCATCGCGCGGACGTGGGCCCACACCGACCTCGTCGCCGGGTCCAAGCGTGCGCTG
>JAEZIF010000277.1 GCA_023416135.1 Pseudomonadota bacterium
CCCCCCCCATCAACCCCACCCGGCGTACTGGGGGGGGGGGCGGGCCCCCCGCCACAATGCTTTCGGGTACCCGAGCAGCGTTCGCGCAGAAGAAGTACGACGACGGGGCGACCGACAAGGAGATCAAGATCGGTCATACCAACCCCTACAGCGGGCCTGCGTCTTCCTACGGTGTCATCGGCAAGTGCATCGAGGCCTACTGGAAGAGCGTCAATGACCGCGGCGGCATCAACGGCCGCATGGTGAAGTTCATCACGCTCGACGACAGCTACACCCCCTCGAAGACCGTCGAGATGGTCCGCCAGCTGGTCGAGCAGGACAAGGTTCTCTGCACCTTCAACACGCTCGGCACGCCGACCAATACGGCGATCCACAGGTACATGAACCAGAAGAAGGTCCCCATGCTGTTCGTGGCGACCGGCGCGTCGAAATGGGGCAAGCCGAAGGAGTTCCCGTGGACGATGGGCTACCAGCCCGACTACCACACCGAGGCGGTGATCTACGCCAAGCACATCCTGGCCAACGTCAAGGACCCGAAGATCGGCGTGCTCATGCAGAACGACGATTACGGCAAGGATTACTGGGAAGGCTTCAAGGAAGGCATGGGCAAGGAACTCGGCCGCATCGTCAAGCACGTCACCTACGAGGTGACGGACCCGACGGTCGACAGCCAGGTGATCCAGCTCAAGGACACCGGCGCCAACGTCTTCTTCAACATCTCCATCCCCAAGTTCGCCGCCCAGGCGATGCGCAAGGCGGCGGAGATCGGCTGGCGGCCGGCCCAGTACCTGAACAACGTCTCGGCGCAGGTCACCACGACCATGAAGCCTGCCGGGTTCGACAACGTGCAGGGGGTGATCACCGCCCAGTGGCTCAAGGATCCTACCGACCATCAATGGGACGATGACGACGAGCTGAAGGCGTGGCGGGCGTGGATGGCGAAGTACATGCCGGGCGCCAACTTCGGCGACGTCAACTACGTCTACGCCTGTTCGGTGTCGTACCTCATGGAACAGACGCTGAAGAAGTGCGGCAATGAGCTGACGCACGCCAACCTCATGCGCCAGGCGGCCAACCACCAGAAGCTCAGGGTGCCAGGCCTGCTCCGGGGATCACGGTGTCGACCAGCCCGACCGATTTCTACCCCGTGCAGGCTGTGCAATTACAGCGCTTCAAGGGCGAGTCCTGGGAGCTGTTCGGCGAGGTCATGCACGCCGAAAGCAGCTAGAGGCTGCGCGGGGTGCAACATTCCCGAGATGCGGAAGGCCGCTATCGGGCGGCCTTCTTTTTTGCGTCTTTTCAGAAGAAACTCCGCGCCGCCTTAATAAATGGGAGGTTTCATTGGTTACGAGTAGGCGTGGGTTTGTGGGTGGTGCGTCTGCGTTGGCTTTGCTTTCGGGTTCGTCCGTGGCGTTTGCGCAGAAGAAGTACTCGGACGGCGCGACCGACACCGAGATCAAGGTGGGCCACACCGGCCCCTACAGCGGCCCGGCTTCGTCGTACGGCCAGATCGGCAAGACGATCGAGGCGTACTGGAAGAGCGTCAACGACGCGGGCGGCGTCAACGGTCGCAAGATCAAGTTCATCACTCTGGACGACGGGTACTCGCCGCCCAAGATGGTCGAGCTGGTGCGCCAGCTGGTCGAGCAGGAGAAGGTGTTGTGCACCTTCAACACGCTCGGCACGCCGACCAACACGGCGATCCATCGATACATGAACCAGAAGAAGGTGCCGATGCTCTACGTCGCCACCGGCGCGTCGAAGTGGGGCAAGCCCAAGGAGTTCCCGTGGACGATGGGCTTCCAGCCCGACTATCACACCGAGGGCGTGATCTACGCCAAGCACGTCCTGGCCAACGTCAAGGACCCGAAGATCGGCGTGCTCATGCAGAACGACGACTACGGCAAGGACTACTTCGAGGGCTTCAAGGAAGGCCTCGGCAAGGATGCGAGCAAAATCGTCAAGCATGTGACCTTCGAGGTCACCGACCCGACGGTCGACAGCCAGGTGATCCAGCTCAAGGATTCCGGCGCCAACGTCTTCTTCAACATCGCCACGCCCAAGGCCGCCGCCCAGGCGATCCGCAAGGCCGGCGACCTCGGCTGGAAGCCGGCGCAGTACCTCAACAACGTGTCGGCCTCGGTCGGCTCGGTGATGAAGCCTGCGGGCTTCGAGAACAGTCAGGGCATCATCACGGCGCAATATCTGATGGATCCCACCGACAAGCAGTGGGCCGACAACGCCGATATGAAGGGCTGGAGCGCCTGGATGGACAAGTGGATGCCGGGCGCCAACAAGGCCGATGCCAACCACGTGTACGGCTACGCCGTCGCCATCCTCATGCATGAGACGCTGAAGAAATGCGGCGACGAGCTCACGCGTGAGAACGTCATGAAGCAGGCGGCCAACTTCCAGAAGTACAAGCTGCCGATGCTGATCCCTGGCATCACCATCAACACCAGCCCGACCGACTACTATCCGATCCAGTCGGTGAAGCTCGCCAAGTTCCAAAGCGACACCTGGGAGCTGTTCGGCGACGTCATGTCGGCCGAAGGCGCCTAATCTCTTCACTTATCGTGTGAAAGGCCGCCGAAGGGCGGCCTTTTCTTTTTCCGCAAACCGGAAGAAACTTCCGCTAAATCGAAAGGGAGGGTTCCAGAATGACAACGAGTAGGCGTGGTTTCGTGGTCGGAACGTCGGCGCTGGCCCTGCTTTCCGGTCCAGGAGCGGCGTTCGCGCAGAAGAAGTACGACGACGGCGTTACCGACACCGAGATCAAGATCGGCAACACCAACCCCTACAGCGGACCGGCGTCTGCCTATGCCCAGATCGCCAAGACGATCGACGCATACTTCAAGAGCGTCAACGACGCGGGCGGCATCAACGGTCGCAAGATCAAGTTCATCTCTCTCGACGACGGCTACAGCCCGCCCAAGACGGTGGAGATCGTGCGCCAGCTGATCGAGCAGGAAAAGATCTTCGCCCTGTTCCAGCCGCTCGGCACGCCCTGCAACACGGCCATCCACAAATACATGAACCAGAAGAAGGTACCGCAGCTCTACGTCGCCACCGGTGCATCGAAGTGGGGAGATCCGAAGAACTTCCCGTGGACCATGGGTTTCCAGCCCGACTACCACACCGAAGCGGTGATCTACGCCAAGCACATCCTGGCCAATGTCAAGGATCCCAAGATCGCCGTGCTGCACCAGAACGACGACTACGGGCGCGACTATCTCGGCGGCTTCAAGGAAGGGTTGGGCAAGGACGTCGGCAAGATCGTCAAGATCGTGACCTACGAGGCCACCGATCCGACGGTCGACAGCCAGATCATCCAGCTGAAGGACTCCGGCGCCAACGTCTTCTTCAACGTCACCGCTCCCAAGGCGTCGGCTCAGGCCATCCGCAAGGCCGCCGACATCGACTGGAAGCCGGTGCACTACCTCAACAACATCTCGGCCTCGGTCGCCGCGGTCATGAAGCCGGCGGGCTACGACAATGCCCAGGGCATCATCACCGCTGCCTACATCATGGACGCCACCGACAAGAAGTGGGACGACGACGAGGAGATGAAGGCCTGGCGGGCCTGGATGGACAGGAACATGCCGCAGGCCAACAAGGCCGACGCCAATCACATCTACGGCTATGCCGTCGCCATGCTGATGACCGAGACGCTGAAGCGCTGCGGCAGCGACATGACCCGCGCCAACCTGATGAAGCAGGCGGCTGGCTTCCAGAGATATCGCCTGCCGCTCCTGCTGCCGGGCATCACGGTCAACACCAGCCCGACCGACTTCTATCCCATCCAGGCGGTCCAGCTTCAGCGCTTCAAGGGCGAGACCTGGGAGCTGTTCGGCGAGGTCATGCACGCCGAGAGCACCTGATTTCAGTGTCCTCGCGTGGAAGTGAAAGGCCGCCGGCATCCGGCGGCCTTTCTTTTTGGGGATTTCGCCTTGCAACATTGAAAAACTGTATACCGCTACGCGAGTTTTTTCCTTTCCCGCGCACGTATTTCGGGCGACTCTCGCTCTGCAAATCAAAAAACACAGGAGGACGCGTTGAGGACCAATAGGCGTAAGTTTCTGGGTGGCGTTTCGACCGCGGCCGTGTTGTCTGCGTCGGGCGTTTCGTTTGCGCAGGGTGCCAAGAAGTATTCGGACGGCGCCAGCGATACCGAGATCAAGATCGGTCACACCAATCCCTACAGCGGGCCGGCCTCGGCCTACGGCGTCATCGGCAAGACGATCCAGGCCTACTGGAAATACGTCAACGAGACGCAGGGCGGCGTGAACGGCCGCAAGATCAACTTCATCACCTACGACGACGGCTACAATCCCGCCAAGACGGTCGAACTCGTCCGTCAGCTCGTCGAGCAGGACAAGGTGCTGTGCACCTTCAACACACTCGGCACGCCGACCAACACGGCGATCCACAAGTACATGAACCAGAAGAAGGTGCCGATGCTCTACGTCGCCACCGGCGCGTCGAAGTGGGGCAAGCCCAAGGAATTCCCATGGACGATGGGCTTCCAGCCCGACTACCACACCGAGGCGATGATCTACGCCAAGCACATCCTCGCCAACGTCAAGGATCCCAAGATCGGCGTGCTCATGCAGAACGACGATTACGGCAAGGACTACTGGGAAGGCCTCAAGGAGGGCCTCGGCAAGGACATCAACAAGGTCGTCAAGCACGTCACCTACGAGGTGACGGACCCGACGGTCGACAGCCAGGTGATCCAGCTCAAGGACTCCGGCGCCAACGTCTTCTTCAACATCTCGACGCCGAAGTTCGCCGCGCAGGCGATGCGCAAGGCGGCCGATATCGCCTGGAAGCCGGCGCAGTACCTGAACAACGTGTCGGCCAGCGTCGCCACCGTCATGAAGCCTGCGGGCTTCGAGAACGTGCAGGGCGTGCTGACGGCGGCCTACCTGATGGATCCCACGGACAAGCAGTGGGACGACAACGCCGACATGAAGGCGTGGAAGGAGTGGATGACCAAGTACAACGCAGGCGCAAGCCTGTCGGACGCCTCCAACGTCTTCGCCTTCTCGGTCGTCAACCTGATGCACGAGACGCTGAAGAAGTGCGGCAATGACCTGACGCGCGAGAACCTCATGAAGCAGGCGGCCAACTTCCAGAAGTGGAAGCTGCCGATGGCCCTGCCGGGCATCACCGTCTCGACCAGCCCGACCGACTTCTATCCCATCCAGGCGGTCCAGCTGCAGCGCTTCAAGGGCGAGACCTGGGAGCTGTTCGGCGACGTGATGCACGCCGAGAGCACTTGATCATCGTTTTGATGGACGAGGAAAAGGCCGCCGCTGGCGGCCTTTTCTTCGGGTCCCTCAGCGACTTCGCTGTAACGCCTGCCGGCACTCCGCCGTATCGGTGCGCCCGTCCTTGTTGACGTCGCAGCGCGCGAAGTTGCGGTCGGCCTGGGCCATGAACTCCTCGAGGCTGACGACGCCGTCCTTGTTCGCGTCGAGACGCTGGAAAAAGGCCGACTGGCGTGCGACCTGGCGATCGGAGGGCAGCACGCTGTTGCCGACGGCCGGCGTGCGTGCGAACACTTCGGCTTCGGTGAGCTTGCCGTCATTGTCGGTGTCGAGGCGCTTGAAGCGCGCCTCCTGACCCGCCTTCCATTCGGCGCGATCGACCGCGCCGTCCTTGTTGGCGTCGTAGCGCATGATGCCGGCGTTGCCGCGGGACGGCCGGTCGGTGGCGGGGGCCGGAGCCGGCGTGTCGCCGGGAGCGGCGAGGGCCGGCGTGGCCAGGAGCAGGGCAGCGGCGGGGATGATCAGACGCTTCAGCATGGGCATATCCTTAAAGTTGTATCGGTCTATGGTTACACACGCTCCATTTCCCTTACGGTGCCCTTTAAGCGCCGATATAGTCCGACCCACGACCGAATTTGGGCGGTGTTGTGGTTTTGTTCTCAAGGTATCCCCATGGCCTATGACTACGACTTGTTCGTGATTGGCGCCGGCTCGGGCGGCGTACGAGCCTCGCGCATCGCCGCGGGCCACGGCGCACGCGTCGGCATCTGCGAGGATTTCCGCGTCGGCGGCACCTGCGTGATCCGCGGCTGCGTCCCCAAGAAGCTCCTGGTCTATGGCTCCAAGTTCGCGCACGAGTTCGAGGACGCTGCGGCTTACGGCTGGACGCTCGGCGAGCCCAGGCATTCGTGGCCAACCTTGCGCGACAACGTCGCCAAGGAGGTCGACCGGCTGAACGGCGTCTATATCCGCCTGCTCGACGGTGCGGGCGTGAAGCTGCATATGGGGCGCGGCCGATTGATGGACCGCCATACCATCTCGATCGGCGAGGAGACGGTGACGGCCGAGAAGATCCTGATCGCCACGGGCGGCGCGCCGGTGGTGCCCGGGATCCGGGGCCGGGAGTTCGCCATCACCTCCAACGAGGCCTTCCATCTGCCCGAGCTACCCAGGCGCATCACCATCGTCGGCGGGGGCTACATCGCGGTCGAGTTCGCCGGCATCTTCAACGGGCTCGGTGCGCACGTCGATCTCGTGCTGCGCCGCGATCGCGTGCTGCGCGGCTTCGACGAGGAGTGTCGCACCGCCGTGCACGAGTCGTTGAAGGAAAGCGGCATCAAGATGCGCACCGAGTTGCAAATCGAATGCATCGAGGCGACGAACGGCGGAGCGCCGTTCACGGTGCACACCCAGCTCGGCGGCATGTTCGAGACCGATCTCGTCATGTACGCCACCGGCCGCGAGCCCAACACCAAGGGCATTGGCCTCGAGAAGGTCGGCGTTCAGCTCGACAAGGCCGGCGCCATCGCCGTGGATGAATGGTCGAAGACCACGGCCGACAGCATCTGGGCGGTGGGTGACGTCACTGATCGCATCAACCTCACGCCGGTGGCGCTGATGGAGGGCCATTGCTTCGCCGATACCGAGTTCGGCAAGAAGCCGCGCAAGGCCGACCATCGCGACGTGCCGTCGGCGGTGTTCTGCCAGCCCGAGCTCGCCAACGTCGGCCTGACCGAGGAAGAGGCGAGGATGCGCCTCGGCGAGCTCAGGATCTTCACCTCGGCCTTCCGGCCGATGAAGTACACGGTGTCGGGCCGCCAGCAGCGCACCTTCATGAAGCTGATCGTCGAGGCCGCCACCGACAAGGTGGTGGGCGTCCACATGGTCGGCGACGACGCCGCCGAACTCGTCCAGGGCCTGGCCGTCGCCGTGAAGGCAGGAGCGACCAAGGCGCAGTTCGACGCTACCGTCGGCATCCATCCCACGGCCGGCGAGGAGTTCGTGACCATGCGCACGGCCCGTGTCGAGCCAGCCCCCAGCCGCAAGGCTGCCGAGTAGGGGCCAGAAGCGGCCCACTGGCCTTTTATCCACAGCGCGTATAGGTTCACCGACCCCGCGGCCAGAGGTCGGCCGGGGTGCAGGAGGTAAGGAAAAGATGACCGCGATTCAGGGCCCGTCCAGGTCGGCCGCGAAAGCGCAGTCCCGCAGTTCGAGTGCCGGCGACTGGACACCGACGAGCTGGCGTGGCCGGCCGGCCCAGCAGATGCCGGTCTATCAGGACGCCGCCGTCCTGGCCGGCGCCGAGACCCGGCTTCGCCGCTATCCGCCGCTGGTCTTCGCCGGCGAGGCGCGCAAGCTCAAGAGCGCGCTGGCCAAGGTGGCGAACGGCGACGCCTTCCTGCTGCAGGGCGGCGACTGCGCCGAGAGCTTCCAGGATTTCTCCGCCAACAACATCCGCGACACGTTCCGCGTGCTGCTGCAGATGGCGGTCGTGCTGACCTACGGCGCCGGCGTGCCGGTGGTGAAGGTCGGCCGCATGGCCGGCCAGTTCGCCAAGCCGCGCTCGTCCAATGTCGAGAAGGTGGGCGATGTCGAGCTGCCGTCCTACCGCGGCGACAACGTCAACGGCTTCGAGTTCACCGCCGAGGCGCGCCTGCCCGATCCCGAGCGCATGGTCCAGGCCTACAACCAGTCGGCGGCGACCCTGAACCTGCTGCGCGCCTTCGCCCAGGGCGGCTATGCCGACCTGCACGAGGTCAACCGCTGGAACCTCGACTTCGTGCGGAACTCGCCGGCGTCGGAGCGCTACCATGACCTCGCCGCCCGGCTCGACGAGACGCTGAACTTCATGGCCGCCTGCGGTCTCACCTCGGCGACCACGCCGCAGATCGCCGAGACCGACTTCTTCACCAGCCACGAGGCGCTGTTGCTGCAGTACGAGGAGGCGCTGACCCGTGTCGATTCTACCTCGGGCGACTGGTACGACTGCTCGGCCCACATGCTGTGGATCGGCGATCGCACGCGCCAGCCCGACGGCGCGCATGTCGAGTTCCTGCGCGGCGTGCGCAACCCGCTGGGCTTCAAGGCCGGCCCGTCGCTGTCGGTCGACGACTTCCTGCGGCTGAACGAGACGCTGAACCCGACCAACGAGCCCGGCCGCATCGTCATCATCAGCCGCATGGGCGCGGGCAAGGTCGGCGACAAGCTGCCGGCGTTCCTGCGCGCCACCAAGAAGGAGGGGCGCTCGGTCGTATGGTCTTGCGACCCCATGCACGGCAATACCGTGACGGCGACCAACGGCAAGAAGACCCGGCATTTCGACGCCATCCTGAGCGAGGTGAAGGACTTCTTCGCCGTGCACCGCGCCGAGGGAACCCATCCCGGCGGCGTGCATTTCGAGATGACCGGCCAGGAAGTCACCGAGTGTATCGGTGGCGCCACCGACATCACCGTCGACAATCTCAACGAACGTTACGAGACGCAGTGCGACCCTCGACTCAACGCCAGCCAGGCGCTGGAGCTGGCCTTCCTGCTCGCCGAGCAGCTCAAGGCCGAGCGCCTGTCCGTCGCCCGGGCACGACCGGCCGTCTAGCGACGGCCCGGTCGGGGCCACGGGAGGGTCTATGACGCATCCATCAGGCGACGCGCAGTCATCGGCGCACTGGCAGGCCAGCTGGGAGAACCGGCAATGACGCATCCTGCCGATGGTGAGATCGAGCGGTATACCGACCACTACTTCAATCGCTCGAAGCAGGTGATCGGCCGCTTCGGCGACGCGCGCGTGACCTATGCCATCTTCATGCGCCGTCCCGTGGTGTTCGCGCCGCGGCTGGCCTTGCAGTGGCTGGAGGAACTCGGCCGCTCGCGCAACACGTTGGTCGAGCTCGACCTTCGCTATGGCGAGGGCAAGTGGGTCGGCGCCGGCGAGCCGATGATGTACATCACCGGATCGTTCTTCCATCTCGTCGATCTCGAGACGATCTTCCTGCAGAAGTTGGGGCCGGCGTGCGTCGCCGCCTACAATGCCTGGACGATGTGCACCGACATGCCGAAGTCGGCCTTCCTCGCCATGGACGCGCGTCACTGCGCCGGCCAGGAGATGGCCGAGATGATGGCCTACGCCGCCTCGGTCGGCTCGGCGCGCGCCAAGCGCAAGGTGGGCGCAGTCGGCTTCATCGGCAACGCTACGCACGCCACGGCGCACTTCTTCGGCCGCGACCAGGGGCTCGGCACCATGCCGCATGCCCTGATCGGCTATGCCGGTTCGACCCTGCGCGCGGCGGAGATGTATCACGAGACGTTTCCCGGCGAGCCGATGACCGTGCTGGTCGACTACTTCGCCCGCGAGACCACGGACTCGCTGGAAGTCTGCCGGCGTTTTCCCGAGCTTGCCGCCAAGGGGATGCTGTCGTTCAGGCTGGACACGACGGGCGGCCGCTACATCGAAGGCCTCGATCCGGCATCGTCGTACGCAGTGCTGGAGCGCTTCTCGCCGGAGTCGATCCGCGGCTACCGCAGCGAAGAGGAGTTGCGCTATCTGGTGGGCACCGGCGTGTCGGCAGCGGCGATCTTCCACCTGCGCGCCGAGCTCGACCACGCGGGTTTCGACAAGGTGAAGATCGTGGCTTCGTCGGGCTTCGGCCCCGCGAAGTGCCGCGTCATGGCCGAAGCCAAGGCGCCCGTCGACGTCGTGGGCTCGGGCTCGTTTCTGCCGTCGAACTGGACCGAGACCTACGCCACGGCGGACATCGTCGAGTACGACGGCCGGAAGCGGGTCAAGGTCGGCCGCGAGTTCCTGCATCGCAGCCGGCCGAAGGGCGCGACCAAGCCGCTTTGACGGAGCGTGAGCCGCCGGGCCCGCAGTCATGAGCGTGGTACGCGTTCCAATGAGAGGGAGAGGAAAATGCTCAAGCTCTACTACGCCCCCGGCGCCTGCTCGACGGCGTCGCATCTCGCGCTCGAGGAAAGCGGCGCCAAGTTCGACTCGCAGGTGCTCGCCTTCGCCAAGAACGAGCAGAAGACGCCGGAGTATCTCCGGGTCAACCCGCGCGGCCGCGTGCCCGCGCTGGTGATCGACGAGGGCACGATCGTCGAGAACACCGCGATACTCGACTTCATCGCCGCCAAGTTCGCGCCGCAGATGATGCCGAAGGACCCCGTGCAGCGGGCGCGGGCGATCTCGCTGATGGCCTGGTTCTCCAACAACGTGCACCCGTCTTTCACCCACATCTCGCGGCCCGAGCGCTTCGCCACCGACACCAAGGTGTTCGATCACCTGAAGGAGGTCGGCCGCACCAACTTCCACAACTGCCTGAAAGAGATCGACGGCATCATAGGCGACAAGGCGTGGATCCTGGGCGATCAGTTCAGCGTCGTCGACTGCTATGCGCTGGTGTTCTATGGCTGGGGCAAGCGTATCGGCCTGCCGGTCGAAGAGCTCAAGAACTACACTGCCTGGAAGGACCGCATGCTGGCGCGGCCGGCCGTGCGCCGCGTGCTCAAGCGCGAGAAGAACGTGCTGGTTGCCGCCTGACGGGTCAGCCGACGACGAAGCTCTGGTACATGAAGCGGAGGTCCTGGGTCTCCTGAGGCGTGATCTCGCCGTCGAGCACGCGGGCCTCCCAGGCGCGCAGCTTGCGCTTGATCTCGATCGGCGTGCGCGGGCTGAGCAGCACCATGAAGAACTGCTCGTGCGGTGACAACTCGCGATCGCGACGATAACCGAAGGGGCCCGATCCGGGCCCCGGGCCGATGGCGCGCATGGGCGATGCGTCGGCCGCGCGGCCGTGGATCTCGGGCGCCAGAACATCATCCCACGTGAGACCGGCCTCGCGCAGCATGGTAGAGGCAAGCTTGGCCGCAGCCAGCGCCTCGCCGGCATTGCTGCTGTCGAGGATCTCCAGGACCTTGACCAAGGTGATGCGGTTGAACGTCGACATCTTCTCCCGCTCCGTCAGCACCGGGCTTCCAAAGAGGCTGGAAGCTGCAGCCTGGCCGTCTTTGACTATTGGATGAGCAAGCGGCACTAAGTCCTTACAAGATATAGTCGTCTCCCTGTTGGATCAAGGCCGCCCCGTGACCGGCTCTGTCAATCCTTTTCCGGCCTATCTCGTGGGCCTCACCAGCTGGTTCGTGCCGCTCGGCGTGCAGATGGTGCTGTTCCCCTGGCTGGTCGCAGTCGTGCTGCGCATGGACGCCTTTGCCGTGGGGTTGGCGCAGGCCGCCGTGATGGCGCCCTCGCTGCTGTTCCTGCCGCTGGGTGGACTTGTCGCCGACCGCGGCAATGCGCGCCGCCTGCTGCTGCGCTACCACGTGATCTACGCCCTGCCGCCCCTGGCGCTGGCCGCCCTGCTGCTGGCCGGCGGTGAGCTGAGCTATGTTCTCCTGATCGTCTACGGCGTCATAGCGGGCGCCATCGGCGCCTTCGCGATCCCGACGCGCGACGCCCTCCTGCCGGTGGTGGTGAAACGCGGCGAGCTGCCGCGCGCCGTTGCGCTGGTCACCGCGCTGCAGTTCTTCGGTCAGCTCGTCGGCATCGCCTGCGCCTCGTCTGCCGACTGGGTGGGCGCCCCGCCATTGTTGCTCATGAATGCCGGCCTGCTGCTGCTCGGTTGCCTCGCCGTGCTGCGCCTGCCCGAACCGCCGGCCCATCCGCCCAGCCACCAGCCCGGCTTCTGGCGCAGCATCGGCGAAGGCTTCTCGGCGGCCGTGAAGTCCGACCAGATCTGGCCGGTGCTGCTGCTGAACTTCGGCGTCGGTATTTTCTATGTCGGGCCTTTCATGGCCGTGCTTCCGCTCGCCGTGCGCGACAACTACCACGGCGGCTCGCTGGAGCTGTCCTACGTCAACCTGGCCTTCTGGGCAGCCACCATCGCCGCCAGCATGGCGCTGGTCGTGCTGGCGCGACGGGTGACGCGGCGCGGCCGCTTGATCGGGCTCGGCGTCACAACCGGCGCCGTGATCCTGACGGCCTTGTCGACTCTGCCGCCGTTCCCGCTGTTCGTGGCGCTGGTCTTCGTCTGGGGCGTTGGCGCCGGCATCACCATGACCCAGAGCCGCACCGTGGTGCAGATCGTCGCCCCGGCGACGCACCGGGCGCGGCTGATGGCCCTGTTCCAGCTCGGCTTGAGCGGCGGCGGGCCGATCGGCGCCTTGCTGACGGGCTCGATCTGCGCGGTCTGGGGCCTCAAGGCCGCCTTGCTCATGCCGGCGCTGGCGATGGTCCTGCTGATCGCTTTCGTGCTGGTCCGTTCGCGCCTGTGGCCGATGCGGACGGTGGAGTAGGGCTCATTGGACCGCAGGCTTGGGGGCCTGCGGTCCAATGAGAGCTACTCGGCTGCTTGCCGCAGGCTGAGGCCCAGCGTCTGCCAGACGTCCTGCAGCGCGTGGACCAGCCGAGCCATGTCGTCGTCGCTGTGCAGCGGCGTCGGCGTCAGGCGCAGGCGCTCGGTGCCGCGCGGGACCGTCGGGTAGTTGATGGGCTGCACGTAGATCGAATGGCGTTCCATCAGCAGATCGGTCGCCTGCTTGGCGAGCGCGGCATCACCCACGAACACCGGCACGATGTGCGTCGCCGACGGCATGATCGGCAGGCCGACGGCGGCGAGCTTGCGCTTCAGCGCCGCCGCCCGCTCCTGATGACGCACCCGGAGCTCGGGATGGGCGGTGACGTGGCGGATGCTGGCCAGGGCGGCGCCCGCGATGGCCGGCGGCATCGACGTCGAAAAGATGAAGCCCGATCCGCAGGAGCGAACGAAGTCGACGGTGGCTGCCGTCGAGGCGATGTAGCCACCGACCACGCCGAACGCCTTGGCGAGCGTACCCTGTACGATGTCGACCTTGCCGAGCACGCCGTCGCGCTCGGCCACGCCCGCGCCGCGGGCGCCGTACATGCCGACGGCATGGACCTCGTCGAGGTAGGTCAGGGCGCCGTAGCGATGGGCGAGGTCGCAGATTTCCTCGATCGGGGAGATGTCGCCGTCCATCGAGTAGACCGATTCGAAAGCCACGATCTTGGGGGTGCCGGGAGTGGATGCCGTGAGCAGCTCTTCGAGATGGGCGAGGTCGTTGTGGCGGAAGATCCTGCGCACCGCGCCCGAGTGGCGAATGCCGGCGATCATCGACGCGTGGTTATAGGCGTCGGAATAGAGCTCACAGCCGGGCAGCAGGGCGCCCAGGGTCTGCAGCGTCGTCTCGTTGGCGACGTAGCCCGAGGTGAAGACCAGGGCCGCTTCCTTGTCGTGCAGCCCGGCGAGTTCGCGCTCGAGCGCCACGTGCAGCGTGTTGGTGCCGGAGATGTTGCGCGTGCCGCCCGCCCCCGAGCCCTGCGCGCCGATCGCCGCCTGCATGGCCTCGATCACCACGGGATGCTGGCCCATGGCGAGATAGTCGTTTGAACACCACACGGTGACGTCGCGCACCGTGCCGTCATGGTGGAAGCGGGCGCGCGGGAAGGCGCCGGCGACACGCTCCAGCTCGGCGAAGACGCGATAGCGCCCTTCGTCGTGCAGACGTCGAAGATGACCGGCGAAGAATTCCTCGTAGTCCATTGGCCTCATGCTTTCCCGCGTCGGCATTTTAATCGGCTTTAGGTGGGTCATGAGAGGCATTTTTGGTCGCGGCTGGAGGCCTGTCGTTGAGGGGGATCAAGCATCGGCGTGTGACGCTCAATTAATAATGCCTCGCAATATCAGGAATTGCTCGCGCGCCTCTCACCGACCCGTGACGGATGGTGAGCAATCCGCGCGAGCCAGGCGGCACGTAGGTCACGCACGAACGGAGCAGCCGTTCCGTTGCTCAACCCAGGGAGACCTAGCGTGACTCAGATGATCGATCTTCGCCGCCGCGGATTGCTTCGCGGGTCCGGCATCACCGTCCTCTCGGCCTCGGCCGTGGCCCTGCTGGCCGGGTACGAGAAGATGGCGGCTGCCCAGTCGAGCAGCGCGGCGGGCAACGGCGCTTCGGCAGCGGCCAACGACGTCGGCATCCTCAACACCGCGCTGGCGCTCGAGAACGAGGCGATCAGCGCCTACCAGCTGGGCGCGCAGAGCGGCCTGCTGCAGAAGCCGGTGCTCGAGGTCGCCGTGCTGTTCCAGACGCACCACAAGGAGCATCGCGACGTGCTGATCGCCACCATCCGCAAGCTCGGCGGCGCGCCCGTCGCGGCCAAGAGCGATGGCGAGGTGGCGAAGGCGTTGAACGCAGCGGCGCTCAAGTCCCAGACCGACGTGCTGCGCCTGGCGCAGCGTCTCGAGAAGGGCGCGGCCAACGCCTATATCGGCGTCATCCCGTCGTTCGGTGATCGCAACCTGGCGCAGGTCTCGGCGCGGCTGGCCGCCGACGAGGCCATGCACTGGGCGGTGCTGACGCAGGCGCTGAAGGATCCGCTGCCCGCCAAGGCGCTGAGCTTCGGGGCCTAGGCATGCGCAAGGCGTTGCCCCTCCTGACGGTATTCTGGGCAATGCTGGTTCTGGCCGCGGCGGCGCAATCAGCCGCCGCGGCCGACGCGGCGCACGGCCAGGAACTCTATGAATCCCGCTGCGGCGGCTGCCATTCGCTCGACGCCAACCGGGTCGGCCCGGCGCATCGCGGCGTCTTCGGCCGCAAGGCCGGCTCGGTGCCGAACTTCAGCTACTCGAGCTCCGTGAAGAGTTCGGCCGTGGTGTGGGAGGAGA
>JAEZIF010000315.1 GCA_023416135.1 Pseudomonadota bacterium
GTCGCCGTAGCTCTCGGGATAGACCGACTTCGGCAGGTACTTGCCGGTGTCGAGCGCCGGATTGACGATGCTCTGGCAGTTGGCGTCGACCACGACGTCGAAGTTGCCGCTGCGCATCGCCTGGAACCACGGCCCGGTCGGCACGACCTTCTGCTCGACGTTGAGGCCGATCTTCTTCCATTCGCCGATCAGCCAGGTGCCGACGAACTTGTAGGGCTGGTCGACGTTGCGGTTGGTCAGCTCGAACTTCAGCCCCTCGGCGCCGGCCTCCTTGAGCAGCCGGCGCGCCTCGGCCCGCGCCTTCTCGATGTCGGGCCAGTAGCCGGCCATCTGCTCCAGCTCTTCCTTGGTCGCCGCCAGCGGCGAGCCCGGGAAGACGATACCGCCCACCGTCTTGACGTTGGCGATCTTGGACAGCGCAGGCGCCCCCTTCCACTGATCGACGGCAAGCGCCAGCGCGCGGCGCACGCGGACGTCGTCGAACGGCTTCTTCTTGTGGTTGGGCGTGATGATGTTGCCGCAGTTCCAGTCGCTCTCCTGGATGTTGACGTCCTTGCCGGCTTCCTTGACCAGCGAATCGCGGGCCGACGGCGGCAGGCCGCGGAACTCCATGGCGGCGCGGTCGGCGCGGATGGCGTCGACCCGCACCGACTGCTTGTCGGCGAAGATGCCCTCGACGGCGTCGAGGTAGGGCTGGCCCTGATGATAGTAGTCGGGGTTGCGCACGCCCTTGATCGACTGGCCGACGTCGTAGCTGGCGAACTTGAACGGGCCGGAGCCCATGATGTTCTTCTCGTACCAGTGCGGATCCTTGTCGAGGATCTCCTTCTTGTAGATCCAGGTGAAGGGGTCGGCGAGCGCCGGCAGGAAGGCGGTCGTCGCGAACTTCAGCGTGAACACCACGGTGCTGTCATCGGGGATCTCGATCTTGTCGACCATGGCGTAGTAGCTGACGCGCGCGCTGGTCGTGCCTTGCGGCGGGAACACGATGCGCCGCCACGACGCGCCGACGTCCTGCGCCGTGAGCCTGGCCCCGTCGTGGAACTTGACGTCGTTGCGGATCTTGAAGGTGTAGGTCTTGCCGTCGTCGGTGGGCTTCGGCATCTCGGTGCAGAGATCGCAGACATACTCTGTGGTCGAGGCCGGATTGCCGGGCGGGACCCGGATCAGCACGCTGTAGTATGGCGCCGCGGCATGGACCGTGGCGAAGGTCGTCTCGCGATGCCCGTCGAAGCTCGGCGGCGAGTCCGCCGGGATCATGTAGGTGAGCGTGCCGCCGCGTTTGGGCGTCTCGGCGCCGGCGGGGACCGCCGCGATCGCGACCGCGAGACCAAGGCTCGCGGACAAAAGTCCTGTACGCACGTACATCGCTTTCCTCCCTTGCAACCTGATTCTTTTGCTTTCCTTTCTCGTACGCGGACGCTTACGCCCTCTGGTTACTGAACTTCGCTGCACGCCACCCAGTGGCGCGGCCGCAGCTCCCTCAACACGGGTCGCGCCCGCCGGCAGCCTTCGACGGCCATCGGGCAGCGCGGATGGAAGACGCAGCCCGATGGCGGGTTGATCGGGCTCGGCACCTCGCCACGCGTCGGCCGGAACTCGCGCGCGGCTTCGATGCGCGGATCGGGGATCGGCACCGCCAACAGCAGGGCCTGGGTATAGGGATGCAGCGGATTGTCGAACAGCTCGTCGCCGTCGGCCATCTCGACGATGCGGCCGAGATACATCACGGCCACGCGCTGGCAGAGATGGCGCACCACGGAAAGGTCGTGGGCAATGAAGAGATAGGTGAGCCGGAAGCGCTCGCGCAGGTCCTCCAGCAGATTCACCACCTGGGCCTGGATCGAAACGTCGAGCGCCGAGACCGCTTCGTCGCAGACGATGAACTCGGGATCCAGCGCGAGCGCACGGGCGATGCCGACGCGCTGGCGCTGGCCGCCCGACATCTCGTGCGGATAGCGGTCGGCGAACTTGGGGTCGAGGCCGCATACGGACAGCAGGTCCCTCACCTTGTCGCGGCGGCGCTTCGCATCGGGCTCGACGCCGTGCACCTTGATCGGCTCGGCGATGATGTCGCCCACCTTCATGCGCGGATTGAGCGAGCTGTAAGGATCCTGGAAGATCACCTGCATGCGCCGACGCAGCGCGATCAGGTCGCGGCGCTCCATGCGGTTGACGTCCTGGCCGTCGAACAGGATCTCGCCGGCGGTCGGCTTTTCCAGCCGCAGGATGCAGCGGCCGGTCGTGGTCTTGCCGCAGCCGCTCTCGCCGACCAAGCCCAGCGTCTCGCCGCGGCCGATGGTGAAGTCGACGCCGTCCACCGCCTTCACGTCGCCGATCTTGCGTGTCAGCACGATGCCTTCGGAGATCGGGAAGTGCATGGCAAGGCCGCGCACCTCGAGAAGCGGCCGGTCGGGCGTCGATCGGGCGATCGGGGCGTTCATGCCGCGACGTCCCGGATGTCCGCGAGCTCGGCGCTGCGGAAGCAGGCCGAGAGATGCCCCGGCTCTCCGACCGCCGCGAGCGGCGGCCGGGCCTGGCCGCATTGCTCGATGGCAAAACGACAACGCGGCCGGAAGGCGCATCCGCCGTCCAGCCGCGTCAGGTCGGGTGGCTGCCCCTCGACGGGATCAAGTCGCGCCCGCCGAGGCTGATCGAGTCGCGGCACGGACTTCAGGAGCGCCATCGTGTAGGGGTGGCGCGGATTGTGATAGATCGCGTCGGCGCTGCCGGCCTCGACGATGCGGCCGGCATACATGACGTTGACGCGGGCCGCATAGCGCGCGACGACGCCGAGATTGTGGGTGATGATGATCTGCGCGACGCCGAGCCTGTGCGTCAACGACTTCATCAGCTCCAGGATCTGCGCCTGGATGGTGACGTCGAGCGCCGTGGTCGGCTCGTCGGCGATGATCAGCTTGGGATTGCAGGCGAGCGCGACGGCGATCATGACGCGCTGGCGCATGCCGCCGGAAAGCTGATGGGGATACTGCTTCAGCCGGCGCCTGGGGTCGGCGATGCCGACCATCTCCAGCAGCTCCAGCGCGCGGCGCTCGGCGGTGGCGCGATCGGCGCCCTGGTGCTGCTCCAGCGTCTCGGTGATCTGGCGGGAGATCGAGAGCACGGGATTGAGCGAGGTCATCGGCTCCTGGAACACCATGCCGATGTCGCGGCCGCGGATCTCGCGCATCGCGGCCTCGGACAGGCGACGCAGGTCCTTGCCGTCGAACAGGATCTCGCCGCTGGTGATGCGTCCCGGCGGATCGGGGATCAGCCGCAGGATCGAGAGCGCGCCGACCGACTTGCCCGAGCCGCTCTCGCCCACGATGGCCACGGTCTCGCCGGGCTCGACGGTATAGGAAATTCCGTCGACGGCGCGCACCAGGCCGGCGCCCGTCCTGAATTCGGTATGAAGTGCCCTCACCTCCAGCAATGGCGGCATGCCGTGCTCCGAAGCGCTTGTCGCCAGCGTGCACGTCTCCCACGGGAGCACCCTGGTCCCGCGAAAGGCCCCAATTGCCGCTGTTTCGTCCCTGATGCGAAGCCGTTTCCTCATTCCCGCTACCGCCGTTTTCTCCCTTGTCCGGCGGTGCAGCCTCTTTTGGGCTGCGAAAAGGGTATGGGACCAGCGCCCGCGGTGCAAGCCGACAAAGCAGAGCGGGCCGGCTCATGCGGCGTCGGCAACCGTCACCCTTGGACGGCAGCAGGGGGCGAGGTCGAAGCCACACCGACACCCGCAACACATTGACGCCACTTCGGAATCCCGCAAACGCTCGCCACCGACGTGCTTCGCTGGACGTGGTCCGGCGCACCAAGATCATGCAGCGGTGCGACCGGTACGACGTCACGCCTGGTCACACAAGACCAGAACAACATCCACACGATACGCGGCGAGATGTCGGGCATATCGAGCGCCGCCTTGTCGGTCGCGGGCGCAAACGGCGTGCAGACGACGAGCACGCGGCACCGGTAGAGCGCTCGCCGGGAGCGAATGCTGCCGGCTTGACCGAAGCGGCCACTATCATGAGTTGAACACAGCGGCCTTGACCGAGATTGTAGTAGACAGGGCAAATCCAAGCGTGGGTAGGAGCGCGCGTCCTGGCTGAACCGATAGCCCCCCAAATCGACGCGGCCGCGGCGCAGGGGGCGCCGACGAAGGGTCGTTCGCGATTCATGGAACGAATCCTGAACCGCTTCGCGCGGTCCAGCATTCCGTTTGCAATCGTGTTTCCAGACGGCTCTCGCAGGAGCTTCGGCGATGCCGCTGCGAGCTTCACCGTCACGTTGCGCGACCGTGAGGCCGTGCGCGCATTCGCGAGCATGGACGAGGGGCGCGTGGGCGATGCGTACGTCGAGGGACACCTCGACATCGACGGCGACATGCTGCGCCCCTTCGAGATTCGCCGTTCGATGACCGATCGGCACTATGCCGTCGCGGCGTGGCGGTTCCTCGAACCCTTGCTGTTCGGCCAGGTGCGGGCCAACCGCCGCGCGATCGCCGATCACTACGACATCGATTCGAGCTTCTTTCTCGCGTTTCTCGATCCTCAGCACCCGGCCTATACGCAGGGCGTCTTCCACTCCCCGGAGGAGTCACTGGCCGCAGCGACCCGACGCAAGTTCGACTACTGCTTCGACAAGCTCGGCCTCAAGCCGGGCGACCGCGTCCTCGAGATCGGCCCGGGCTGGGGCGCCTGGTTCGAATACGCTGCGCAACGCGACGTGAAATGCACCGGCCTCACCATTTCGGCGGAATCGGCGAGGTATCTGCGACAGCGGGCAACGCAGCTGGGGCAGGATTGGACGATCATCGACTGCGACTTCCTGGTCTACGAGACGGCCGAGAAGTACGACGCTATCGTCATCATGGGGGTGATCGAGCACTTGCCGCAGTACGGCAAGGTGTTGCGCAAGTTCGCCTCGCTGCTGAAGCCAGGAGGGCGGATCTTCCTCGACGGCAGCGCCTGCACGAAGAAGTACGAACTGTCGACTTTCATGGTCAAATACGTCTACGGCGGCAACCATTCCTTCCTGGTCCTGCACGATTTCCTCGAGCAGATGGCACAAACGTCGCTGCGCGTTCGCGAGCTGCACAACGACCGTCGCGACTATTTCCTTACGTTCCAGCACTGGGCGATGAACTTCGAGCGCAACCGAGACCAAGTGATCGAGCGCTTTGGCGAATTCAACTACCGGCGCTTCCGCCTCTATCTCTGGGGCGCCGCGTACGAATTCCTGAGTGGCAGCCTCGATTGCTATCGGATGATTATCGAGTACCCGACATTCGACGACGCTGCCGCGCGATGACCGAACCCGGCCTTTGCGACTCCAAGGGATCAGGTGAGCTGCGTAGACGGGCGTCGAGCCACTATCGCCACGGCGGCCGCCAGCGCAGCCAGTACGCCGAATAGAACCAGCGAGTCCGTGTAGTTTCCGCTGGCATCGCGCAGCACGCCGGACACGATAGGTCCCGCAGCCTGCGCCACGACCTGCAGCGACAGCGCCACGCCGCGGATGGCGCCGTAGCTCTCGCGACCGAAGTAGTCGGCCCAGGCCATGGGCAGCAGGGTCATGACGCCGCCGATCCCAAGGCCGAACAGGCCGGCAAAAGGGTAGGCGGTTTCGACGGAGGCGACACCGATCAGGCCCAGCGTTCCGCTCCCCAGCAGGACGGCGGCAAGCGACATCACGTAGCGCAAGGGCCAGCGCCGCGGCAGGAAGCCGATACCGAAGCTCGCGACGGCCGACATCGCCGAGAAGAAGCTGATCACCGTGGCGGCGGCGATGGGCGACAGTCCGTTCTCGATGAGATGCGGCGCCTGGTGCAGGCTGACGCCGGCCTGCACCGGGAAGACCAGCACCGTGTAGAGCGACAGCAGCCAGAAGGCCGGGGTGCGCATGGCGGCGGCACGGCTGAAGCGCGGCTCGACGACGGCCGCGCCGGCACCCGCGGCCATGCGGTCGGGCACCAGCCCGACATCCTCCGGCCGCCGCACCAGGAACAGCCAGACCGGCAGAAAGCCGACCGCCAGCACGGTGGTGCCGATCGCCACCCAGCCGTGACGCCACCCGCCGTCCTGCATGGCGAGCTGGGCGATGATCGGCAGGGCCACCAGGCCCGACATCTGGGCGAGCGTGGCGATCGAGGTGGCGCGCGCGCGCCGCGCCACGAACCAGCTGTTCAGGGCGCCGTAGAGGCCGAGGTCGAACGGGCCGGCCCAGACCATGCGGGCGAAGACGAACAGCAGGTAGAAGAGCAGCAGCGACTGAACGAGCGACAGGGCCATCGTCGCCAGCCCGGTGCCGAGCACGGCGAGACAGAGGATCAGGCGCGCCCCGCGCCGGTCGAGCAGCGGGCCGATGAGCGGCGAGACGAAGGCCGCCAGCACGCCACCCAGCGACACCGCCCCCGCCATCTCGGTGCGCGACCAGCCGAAGGCATCGGTCATGGGCACGACGAAGACCGACAGTGTGGCCACCGCCGGCCCCTGGCGCGCGAAACCCGCCAGGCAGATGCAGGCGAGCACGATCCACCCGTAGAAGAACGGCAGGCGCGGCACGAGAAGTCGGGGAAGGAGCGGCGGGCGCATCAGCGGCTCCAGTACAGCGCCGAATGCCGTCGCCAGGCTACAGGAACTTTCCGCACCGGTGCCCGAACCTGGTCACGAACCGGCTCGGATGCGGCCGGCAGGCGGCGATGCTAAGCTGCGCCGAGGTCCGGGGATGTGAGATGGCCGCAAGTCGAGCCCTGATCTGCAAGGGATGCTGGCAGACCATGCGCGTGCCGATCGCCCTGCGCGGGCCGCTCTCGGTGCCGTTCCGCGTCGTCGGCCTGCGGCCCAGCCGCATGAACCCCAATCTCTGCACCTTCTGCGAGCTCATGTTCCAGAGGATCATGAAGGCGACCAAGATCACGATCGACGCCACCATCATGTTCGCCGACCTCAGGGCCTATACCAGCCTGTCGCAGTCGCTGTCGGCGACCGAGATGGGCGGCGTGCTCGACATCTTCTACGACGAAGCGGCCGCCGCCATCTGGGAGTTCGACGGGCTCTTGAACAAGACGATCGGCGATGCGGTGATGGCGGTGTTCAACTTCCCGCTCAAGCAGGCGGACCATGAGCGGCAGGCCGTGCGGGCCGCCCGCGAGCTGCAGCGGCGCATGGCGCTACGGCAACCCGAGTTCGCCGGCCTGCTCGGCGGGACCAAGGGCGAAATCGGCGTCGGCATCGGCATTCACTGCGGCGAGGTGAGCTTCGGCGAGTTCGGCCGCTCCCATCGCGACCTGACCGCCATCGGCACGGTGGTCAACACCGCAGCGCGCGCCCAGTCCGCCGCTCGGCCGGGAGAGATCCTGGTCACCGAGGCCGTTCACCAGCGTGCGCCCGACGACCTCGCGGGGAGCACCAGCAAACCCTACGACCTGAAGGGCTTCGATCGACCGGTCGCACTTTATGCAGCGTGACGAGATTCCCTAAGGCAGGAGGATCAGAGGGCCGACCGTCGAGCGGCTCTCGAGATCCCGGTGCGCCTGGGAGGCCGCCGCCAGCGGATAGCGATGCCGGATGTCGAGGCGAATGGTGTCCTGCCGCAGCGCGTCGAATGTACGCTGCGCCATCTCCGTCAGGACGGCACGCTCGGCGGTGTAGTGGAACAGCACCGGACTGGAGAAGGTCGCGGATTTCTGGCCGAGGCTCTCGACCGACAGGCGATCGACCGGGCCGCTGGCGTGGCCATAGCAGATCCAGTGGCCGCACAGCGCCAGCGCCTCGAGGTTTTCCCGGGCGGCAGCCTGGCCGAGGCCGTCATAGATGACGTCGGCGCCGCGGCCGCCGGTGGCGTCGTGCACGGCGCCGGCAAAGCGATAGTCGCGGCCGACGATGACGGCGTCGCAGCCCGCTGCCCGGGCGGCTCGGGCCTTGTCGTCGGTCGAGGTCGTGCCGATCACCCGGGCACCCAGCGCCCTCGCCCATTGGCAGAGCAGCAGGCCGACGCCGCCCGCCGCCGCATGGACCAGGACGGTTTCTCCGCCGCGCAGGCGATGAGTGCGATGCAGCAGGTACTCGGCGGTCATGCCCTTCAGCATGAGGGCGGCCGCCGTCTCGTCATCGATCTCGTCGGGCAGCACGACGACCTGGCCCGCGGGCAACGTGCGCACGCCGACATAGGCGCCGGGTGGCGCGCAGGCGTAGGCGACGCGGTCGCCCGGCAGCAGGTGGCCGACGCCATCGCCGACATCGACGACGACGCCCGCCGCCTCCATGCCGATGGGCGCCGGCGGCTCGATCATCCGGTACTCGCCCTTGCGAACGTAGACGTCGATGTAGTTGACGCCGACGGCGCTGTGGCGGATGCGGACCTCGCCCGGCGCGGGAGCCCTCGCCTCGAGCGGGCGTGCTTCCAACACATCCGGGCCACCGAAGCGGCTCGCGACCATGCCCTGCGTCGCCATCGTCTCGCCGCCGGCCGCCCGGAAGGCCGGGGCGCCGGGACGGCGGCGCAGGAAGGCGCGCAGGCCCTCGAAGCCGCCCTCATAGACGCCCTTGCCGACCAGATCGGCGAACTCCCGCTCGCGGCCGCGCGGCGTGTCGAAGGTCGACTGCCAGTGCCAGAAGGTGCGGTCGCCGTCGGTGACGCGCTTGAGCTGGACGGTGGCGACGTAGCGTTGCATCGGCAGCGTGGCGTCGAGGATGCAGTAGGTCGAGACGTAGTCGTTGTCGGACAGCGCGAGCAGCTGCTCGCGGATGTGGTTGCCGTCCCTGAGCGTGAAGCTGCGCACGCAGCCGACCCGGTCGGAGGGCTCGTCGTTCTCGATCGCCGATTCGGCCACGACCGGATGCCAGGCCGTGTGGCTGTTGAAGTCGCGCAGGATCGCCCATACGCGCTCGATCGGCGCATCGATGATGGCGGATCGGGTGACGCGAATCATTGCTGGGCGATGATCAACGCCGCACCAGCATCTTCAGGGAATCGAAGCCCGCCTGGAACACGCCCTGGCCGATGTCGCGCGAAAGCTGGCCCTCGCGGTCGGGCGCGCAGTCGAACTCGGCCCACCATTCGGCGAAGGTGCGGTTGCCGTCGGTCACCGGCGTGAGCTTGAGCGTGGCGACGTAGTTGTCGACGCCCATCGGACTTTCCAGGATCGAGTAGGAGCACTGGTAGTCGTAGTCCGACAGGGTGAGGAGCTGCTCGCGGATCATGCCGCCGTCCTTGAGGCGGAAGTTGCGCACGCAGCCGATCTTGTCGGAAGGCAGCCCGCCCTCGATGCGCGATTCGGCGACGAACGGCGTCCAGCCCGGCAGCCCGTTGAAGTCGCGGATGCGCGCCCACACCTGCTCGGCCGGCGCGTCGATGACGCTCGAGGCATAGACCTTGATCAACGGTTACTCCCTCCCGGACCTCATGTTCCTCTGCCTATTCCCCCGGCGGGTTGGCGGGCACCGGCGGGCCGCTCGAGCCCTGGGTGCGGTCGAGCAGGCCCTGGGCGACGCGGCCGACATCGCCGCCGGCGACGCCGATCTCGCGCAGGAGCTGGTCGATCAGCGGCGCCTGGGCGCGGAAGCGCAGCGCCGAGTTCACGACGCTGTCGGCGAGCCCGCTGCCGGCATCGCCGGCGCCGGCGTGGCCACCGCCTCCACCGCCGCCGAGGCCGTCGACATGCAGGATCTTGATGCCCTCGATGCGCTCCATCGGCTTCACCGATTCGCGGATGATGGAGTCGAGCTTGTCGATGAGCCTGAGCCGCATGGCCGACAGGCGGGCGTCGGCCGACAGGAGGTTCTGCGCCTCGTTCATCAGCCGCGTGCCCTCGGCATCGACCTCGAGGCGGATGCGGTTGGCGAGCGCCCGGATCTTCTCGGCGTCGGCCTCGGCCTCCGCTTCGGCGCGAACGGCGGCGCCACGGTCCGCCGCCGCGCCCTTCTCGGCCTCTGCGGCGACCCGCAGGCGCAGGGCTTCGCGCTCGGCCTCCTGCTGGGCCACGATAAGCTCGACGCTCTTGCGCCGCTGCGCCATCTCCGTCTCGCGCGCGGTGAACACCTTCTCCTCCTCGGCGACGGCGATGGCGCGGGCCTTGTCGGCCTCGGCCTGGGCGACCGACTGGGCGCGCGACTGCTCGGCGACGGCGACCGCCCTCTCCTGCTCGGCGAGCTCGATCGCCTTGC
>JAEZIF010000413.1 GCA_023416135.1 Pseudomonadota bacterium
GGCAAAGGTTTAGTAAACGGGCGCGCGGGGTTCGGCCCGGCGCTCCCTTGTCCGAGCTAGTTCCTGGTCTTGTCGACCAGCGCCTTTTCCTTGATCCACGGCATCATGGCGCGCAGCTTGACGCCGATCTCCTCGATCGGGTGCTCCGACATGCGCTTGCGCATGGCCTTGAACGAGGCCTGGTTGACCTTGTTCTCCAGCATCCAGTCGCGCGCGAAACGGCCCGACTGGATGTCGGCCAGCACGCGCTTCATCTCGGCCTTGGTCTCGGCGGTGACGATGCGCGGGCCCGACACGTACTCGCCGTACTCCGCGGTGTTGGAGATCGAGTAGTTCATGTTGGCGATGCCGCCCTCGAAGATCAGGTCGACGATCAGCTTCACCTCGTGCAGGCACTCGAAGTACGCCATCTCGGGAGCGTAGCCCGCCTCGACCAGCGTCTCGTAGCCGGCCTTGATCAGCTCGACCAGGCCGCCGCACAGCACGACCTGCTCGCCGAAGAGGTCGGTCTCGCACTCTTCCTTGAAGGTGGTCTCGATGGTGCCGGCGCGGCCGCCGCCGATCGCCGAGGAGTATGAGAGGCCGATCTCGAGCGCGTTGCCCGACGCGTTCTGCGCCACCGCCACCAGGCAGGGCACGCCGCCGCCGCGCAGGTACTCCGAGCGCACGGTGTGACCCGGGCCCTTGGGCGCGATCATGAACACGTCGATGTCGGCGCGCGGCGTGATCAGGTTGAAATGCACGTTGAGGCCATGCGCAAAGGCGAGCGCCGAGCCCGGGCGCATGTTCGGCGCAAGATCGGCGTGGTAGATGTCGGACTGCAGCTCGTCCGGCGTCAGCACCATGACGATGTCGGCCCACTTGGCGCCGTCGGCCGGGCTCATCACCGTGAAGCCCGCACCCTCGGCCTTCTTGATGGTGGCCGAGCCGGGCTTCAGCGCGATGCGCACGTCCTTCACGCCCGAATCACGCAGGTTCATCGCATGGGCGTGGCCCTGGCTGCCGTAGCCCACGACCAGGACCTTCTTGCCCTTGATCAGGTTCACATCGGCATCGCGATCATAGTAGACACGCATGGGGCCCGTTCCTCCTGGCAGTGTGCGTTCCGGCCATTGAAAGGGGGCTTACTAGACAACCCCGACTGCAAAGACCAGCCTGGAATCCGCTTCGCACGCATGACCGCTCTTCGCTTCCCGCTGCTCGCTGCGGCCGCAGCACTGTCCCTGGCCGGATGCTGGTACAGTTCCTCGGTATCCGGCAGCCGCGACGGCACCGCCACGATGGGCGAGATCGACGCCGCCGACGCCACCATCACCGCGCAGCAGGCCCAGGCCTTCCTGAGCGGCAAGACCTGGCGCAGCACCGAAAGCAGCTCGGGCCAGCACATCCACTACTCCGCGGCGGACGGCAGGGATTTCGCCTGGTATCGCGGTGAGGAGCGCATCCTGGCCGGCGAATGGCGGATCGAGACCGCAACCGACAACAAGGGCCGGACGGTCACGCGGCTCTGCCTGCGCTATCCGGGCGAGGCCGTCCATCCCATCGCCAAGACCTCGGGCGACCAGTGGTACTGCCGCGCCGCCGGCTCGGTCTTTCATTGGATTCCCGAACGGGTCGACGGCGACGTGCTCGGCCTGGCGGGCCGCACGCAGGCACCGTTTGCGCTGACGCTCAGCAATTTGACGATCGCGCAGCTCGAGGCACGCGCCAATCGCTAGACAAGCCGAGCGGGACGCGGCAGCGTCCTGCCATGTATCGTACGCGCTTCATCGCCATCTCCGTCGTCACCGCTGCCCTGACAGCCTGCTCCAAACCCGATCCGGCCGCGCCCGTCGGCCCTGCGGTGCAGATGCCGCAGATCCAGGCCGCCATCGACAATTCCACTCCAGACGCCGCGCAGCGCGGCATGGCCAACAAGACGTGGCTGTGGGCCGGCAATGGACCGGCCCTGATCCACTATTCGACGGCCGACGGCCGCGACTTCGCCTGGGTGGTCGGCCAGCGCCGCATCTTCGCCGGCGAGTGGCAGGTCAACACCGCGCCGGGCGCCGGCGGCCAGTCGATCGTCCAGATTTGCCTGCGCTATCCCGGCGTGCGCCTGTCGGGCCTCAGCCCCGACTGGAACTGCCGCCCCGCCGGCCAGATGTTCTACGAGATGGCGGAACGCGAGGCGGGCGATCCGCTGCGCATCAACGGCCGCAGCACCGCGCTGTTCGTGCTCGAGAAGACGCCGGCCAATCTCGCCGAGGTGCAGGCGCGGGTCAGGAACTGAGCTAGATCAGCGCGTGCACGATGCCGAGGCCGGCAAGCAGGCCGAACGTCATGATCATGACGGTGAGAAATCCGATCGCCATGACCAGGATCGCGAACAGCGGAACAAGCAGCAGGCTCAAAGTCCCGACCACGAGAGCGCGCAAGGGATGCTCTCCCAGAGCCGCGAGGTCGAGGGTCCGAGCGTTGCGCGGGTTGGCGCCCATGGCGCTGAGACGCGCCAGGCGCCTGCTCGTCGGAGGCGTCAGGGCCAACGCCAAGCTGCGCCGGTCGGCGACGGCGCGACGACCGGTCGTCGGGGCGGCGATGAACAGATAGGCAAATGCTTCGCCGCCGGGAGGCGGATCGACCGCGCCGATTCTCTCCAGCGCCTTGGCGAACGCTTCCGGATTTCGCGCGAGCTTCACGGTGCGGGCGTCGGTCCAATAACAGCGATTGCGCCACAGCAACGCCATGGGCGGGCCCAGGAACAGAGCCGTCCAGAGGAAGAGGATGAGCTTGTAGAAGACCGAGACCAGATAGAAGGGCAGCAACAGCAGCCGCACCGCCTTGGCCACGAGCCCGGGCGCCCCACTCGCGATCTCGTCGAGGTGGGGAATCGCATCGGCCTCGAGACCCTCCTCCAGGCCGTCGCCGAGGCGTCCCAAGGCATCGGTGCCGGGCCTTCGGTGCGCCGAGGCGAGCAGCAGTCCACCCAGCGTGCGCCAGGCCGACCAGCGCAGGGGCAGGTCGAGCACGGTGAGGAAAAATCCCAGCGTGCGGAACACCGCCATGATGCTGGTCGCGGCGCGCGGGTCTCCAGCCCCGATCGCCGAGACCAGACGCGCGGCGACGGCCTCGGTTTCGCTGCGATCCAGGGCGTCGAGCATTCCGCGCGTGAAAACCACGATGCCCTTGTCGTGGGATCCCAGCGCCGCTGCGTTGACCATGGGTGTGTCGATCAGGAAAAGCTGCGGCGTTGGCGCGCCCGCGCCGATCGCGACCTCCTCGACGATGTTGGCGAGCTGTCGTTCCTCGAAATCACCGAGACTCGCAGGCCTCGCCTTCAGGCGCGCGATCAAGTCGTGCTCGCTGCTCCGGCCGAACAGACGGCGCAACCAGAGCCAGACGAGGACTCCGGCGAGCAACGCAGGAACCGCGGCGGGCGCCAGCCCGGCCAACGGTCCCGCCAACAGGCCCATGTCGCCCGGACCGTTCACCCGATCCAGCGCCTCCGACAATCGATCGAAGGTGGCGAGTTGCCGGCCGACGAAATCATGGATCAGCGCGATGCCGCCGCGTGCCAGCGAATCGGCCAGGCCGAGCGCGGCCACGAGCTTCAGGAGCCCGCCCGCGGCCAGCAGCACGAGGGGCGTGACGATGGTGCTCAGCACCAGGCCCACGCCCGACGCGACCAGCGCACAGGCGCTCGCGAAAATCCACGCCGCTCGGCGCCGGCGGATGAGTTCGTCGTAGAACGTGGTCCTACCGGGCGATATCGATGTCTCGCTCACGATCGAGACTTCGGCCTAGTGATCGGAGAGGACCAACCGCAGGCCAAGCATCGCCAGCACGCCGCCCATGATGCGATCGAGCCATACCTTGGCGCGGCGATAGAAAGCGCGCGCCGGTCCGCCCGAGAACAGCAGCGCCAGCATTGCGAACCAGCAGAACTCGTTCACGGCCACGATCGCCAGCACCGCGCCGTCCATCCAAGCCGGCGTGTTCTGCGGCAGCACGGACAGGAAGATGCTGCCGAAGAACACCATGATCTTGGGATTGCTGAGCTGCAGCAGCAGGGCGCGCATGAAGCCCTGCCAACCGGTCATGCGCGCCGTGCGGTCGACTGCGATCTCGGGCAACGGATCGCGGGCATGGCGCCAGATCATGATCGCGATGTAGAGCAGAAAGAGCGCGCCGCCGATGCGGAAGGCGACGTATAGCCACTCGAACTTGGCGAACAGCGCCTGCAGGCCGTAGAGCGCCGCCGCCGCCCAGGCGAGCGCGCCCACCATCATGGCGAACGCCGCCAGCAGGCCGCCGCGCCGGCCGGCGACGGCGGCGGTCTGGATCACCAGCACCGTCGAGGGCCCGGGACTCGCCACCGCCAGCAGATGGACGACGGCGAGGCCCAGCAGGGCGACGGCGTACTCCATGTCTAGAGCGCGTCGCCGCCGCGCGACATGGCGACGATGCCGGTGCGGCCGACATCGACCAGCCCGAGAGCTTCCATCAGCCCGATGAAGGTCTGGACCTTGTCGGAATTGCCGGTGACCTCGAAGACGAAGGAATCCATCTTGGCGTCGATCACCTTGGCACGGAACACGTCGGCGAGACGCAACGCCTCGACACGCTTGTCGCCGGTGCTCCTGACCTTCACCAGGGCGAGCTCGCGCTCGATATGCGGGCCCTCGACGGTGAGGTCGCGCACCTTGTGGACCGGCACCAGGCGGTCGAGCTGCGCCTTGATCTGCTCGATCACCATGGGCGTTCCCGCCGTCACGATGGTGATGCGCGAGAGGTTCTCCTTGGCGTCGGTCTCGGCCACGGTCAGGCTCTCGATGTTGTAGCCGCGACCCGAGAACAGGCCGACCACGCGCGCCAGGATGCCGGGCTCGTTGTCGACCAGCACCGAGATGGTGTGGCTGGAGGTCGCCATGGGCATGTTCACACCAGCACCATGCCTTCCTCCGACACCGGCTTGGCGGCGCGGTCGTCGGGGCCCAGCAGCATGTCGTAGTGCGCCGCCCCCGACGGGATCATCGGGAAGCAATTCTCGGCCTTGTCGACCAGCACGTCGACGATGACGGGCTGATTGATGGCGATCATCTGCTTGATCGTATCGTCGAGCTTGTCGGGCTCGTGGCAGCGCAGGCCGACCGCGCCGAACGCCTCGGCGAGCTTCACGAAGTCGGGCAGCGATTCCATGTAGCTCTCGGAATAGCGGCCGCCATGCAGCAGCTCCTGCCACTGGCGGACCATGCCCATGTACTGGTTGTTCAGGATGAAGATCTTCACCGGCAGCCGGTACTGCGCCACCGTCGAGAGCTCCTGGATGTTCATCATGATCGAGGCTTCGCCCGCCACGTCGATCACCAGCGACTCGGGATGGGCGATCTGCACACCCATCGCTGCCGGGAAGCCGTAGCCCATGGTGCCGAGCCCGCCCGAGGTCATCCAGCGGTTGGGCTGCTCGAACTTCAGGAACTGCGCCGCCCACATCTGGTGCTGGCCGACCTCGGTGGTGATGTAGTGGTCGCGGTCCTTGATGTGATGGTAGAGACGCTCCAGCGCGTATTGCGGCTTGATCGTCTCCTTGTCGGCCTTGTAGGCGAGGCAGTTGCGCTCCCGCCACTTGTCGATCTCGGCCCACCACGCCTTCAGCGCCTTGTGGTCGACCTTGGGCTGCCTGGCCTTCCACACCCGGATCATGTCCTCGAGCACGTGGCCGGCATCGCCCACGATCGGCAGGTCGACACGCACGTTCTTGTTGATCGAGCTGGGATCGATGTCGACGTGGATCTTCTTCGAGCGCGGCGAGAACTCGGCGAGCTTGCCGGTGATGCGATCGTCGAAGCGCGCGCCGATGTTGATCATCACGTCGCAGTGATACATCGCCAGATTGGCTTCGTAGGTGCCGTGCATGCCCAGCATGCCGAGGAACTGCTTGTCGCTCGCCGGGTAGGTGCCGAGCCCCATCAGCGTGTTGGTGATGGGATAGCCCGTCATGTGCACGAACTGCGTCAGCAGCTTGGAAGCCTTCGGACCTGCGTTCACGATGCCGCCGCCGGCATAGAAGATCGGCCGCTTGGCTCCGGCGATCAGCTCGATGGCCTCCTCGACCTTCTTCAGCTCGGGCTTCACCTGCGGGCGATAGCTCTTGTGCTGCACCGGCTTCTTGGGCGCCACGTAGTCGTGCTTGTTCATCAGCACGTCCTTCGGCAGGTCGATCACCACGGGACCGGGACGGCCCGAGCGGGCGACATAGAAGGCCTCGTGAACGGTGCGTGCCAGATCGCCGACCGCCTTCACCAGGTAATTGTGCTTGGTGCAGGGCCGCGTGATGCCGGTCGTGTCGGCTTCCTGAAAGGCATCGTTGCCGATCAGGTGCGTCGGCACCTGGCCGGTCAGGCAGACGATGGGCACCGAATCCATCAGGGCGTCGGTGAGGCCGGTCACGGCGTTGGTCGCACCGGGCCCCGACGTCACCAGCACCACCCCGACCTTGCCGGTCGAGCGCGCATAGCCTTCGGCGGCGTGTACGGCCGCCTGCTCATGGCGCACCAGGATGTGGCGCAGCCGGTTCTGCTTGAAGAGGGAGTCGTAGATCGGAAGGACCGCGCCGCCGGGATAGCCGAAGACGACCTCGACTTCCTCGTCGATCAGGGCTTTCACCAGCAGATCGGCGCCAGTCGTGGCGGACTCCTCGGGCTTCATGACACGGG
>JAEZIF010000448.1 GCA_023416135.1 Pseudomonadota bacterium
TGCGGGTAGATCGTGCTGGTCGCCACCACCTTGCCGGTGGCGTCGACCACCGCGACCTTCACGCCGGTGCGAAAGCCGGGATCGAGTCCCAGCGTCGGCCGCGCCCCTGCGGGGGCGGCCAGCAGCAGATCACGCAGATTGGACGCGAATACTCGCACTGCTTCTTCTTCGGCCGCTGTCCACAGGCGCAGCCTGATGTCGATCGACAGCAGGATGATGATCTTGGTGCGCCACGCCCAGCGCGCCGTTTCAGCCAGCCATTTGTCGCCCGGCCGCCCCTCGTCGGAGATGCCGTAGGCCCGCATGATGCGGAGTTCGTAAGCTGTGACGTAGGGGGCGCCGCCGGCAGGGCGCGTAGCGGGATCGTCGGGCTCGATCGTGAGGGCGAGGATTTCCTCACGCTCGCCACGGAACAGCGCCAGCACACGGTGCGACGGCATCTTGGCGAGGGCTTCCGAGAAGTCGAAATAGTCGCTGAACTTGGCGCCCGCCTCGTTCTTGCCCTCGCGCACCTTGGAGGCGAGGAGGCCGTTCGCCCAGAATTCCTCACGCAGCGCACCGATCAGGTCGGCATTCTCGGCGAAGCGTTCGGTCAGAATGGCGCGCGCGCCGGCCAGCGCTGCCGCTGTATCGGCGACGTTCTTCTCGGCCGAGACAAAAGGCTCCGCGGCAACGGCGGGTATGGTTTGCGGTTCCTTCAGCAGCAGGTCGGCGAGCGGCATCAGCCCCGCTTCCTTGGCGATCTCGGCCTTCGTACGGCGCTTAGGTTTGTAGGGGAGGTAGATGTCCTCGAGGCGTCCCTTGCTGTCGGCGGCCATGATCGCCGCCTCGAGCGCTGCATCGAGCTTTCCCTGCTCGCGAACGGAATCGAGGATGACCTTGCGCCGCGCTTCCAGTTCGCGCAGATAGCGCAGCCGTTCTTCGAGCGTGCGAAGTTGCGCATCGTCCAGCGATCCCGTGGCTTCCTTGCGGTAACGCGCGACGAAGGGGACGGTCGCTCCACCGTCGAGCAGATCGACCGCGGCCTGGACCTGCTGCTCCCTGACCCCGAGTTCTTCGGCAATGCGCGCCTGGACGGAAACCACCAAGAAACACCTCCTCGTCCGATGTGAGAGATCCTGGCGCCAGGCCGGGCCGCGGATATGAGCGGCGCGCCTGTGATTCTTCAAGCGGATTGTTGGCTCGCGCCGGCCGCTTCGATCCACAGCAGCGGCCGTGCTCCGGCTCTTGCCGCTTGAGAGGGACGATGACCTGAGCGAGTGTTGCCGCGCAAAGGAAACGGCGAATGTCGCGTGAGGCTGGCATCAGTCGCAGGCGGCGCCGGCTGCGGGCATGTTTCGTAGCGACGATTCAGGCAGCTCGCCCGGGCATCGACACCTCGAAGCCGCAGCCGTTCTGTCGGCCGAGCTCGATGGTCTAGGCCAGATTCGCGCTTGCCTCCGCGCCTACCTGGGCGCAGCCTCGCGAGACCGCGTCATCGATGTCGCGATGCGATGGCAGACCACGACACAATCGACGTCGCAGTGCGACGGCAGCTCGCGGTCGGCGAGCCGCTCTGCTTCTTCCGCACTGTCTGCCTGCACTTCAAGGGTCAGGGTCATGTTGTAGGTCACGGTGTAGGGCGTCATCGTCCTCCTCCATCCGAGGCTTGGCGGCGACTGGCGTCATTGTGCCCGATTCGGCCGGACGCGAACAGGGCTGCCATGCTTGACCGGTCTTTCACGTCGTTCCTGGGGAAGGCATGATGAGCACGTATCCAATCAATCGTTCAGCAGGAAGTCGACGGCGCCCTATTGCCTGGTCACGTCCGCCACCACCTCGTGGGCACGGGCGATGGAGGCGACGTCGGCCCGGTAGGTCAACGCCTTGCGGCCGATCCCGGCGATCTCGCCCGCCGTGCGCTTCATCTGGGCTCGAGCAGATCGACCAGAGCGATGTCGTAGCCGCGCTTCGCCAGCTCGAGCGCGCAGCCGCGGCCGATGCCGCGGGCACCGCCGGTGACGATGGCGGTCCTGCTCATGTCGTGTGCTCCTTGGCGTAGCGCGCGACCTGCTCGTGGGTGGCGAACCACACCTTGCCCTTGGCCTTGGCGTGGCGGATCAGCTCGTCGACGATCCAGATGCGCGAGCGGTAGCCAATGATGTGCGGATGCATGGTGAGCTGGAAGATGCCGCCTTCCTCCCACGCCGCGTCGAGTTCGCGGCGGAACGTTTCCAGCACGTCGGTTGGCGGCGTGTAGGGCCGGAGCGAGGAGAAGCGGTGCATGGAGAAGTAGACCGCATCGTCGCGCACCCATTCGACCGGCAGCTCGACCACGCCGGTCGGCTCGCCGTGCAGCAGGAGCTCGTAGCAATCCTCGTCGGCCATAAGCGAGGAATCGTAGAACAGGCCCATCTCCTTCTCGATGGCGAGCGTATTGGGGCTGAAGTCCCACGACGGCGTCCGCATGCCGACGGCGCGCGTGCCGGTGACGTTCTCCAGCGTGTCGGCCGAGCGCAGCATCAGGTCGCGTTCGGCCTCGTAGGGCAGCACCGAGTTGAGCTCGTGGATCCAGCCATGGATGCCGATCTCATGGCCTTCGGCCACCAGCGCGCGCTGCTCCTCAGGGTGCAGCAGGGCGGACACTGCCGGTACGTAGAATGTCGCCCTGACGCCGTGCCGGTCGAGCAGGGCGCGGATACGCGGCACGCCGACCCTGCTGCCGTACTCGCCCCAGCACAGCCGGCCGATCGACTTTCCGCCGTCACGCAGTTCGTTGGTCTCGTGATCCGAATCGAAGCTGAGGGCGACGGCGCAGCGGGCGCCGTCGGGCCAGCCGTTCGGCCGGTAGCGCTTGCCGGCGCGCACCTGCTTGACCAGCTTGCGCCAGTGCTCCTCGCTCCACTGCCAGGGCTCGAGCTGTTGCGGGACATGGTTATCGGGCATGACGACCTCCGGATCGGGCTGACGGCTTGTACGGACCGACATGCTCGCCGATCCTCTTGTCGGGTGCCATCCTCCGCGAGCTGCGCATCGGAGGGAATGTTGGCGGGTCAGGCGAGCGGCGAGCCGGTTACCGGCAAGGTCTGGCCGGTGATCCATGAGGCGTGGTCGGACGCGAAGAAGATCACTGCATCGGCGATGTCCTCGGGTCGTCCCATGCGCCGCATGGCGATACGGTCGGCGAAGGTTCGGCGGAAATCCTCGCTGTAGGCGTTCCATTGCCGCTGATAGTCCGGGCTGGTGGCCATGAAGCCCGGCGCCACGGAATTGACGGTGATGCCGAACGGTCCCAGCTCCTGGGCGCGCTGCTTCACCAGCCCGGTTTGACCGTGCTTGGCCGAGGCATAGGCCTGGATACCGGTCAGGCTGGTCGACAATCCCGCGCGGCTGGAGATGGTGACGATGCGGCCGCCGCCGGCCTTCTTCATCAGGGGCGCGACGGCGCGGGCGAACAGGAAGCAGCCCTTCAGGTTGACGTCGACGATGGCGGCGAAATCGTGGGCGCCACTTCCTCGATCGGCCTGGGCGCCCGCCCCAATACGCCGCCGGCGACATAGACCAGCACGTCGACGCGACCGCCGGCTTCGGCGACCACGGCCTCGATGCTCCTGGGATCGGTGACGTCGACGGCGAGCGCCCTGACCCGCTCGCCGGCCTCGATTTTGGCCACCAGCCGGTCGCAGGCCAGCACCGTGGCGCCGTCGTTGGCGAAGGCGCGGACGATTGCCTAGCCGATGCCGCGGGCCGCCCCGGCGACGATGACGGTCTTGCCGTCGAAGCGGATCAACATGGCCAGTCACACCGACAGATCGAGGATCTTTCCCGGGTTCATCAGGTTCTGCGGATCGAGCGCGCGCTTGATGGCGCGCATCGTGTCGAGCTCGACCTTGCTGCGATAATGCGCGAGCTCCTCGACCTTCATCTGGCCGATGCCGTGCTCGGCCGAGATCGAGCCGCCGTAACGCACCACGATGTCGTAGACCGCCGTGCTGATGTCATGGGCATGTGCCATGAAGCGCGGCCTGTCCCAGCCGGCCGGCGCCTGGCAGTTGAAGTGCAGGTTGCCGTCGCCGACATGGCCGAACGGCACCGGCCGGCATTCGGGCAGAACCTTCTTCACGGCCGCCAGCCCTTCGCTCATGAAGGCCGGGATCTTGCTCACCGACACCGAAATGTCGTGCTTGATCGACGGGCCCTCGCGCTTCTGCGATTCGGAGTGGTTTTCGCGCAGGGCCCAGAAGGCTTTCGCCTGTGTCTCGTTCTGGGCGAGCGCTGCATCGAGCACCAGGCCCTGTTCCATGGCCTCGCCGAGATAGGCTTCCATCTTCTCCAGAAGCCCGGTCTCGTTGCCGCCGGCGCGGCGCGGCCGGGTCGACGACCATTCCAGCAGCACGTACCAGTCGTGCCGCTCGCCGAGCGGATCCGCCGAGCCCGGGATGTGCTGCAGCACCAGGTCGACGCCCTGCCGGGCCATCAGCTCGCAGGAGGTGACGTTGTCCTCGCTGGCGGCATGCGCGCCGCTCAGCAGCGCCACGGCAGCCTCGGGCGAGGGCACGGCGATCCACGAGGTCGCGATGTCCTTGGGCTTGGGCCAGAGTTTCAGCACCGCCTTGGTGATGATGCCGAGCGTGCCCTCGGCGCCGAGATAGAGATCACGCAGGTCGTAGCCGGTATTGTCCTTCTTGAGCGCGCGCAGGCCGTTCCACACCTCGCCCTGCGGCGTCACGACCTCCAGCCCCAGCACGAGCTGGCGGGCGTTGCCGTAGTGCAGCACCTGCACGCCGCCGGCATTGGTCGAGAGATTGCCGCCGATGGTGCAGCTGCCCTCGGCAGCGAGGCTCAGCGGAAACAGCCGGTCGTGCCGGGCGGCCGTCTCCTGGATGGTCTTCAGCACCACGCCTGCCTCGACCGTCATGGTGTAGCCGATGGCATCGACCTCGATGACACGGTTCATGCGGTTGAGCGACAGCACGATCTCGCGGCCCTGCTGATGCGGCGTGCCGCCGCCCATCATGCCGGTGTTGCCACCCTGCGGCACGATCGCCACCTGCTCGGCAATGCAGAGTTTGACGACGGCGGCGACCTCCTCCGTGGTCGCCGGCCGCACCACGGCCAGCGCCGCGCCGAGGTAGTTTTCGCGCCAGTCGGTGAGGTAGGGATGCTTGCCCTGCTCGTCGGTGATCAGCCCGCGCTCGCCGACGACGGCGCGAAGTTTGTCGATGAAGGCGCTCACAGTCTCAAGATCTTCCCGGGATTCATGATGTTCTTCGGATCGAGCGCTCGCTTCAGCGTGCGCATGGTGTCGAGCTCGATCCGGGATCGGTAGTGTGCCAGCTCGTCGATCTTGCCGATGCCGATGCCGTGCTCGGCCGAGATCGAGCCCGCCATGTCGCGCACCAGGTCGTTCACCGCGCGCGTGATGGCGGGTGCGTACTCGCCCAGCGTCTCGCGGTCCATGCCGACCGGCGACATGAAGGAAAAGTGGATGTTGCCGTCGCCGATGTGGCCCAGCGGATAGGGCCGGATGCTGGGCAGGATCTCGAGCACCGCCTTCAGTCCCTGGTCGATGAAGCTCGGCACCTTGGAGGTCGACACCGAGACGTCGAAGCTGAGGCCGCCACCCTCGGCGCGCGAGGCCGGCGCCACCGATTCGCGGATCGTCCACATGTTGCGCGCCTGCGCGTCGTTCTGCGCGATCACGGCATCGAGCACGCGGCCCGCCTCGAACTGCTCGGCGAGGAACTGCTCCATCTTCTCCGACATGCCCCCCATGTTCCCTGAGGCGCCGTCGGCCTTGGGCCGTGACGACGACCATTCGAGCAGCAGGAACCAGTTCGTGTCCGCCTTGAGCGGATCCTGGACATTGGGAATATGGCGCAGCACCACGTCGGTGCCGGCGCGGCTCATCAGCTCGCACGAGCCGACATTGTCGTCCGACGCGGCATGAGCCTCCGACAGGATCTCGATGGCCGCCTGCGGATCGCGCACCGCGAGCCAGGCCGTCGCCACGTCCTTGGGCGCCGGCCAGAGCTTCAGCACGGCCTTGGTGATGATCCCGAGCGTGCCTTCGGCGCCCATGAACAGGTGCTTCAGGTCGTAGCCGGTGTTGTCCTTCTTGAGCGAGCGCAGGCCGTTCCAGATGTCGCCGTTGGGCAGCACGACCTCGAGCCCCAGCACCAGGTTGCGCGCATTGCCGTAGCGCAACACCTGGACGCCGCCCGCATTGGTCGAGAGATTGCCGCCGATCATGCACGAGCCCTGGGCGCCGAGGCTCAGCGGAAAGAAGCGGTCGGCGTTGGCCGCGGTCTCCTGCAGGGTCTGCAGCACGCAGCCCGCCTCGACCGTCATGGTGTAACCGACGGCATCGACCTCGATCACCTTGTTCATGCGGCCGAGCGACAGAACGATGCCCGAATGCGTGGGGTAGGGCGTGCCGCCGCCCATCAGCCCCGTGTTGCCGCCCTGCGGCACGATGGCGATGCCGTGCTCGTGGCAAAGCTTCACGACCCTGGAGACTTCCTCGGTCGTGCCCGGCCGCACCACGACGGCCGCGGTGCCCACCAGCGAGCCGCGCCAGTCGCGCACGAACGGCTCCTTGCCCTGCTCGTCCAGGATCAGGCCCTTGTCGCCGACGATGACGTGCAGGCCGTCCAGCACGGCGGGCGTCACGGGGACAGTGGGGATGCTGGGCGGAGCGAATGTGTCGGGCATGCTTCCTCTCTTTGACTGCCAGCCTACTGCCGCCCACCAGAGCCGTCATCCGCCGCCGCGCGGCGCAGTCGGTCGCCGATAGCAAGGCCAAGTCCGGTTTGCGGAATGGGCATGACCGCGATGCGCGCGTTGCCCGGCTGGTCGAGGGCGCGCAGATAGGCGAACAGATTGGCCGCCGCCTCCGTGAGATCGCCCACAGCGCTGAGATTGAGCATCTGCCGCGCGCCGGTGAGCGGCCTCGGGCCGAAGGCGAGAAGGGCCTCATCGCCGGCGACGCTCGTTGCATTCAGCCGCACCGGCCGCGATGGCGCATAGTGGCTCGCGAGCTGACCTGGCGACTTGCGCGCGGAGTCGCCGTTCGGAAGGGCGTCGCTCAGCGCGACGGGTCCGATCAGCGCTTCGATCGCCTCGCGCGTGGCGCCGCCGGGACGCAGCAGCGTCGGCGTCGAGGTGGTGAGATCGAGCACGGTCGATTCCAGTCCGACCTCGCAGGGCCCGCCGTCGAGGATCAGCTTCACCCGATCGCCCAGCGATTCCGCAACGTGCTCGGCGCGCGTCGGGCTGACGGCGCCGCTGCGATTGGCCGAGGGCGCGGCGATCGGCCGGTCGGCGGCGCGGATCAGCGCCTGAGCCATCGGATGGGCGGGCGCGCGGATCGCCGCGGTGTCGAGTCCCGCGCTCGCCAGCAGGGCGATCGGCGAATCCTTCGTTCGCGGCAGGACCAGCGTGAGCGGCCCGGGCCAGAAGCGTGCGGCGAGCCTGTCGGCGGTCTCGTTCCACTGCACCAGGCGGCGCGCCTCGCCGGCATCGAGCACGTGGGAGATCAGCGGATTGAACTGCGGCCGCCCCTTGGCCTCGAAGATCTTCGCCACCGCGCGTTCGTTGGTGGCGTCGCCGCCCAGGCCGTAGACCGTCTCGGTCGGGAAGGCCACCAGCTCGCCCTCGCGGATCAACCGCGCGGCGTCGGCGATGCTCACCTTGCGTCCTTGCTGCGGGCGATGAAGTGCGGATTCCTGAAGGTCGGCTTGCCGTAGCCGAGCGGCCGGCCGTCGGTCGTCACGACCTCGCCGCCGGCCGCCTCGAGCACGGCGTGGCCCGCCGCGGTGTCCCACTCGTTGGTCGGTCCGAAGCGCGGGTAGATGTCGGCCTTGCCCTCGGCGATCAGGCAGAACTTCAGCGACGACCCTGCCTGCACGCGATCGGCGACGGTGAGGTTGTTGTTGCGGAACCAGATGTCGAGGTCGCTGTAGATGGCGTGGCTGCGGCTCGCGCAGGCGGTCAATCCATTGGCCGGTGCGGGCCGCGTATGGATCGCCGTGAACGGGCCGTCGCCGTCGCGCTTGTCGGCGCCCTCGCCGACGACGCCGCGCCACAGTGTGCCGGTGGCCGGCGCCAGCACGATGCCGAGCACCGGCTTGCCGTTCTCAATCAATGCGATGTTCACGGTGAACTCGCCGTTCCTCTTGATGAACTCCTTGGTGCCGTCGAGCGGGTCGACCAGCCAGAACGGCCCACCGTCCTTCAGCGTCGGCACGCGGCCGGCCGCCATCTCCTCCTCGGCGACCACGGGCGTGTCGGGTGTGAGCACCCGTAGACCTCTGATGATGATCGCTTCGGCGGCGTGGTCGGCGTCGGTCACCGGGCTCTTGTCGGCCTTGTCGCGCACGCCGAGATCGCCGGCGTAGATGCGCATGATCTCGCGCGCGGCTTCTTCTGCAATGTGGGTGCAGGACTGGCGGAGCGTCTGACGGGAGGGAAGGGTCACGGAATCCGTTGCGTTGATGGCGCCGACCTTATAACCCATCCCTGCATGGCAGAAAGGCTCCTCGGCGTCATATCGGCCCTGCCCGAGGAACTTGCCCATCTCAGCGACCGCTCGGGCCATGTGCGTGAAATCGGCGGCTTCGCTTTCTGGCGCGGCGAGATCGCCGGCCGCGAGGCCGTTTTCGTCGAATCCGGCGCCGGCAAGGTCAATGCCGGGGTGGCGGCATCGCTGCTGCTGGATCGTTTCGAGTGCCGCGCGCTGCTGATGTGCGGCGTTGCGGGCGGCCTCGATCCGGCACTGGGCGTCGGCGACATCGTGGTCGGCACCAGCAACACCCAGCACGATTTCGGCGTGCACCGCGAAGCCGGCTTTCACACCATCCAGCCTGGCAGCCGGCCGTCCAAGGGCGAGGAGTGGGCGCCGGGCTATGCGGTGCCCGACGCCGTGATGGTTCGCCTGCGCGCCGCCGTGGCAGGCCTCGAGCTCGAGCCGCTGCCCGAAGCGGTCGGCGTGGGCCGGCGCCTGCCCACTGTCAATTTCGGCGCCATCCTGACGGGCGACGCCTTCGTCAACGCCGATTTGCTGCGCGAGCGGCTGCGCGCTGCGTTCCAGGCGCAGGCCGTCGAGATGGAGGGCGGTGCCGTCGCGCAGGTGGCGCGCCGCTGGGGTGAGGACATTGCGTTCGTCAACGTGCGATGCCTGAGCGATCTTGCCAGCAGCGAAAGCCATCTCGACTTCCGCGCCTTCCTGCCGGTCGCCTCACGGCTTGCCTCGCAGGTCGCGCATCGGCTGGCACCGGTGATCTAGCCGAGGGTCAGCTCGCCTGCAGCACTCGTCCGGCCACGGCGTCGAGCTTTTTCGCGATCTCCGCCGATCGTGCCGCCGGTGCGGTGATCAGTGCATGTTCGAGCGCGCGGTCGCAGCCGTGCGGGCACGGCTCGGGCCGCGACTGCTTCAGGGCCGGCGCCACCATGGTGACCAGCGTCTTGGCCTTCTCGGCATTGTCGAGCAGGACGCGCACGATGTCGGCGACCTGCACATGGTCATGGTCGGGATGCCAGCAGTCGAAGTCGGTGACCATGGCGACAGTGACGTAACAGATCTCCGCTTCGCGGGCGAGCTTGGCCTCCGGCATGTTGGTCATGCCGATGACGTCGCATCCCCAGCTCCGATAGAGCCGCGATTCGGCCAGGCTGGAGAATTGCGGGCCTTCCATGACGAGGTACGTGCCGCCGAACCTGATGGGGAAGCCGGCTTGCTTCGCGCAGTCGTGCACGGCATGGGCGAGGCGATTGCAGGTCGGATGGGCCATCGAGACGTGGGCGACGAAACCCTCGCCGAAAAAGCTCTTGTCGCGCGCGAAGGTGCGGTCGATGAACTGGTCGACGACGACGAAGTGGCCGGGCGGCAGGTCCTCGCGCAGCGAGCCGCAGGCCGATAACGACAGGATGTCGGTGACGCCGACGCGCTTCAGGGCGTCGATGTTGGCGCGGTAGTCGATCGAGGTCGGCGAATGGCGATGGCCGCGGCCGTGGCGCGGCACGAACACCACGTCGAGCCCGTCCAGCACGCCGAACAGGAATTCGTCCGACGTCTCGCCGAACGGCGACGCGATCCGTTGCCACCTTGCGTCCTTCAGGCCGGCGATCTCGTAGATGCCGCTGCCGCCCATGATCCCCAACACCGTCATTTGCTTCTCCTTACCGGCGTTGGTGTATCATCCCTGCCGACCGAATTGGGAGAATTCCATGGGCAGGCTCGACGGCAAGATCACCATCGTCACAGGCGCGACCAGCGGCATCGGGCGGCGGACCGTCGAGGTCTTCGCCCGCGAGGGCGCCAAGGTCGTGGCCACGGGCCGGCGCGAGGAGCTGGGCCGCGCGCTCGAAGCGTCGGTCGGCAAGGACAAGTGCCTGTTCGTCAAGGCCGACGCCACCAAGGAGGCCGACGTCGAGGCGATGCTCGAGGCCTGCCTGTCGAAGTGGGGACGGCTCGACTGCCTGTTCAACAATGCCGGCGGACCGGCGCCGGTGGGCGGCATCGAAACCATCCCGGTCGAGGGCTTCGATGCGGCCATGGCGACCCTGGTGCGCTCGGTCATGCTGGGCATGAAGCACGCTGCGCCGATCATGATGAAGCAGGGGTCGGGCAGCATCATCAACAACGGCAGCGTGGCGGGCCGCCGCGCCGGCTACTCGACCTCGATGATCTACGGCGCCGCCAAGGCCGCCGTGAATCACCTCACGGTCTGCGCCTCCATGCAGCTCGGCGAGAAGGGCGTGCGCTGCAATTCGATCTCGCCCGGCGGCATCGCCACCGGCATCTTCGCCAAGGCGCTGGGCCTGGCGCCCGACAAGGCCGATGCCTTCGCCGAGTCCATGAAGGCCATCATGGCCAAGATGCAGCCCATTCCCCGTGCCGGCAGCGTCGACGACATCGCCAATGCCGCCGTCTTCCTGGCGTCGGACGAATCGACCTTCATCAACGGCCACGACCTGGTGGTCGATGGCGGCGTCGTCGGCGGCCGCCTGTGGACGCCGCACCAGGAGGGCGTCAAGGCGATGCGCCAGGCGTTCGGCGTGGACGAAGTCTGAGGACGCCATGTCGAGACACATCCTTTCTGCCATCCTCGCCGCCGTCCTCGGCTGCTGCTGGGCGTTGGCCCCAGGGCCCGCCGCCGCCGAGGAACCCGTGCTCACACCGTTCGTCGCCGACGTGTTGTGGGCGCCCAATCCGGCCTCCGGCTCGGACGGGCGGCGTCATCTGGTCTATGAGCTGCGCATCGGCAACACCACCGCAACCGGCCTCGCGCTCGACAAGGTCGAGGTTCTGGACGAACCGTCCGGCAAGCCGCTGCTCAGCCTCGACCGTGACGGCCTCGCCAGGCGCTTCTCGATCGGTGGCCGGCGCGGTTCCGAATCGGCCGACCTCGGTGTTGGCCAGTTCGCTGTGTTGTTCCTGCATGTGGCGCTCGAGCCGGCCGACCTGCCGCGCGCCATCGCGCACCGCATTTCGCTGCGTCTCGTGCAGCCCGGCGTCGCCTTCTCCGCGACGGTCGCCCGGACGCCGGTCGTCGATCGTCCGGAGGTCGTGCTGGGGCCGCCGCTCCTCGGCGCCGGCTACGTCGCCGCCGACGGTTGCTGCGATTCGATCCGGCACGTGCGCGCCCTGCTGGCGCTGAACGGGCATTTCACCCTGGCGCAGCGCTTTGCCATCGACTGGGAGCAGGTCGATTCGGAGAATCGCCTGGTCAAGGGCGATACCAAGACCCTGTCGAACTACGTGATCTACGGGCGCGAGGTCCTGGCGGTCGCCGACGGCACCGTGGTGTCCTCGCGCAACGACCTGCCGGAACAGGTACCGGGCGCGCTGCCGCAGGGCATCACCATCGACCAGGCCGACGGCAACTTCGTCGTGCTCGACATCGGCGGCGGCAACTACGTGCTGTACGCCCACATGCAGCCCGGCAGCGTGACGGTGAAGGCCGGAGCCAAGGTGAAACGCGGCGACGTGCTGGGCAAGGTGGGCAATACCGGAAACACCCAGGCGCCGCATCTTCATCTGCATGTGATGGACGGTCCGTCGCCGCTGGCGTCGAACGGCCTTCCCTACGTCATCGATTCGTTCAAGCTCCTGGCCATCGACAAGGAAGGCACCGCCGATTTCGACAAGGCCGAGGCAACCGGCTCGCCGCTCACCCTGACGCCGGTGTCGCCGCCCCAGGCCCTGTCGCGGGTCCTGCCCCTGGATCTTTCGGTGGTGGAGTTCTCGCGATGAGAGTCCGCATCCTCGCGGGCTTGCTGGCAACCTGCTGGGCCCTGGCAGGATCGCCCGCAGTGGCGGATATGGAGCCGGAAAAGGTCATTCGCGACGCGCTGGCGAAATGGACGGCGGACTTCAACGCGCGCGACGTCTCCCGCATCTGTGACCTCTTCGCGCCGGACCTGCGCTACGATTTTCGCGGCATGCCGGAACGCAACTACAACGCCATGTGTGAGGCGCTGCATCGCACGCTCGGCGATCGGTCGAAGACGCTGACCTATTCGTTCGATATCAAGGAGATCATCGTCTCGGGCGACATGGCGATCGTGCGCCTGGTCTGGACCTCGAAGCTCTCGCAATCCGGTTCTGCCCAGGTGATCGAGACCAGGGAACCCGGTCTCGACGTTTTCCGCCGCCAGTCCGATGGTACGTGGCGCATATCCCGCTACATGGCCTACGAGGCGCCGTGAAGGGCGCATCCATGGCGGCGGCGCCGTCGGCCGCCTGAGGCGGCTCCGTCCCTATCGGCCGTCCGCCGGACGGCCAAGCGTCTCGAGCAGCGGCCGCAGGGCGTTGAACTCCGCGCCGAAGCCGCTCCAGTCTCCCGCCTTCAGGCGCTCGACGGCCCGATCATAGTGGTCAAGCGCGTCGCGGGCGCGCTGATCCGGCGGGCTGGCGCGCGCCGCCACGCCCGCGTCTTGCGGCGGCGCGGGGGCCGGCACTGTTTCCTTGAACAGCGCCGCCAAGGCCGCCCCCAGCGTCTCCTCCATCACCACGCGGTCACCGTAGGCTGCGATCACGCGCTTCAGCTCCGGCAGCTGGCCGGTCGCGGCGCGCAGGTAGAGCGGCGACACGTAGAGGATCGAGTTCTCGATCGGCACCACAATGAGATGGCCGCGAATGACGCGCGAGCCCATCTGGTTCCACAGCGATATCTGCTGCGAGATGTCGGTGCTCTGCTGGATGCGCGCCTCGATCTGGAAGGGCCCGTAGACTTGCTTGTCCTTGGGGAACTCGTAGACGACGATCTTGCCGTAGTCGGGCGGGTCGCAGCGCGCCGCCATCCACGCGATCATGTTCTCGCGCTGGCTCGGGACCATCGGAAGCAGCAGGACGTACTCGGCCCGTGTCGCGTCGGGCAGCCGCATGATCATGTAGTAGGGCGCCATGCGCGTACCGTCGCGCAGGTTCGTGCTCTCGTCGATGCCGCCGAGCTGGCGAGGGAACTGCCACAGGTCCTCGCGATTGTAGAACACCTCCGCCGATTCCATGTGGTAAGCGCGATAGAGCTGGGCTTGCAAGAGGAAGAAATCCTCCGGATAGCGGATGTGTCGCCGAAGGTCGGCCGGCATGGCCGTCAGCGGCTTGAACAGGCCGGGGAAGATGCCCTGGTAGGTCTGGATCAGAGGATCGCCGAGCTCGCTGACATAGAAATCCACCGAGCCGTTGTATGCGTCGATCACGACCTTGACCGAGTTCCGGATATAGTTGAGCCCGCCGGCGGTCTGCGGCTGGGCATAGGGAAACCATCTGCTGGTGGTGTAGGCGTCCTGCATCCAGAACAGCCGGCCGTCGCTGATCACGATGTAGGGGTCCCGGTCGAGCCGCAGGAAAGGTGCGATCGTCTGCACCCGGTCCTGGATATTGCGATGAAGCAGGATGCGGCTTTGATCGGTGATGTAGCCGGTGAACAGGATGCTGGGATCGGCATAGTACCAGGCGAAGAGGCTCCGCCATGCCGAGTCGCCGATGGGCACACCATCGGTTCCGTCGTACGTCGCATAGACGTTGTCCTTGCCCTTGGGGTAGTCGAACTCGGGCGCGGAGGTCTTGACGATCACATAACGTTCGGGGGCCTGGCCGAAATAGAGGCGCGGCTCGCGGATCGCCGGGCCGCCCGTGGCGACCGGCGGTATGTCCTTCAGATGGAAGCCGGGCATGCCCTCCGCGTTCTTGCGCGTCACCGGCGACATCACCACACCGTTGCCGTGGGTGAAAAGCAGATGCAGGTTGACCCAGGTCTGGGCATTGGCGGGCAGCAGAGACGGCTCGAGCTCGCGCGCCGAGAGCATCACCTGCTGATAGGTGTCGCCCAGCTGATAGCGGTCGACGTCCATGTCGAGGAACTTGTAGTAGGTCCTGATCTCCTGCAGTTGAGCATAGGTGTCCTTCAGCGGCTGCCAGTCCCATAGGCGGATGTTGTCGATGGTGGCGCGATTGGCCTCCAGCGAGCCGAAGCTCAGCCCTTCCTCGACCGGGAAGGGCTTCACCGTCACCTGTTGCAGGTTGTAGGCTTCGCGTGTCAGCGCGATGTTGCGCTCGATGTAGGGCGTCTCGAGCGCGAGCTCGCTCGGCTTCACGTAGAGGCGCTGGAAGATGGCTGGCACGAGCACATAGAAGGCGAACGAGCCGGCAAACACCGCCGCCACGGCGCCGACCGGCAGGCGCCAGGTGCGCTGCCGCACATTGACGAAGCAGACGACGGACGCAGCCGCGGCGAGGGCCATCAGCAGCCATAGCACCGGCAGCCTGACATGGAGGTCGGTGTAGCCGGCGCCGACGACCACGCCGTTGTCGCCGTAGAGCAGCTGGAAACGGTCGAGAGCGTAGGACGACGCCTTCACGATGAAGAACAGGCCGAGCAACGCAGACCCGTGCGACAGCGCGGCAGGTGACAGGCGCAGCGGCCCGAACGCGATGTCGCCGTGCGTGGCGTAGATGAAAGCCGCAATCGCTGCGCTGAAGAACAGCAGCAGCATCAGCCAGTTCACAAAGGCGATGTAGGCGGGAAGCGAAAAGAGATAGAAGCCGAGATCCTTGCCGAACACCGGATCGGTTTGGCCATACGGCACCTGGTGGAGGAAGCGAAGCACCAGGTCCCAGTTCGAAAGCTCGATGGCGGCGGTCAGCAACCCGAACAGAAGCGCGATGCCGGCGACCAGAAGCCGTTCTGGAACCGGCGACAGGGCGTGCCCGACGAGGGCCATCGCGGATTGCTGCCCCGACCCTGGAGCGGGCCCACCCGGCGGCGGGATCGCCGGCTCTCGGGCAAAGCGCAGCGCCAGCCATCCCGACAGCCAGTACACCCCGCTTGCGACGGCGAGCATGGCGAAGAAGAGGACGACTCGCGTGGTGAAGATCGTCCAGAACACGCCGACATAGCCGACAGAGGAAAACCAGAGCCAATCGACCAGGGCGTCGCCGACGCGCCCGAGCACGATCATTCCGATGATGAGGATCGCAAGCAGAATCGCCAAGCGTCTAGTGAGCATGCCGCGCACTCCTCTCGCGCCGGCGTGGCGGCGTCGCAGCCGCCAGCCCATGCATCTCCTTCATCTTACACCGACCGCCGCAGCGGATCGTGGAAAATGGTCACTCCGATGTGATCGTCAGCGCGCACGGATATTGCCTCAATTGCCGGTCATGCTCCCTGGCGTGCGAAGTACCGGATCGGGGGCATGTCGATGGCGGCAAACGACCAATACTTCGTCCCTCCCGAAGCCACGCAGACCTTGCTGCGCGTCCAAGGTTTCGGCGCCGACGGTCTGCGGTCGGGTGGCATCGAGGCGCCGCAGATCGTCGAACTGCCGGCCGGCAGCGTTCTGTTCCGCATGTATCACGATCCCTCCAGGGACTATGGCGAATGGTGGGCGACGCCGCGTGAGCTCGGACTGATCGCCGACTATTTCGGGCGCCGCGGGCCGGCCTTCGACACCGGACGCAGCAGCGGCAAAGGCATTCTTCACGCCACCTTGGCCGTGCGGCATGACTGGGGTGCCAACAGCCCGCTCCATTTGGGCCTGTTCTTCGCCGTGCGGCTTGCGGTGGCGCTGAAGGCCTATCACGGCGAGGGCGACCACGCGCCGGACGCCACCCAGACGCAGGTGCAAAAGGCCGTCTACATCATCGATGAGCACGGACGGCAGCGCCGCGCGCGGCAGATCATGCTGCCGAAGCCGTGGGAGTACAAACCGAGCCTGCCGCGCGTGCTGGGTGGGTTATCCAGCCAGCACCTTCCCGTCGCCGTATCGCGCTACAGCGGGCAGCGGTTGGCGTTCGAGTAACAGTTCCTTGCAAGGCGCAGGATCAGTGTAGACTTCGGCCCGGGGGCTCGAACTTCCCCGAATGCCGAGGAGCACGATGGGCAAGGAATTCTGGAAGTCGGCCTGTCCGCACGATTGCCCCAGCGCCTGCTCGCTCGAGGTCGAGCGTCTCTCCTCGACGCGCATCGGCCGTATCCGCGGTGCCGCGGCGAACACCTACACCGATGGCGTCGTCTGCGCCAAGGTCGCGCGCTACGCCGAGCGCGTGCATCATCCCGACCGCCTGAAGCAGCCGCTGCAGCGCGTCGGCGAAAAGGGCAAGGGCGAGTTCCGGCCGATCTCCTGGGAGGCTGCCCTCGACGAGGTGGCGGAGGCTTTCACGCGCGCGACCCGGACGTACGGCGCTGAGGCGGTGTGGCCCTATCACTCGGGCGGCACCATGGGCGTCGTGCAGCGCTGGGGCATCGACCGTCTGCGCAATGCCTTCGGCTATTCGCGCCAGAAGACCACCATCTGCATGACACCCGCGGAGTCCGGCTGGCGCGCCGGCGTCGGCAAGCTCCTGGGGCCCGATCCGCGGGAGATGGCGCAGTCGGACCTGATCGTGGTGTGGGGCGGCAATCCCGTGTCGACCCAGGTCAATGCGATGACCCACATCGCCAAGGCGCGCAAGCAGCGCGGCGCCAAGCTGGCGGTCATCGACGTCTATCGCACGCCGACGATCGAGGCGGCCGACATCGGGCTGGTGCTGCGGCCCGGCACCGACGGCGCGCTGGCACTCGCCATGATGCACGTGCTGTTGAAGGAAGGCTTCGCCGATCGCGATTACCTGGCACGCTACACCGACTTCGGGCCGGACATCGAGCAGCATGTCGCCGACAAGACTCCGCAATGGGCATCGGCCGTCACGGGCTTGCCCGTGGCCGACATCGTCGCTTTCGCGCGCCTCTATGGCCGCACCGAGCGCTCCTTTCTGCGGCTGGGCTTCGGCTTCACGCGCTCGCGCAACGGAGCGGCGGCGATGCACGCCGTGACCTGCCTGCCGGCGATCACCGGCGCCTGGCGGCACGAGGGCGGCGGCGCCTTCTTCCTGGCCTGGGACAACTGGAAGCTCGACACGACGCTGGCATGGGGCCTCGACATGATCGATCCGGCGACGCGCGTGATGGATCAGTCGCGTATCGGACCGGTGCTGTGCGGCGAGGCCGACGCGCTGGCCGGCGGCCCGCCGGTCATGGCGATGCTCCTGCAGAATGCCAACTCGGCCAACGTCGCCCCCGACAGCGCCGCCGTGGCGCGCGGCCTCGGCCGCGAGGACCTCTTCACCTGCGTGCACGAGCAGTTCATGACGGCGACCGCGAAGTACGCCGACATCCTGCTGCCTGCCGCGATGTTCCTCGAGTACGACGACCTCTACTACGGGCTCGGCCACACGCATCTCACGGTCGGGCCGGCCGTGCTCGACCGCTACGAGGACTGCCGCACCAACCACGAGCTGGTCTGCGCCTTGGCGCAGCGACTCGGCTCCAACCAGCCGAGTTTCCGCATGAGCGCCGTCGAGATTCTGGACGCCACATTGCGCGCCTCGGGCCGCGGCACCTGGGACGAAGCCGCGGCGAAGGGCTGGATCGACTTTGCCGGCGACTTCCAGTCCGCTCACTTCCTCGACGGCTTCCCGTCGAGCGACGGCCGCTTCCACTTCAAGCCCGACTGGAGCGCCGTCGGCCCGTACCATGCCGGCCTCAGGCCGCTGCCCGCCCATCTCGAGAACTACGAGCGCGAGAGCGAGGCGACGCCCTTCCGACTGGTCGTCCCGCCGGCCCGCGCCTTCCTCAACACCACCTTCACCG
>JAEZIF010000491.1 GCA_023416135.1 Pseudomonadota bacterium
GCCTCCAGGCCCGCCTCATAAGCTTTGCATGAGCGGGCCTGGAGGCCCGCGGTCCGGCAAGAAGCCATCGCGATCATGCCGCCACCGCCACCTGCCGCAGGATCTCGTCGATCACCTCGTCCTTGCCGACGCCATCGGCCGTCGCCTCATAGGACAACGTCACGCGATGGCGCAGGCAGTCGTGGGCGATCGCCTTTACATCCTCGGGCAGGACATGGTCGCGACCGCGCAGCCAGGCGTGGACCCGGCTCGAGCGGTCGAGCGCCAGCGAGCCGCGCGGGCTGGCGCCGATCGTTATCCAGTCCTTGAGCTTGTCGCCGAACTCGCCCGGCCGGCGCGTCGCCGCGACGATGGCGACGATGTAGGCCTCCACGGCATCGACGCTCTTCACGCCGTCGATCTCGGCGCGGGCGCCGAAGATCACCTGCTGCGGCACCCGCGGCGGCGGCTCGGGCTTGGCGCCTTGAGCCTCCTCGCCGCGTACGAGCTGCAGCACCTTCACCTCGTCGGCGTCGCTCGGGTAGTCGATGCGCACATGCATCAGGAAGCGGTCCATCTGCGCCTCGGGCAGCGGATAGGTGCCCTCCTGCTCGATCGGGTTCTGGGTCGCCAGCACCATGAACAGGTCGGGCAGCTTGTAGCGCTTGCCGGACACCGTCACCTGCCGCTCCTCCATGGCCTCGAGCAGAGCCGACTGCACCTTGGCCGGGGCGCGGTTGATCTCGTCAGCCAGCACCAGGTTGCCGAAGATCGGGCCCTGCCTGAACTGGAAGCTGCCCGCGCCGGCACCCTGGCTGAGATAGATCTCGCCGCCGGTAACGTCCGAGGGCAACAGGTCGGGCGTGAACTGGATGCGGCTGAAGTCGGATTCGAGCGCCGCCGACAGGCTCTTGATCGCGCGCGTCTTGGCGAGTCCCGGCAGGCCCTCGACCAGCACGTTGCCGTCGGCCAGCAGGGCGATCACCAGCCGCTCGACCACGCGCTCCTGGCCGATCACTGAAGCGTTGACCCGCCGCTGTATCTCCTGGATCTGGTCGCGCGGCGGGGTCATCGGCCGCACTTCCCGGCGTAGTACTCGGCGGCATTGCACGCCTTGCCGCCGGGCAGAGAGCAGACGCCCTGCTCGCCCGAAGCGCTGTCGCTCACCACCGTGTAGCGCCCGCCGGTGATGGCGCAGTAGCGGCCCGCCGGCGTGACATAGCCGGTCACGCGCAAGCCGTTCTTCGGACACTCGCCGCGGAACAGCGCCCATTCCTCGCATTGGTAGTTGTCGGTGAACACGCAAACGCCGTACTGCCCGCCGTCCGGCCGCGTCTCCAGGTGAAGCGTGCCGCCCAGCCTCACGCAGGCCTGCGACGCAGGGTTGGCGAGCTGGGCCTGAGCTGCGGCGACGGCCGGAGCCAAACACAGGACGAGCACAAGGATGGTTCTCATCGCGACGACTTGATCGTGGCGTTGAGCTTCTCGACCACCTGATCGATCGAGAACGAGGCCGGCCGCTGACGCGGTGGGAACTCCTTATAGCTCGCAAGGTAACGGCCGACCTTCTGGACGGCGGGCAGGATCAGGAAGGCGCGGTCGATCATCCATTTCTCGTACTGGATCGAGCCGTCGACCGCGTACTCGAACGGATCGGCCTTGAGATCGACGATGGTCGGCCCGCGCAGCGTCGTCATCGGATTGCGCCAGATCTCCATGCCCTTGGCGTACTGGATGGCGAAGCTGTACTTGAAGCGCTCGTCGCGATAGGCGACGAGGTCGCCGTCGTCGTCGAAGTAGACGAACTCCTTGCGTGGCGATTCGGTCGTCTCGCCCTTCAGCACCGGCAGCTGGTTGTAGCCGTCGAGATGGACCTTGAAGGTCTTGTTGCCGGCCCGGTGGCCCTTGAGAAGCTTGCCCTTGATGTCGGATTCGCCGGCCGCAGCCAGGAAGGTCGGCAGCCAGTCCTCGGCCGAGAACAGGCCGTCGACGATCGTGCCGGGCTTGATGGCGCCGGGCCAGCGCGCCACGGCAGGCACACGGAACGCGCCTTCCCAGTTGGTGTCCTTCTCCGAGCGGAACGGCGAGATGCCGCCGTCGGGCCACTGGTTCTTCATGGCACCATTGTCGGTCGAATAGACCACCAGCGTGTTGTCGGCGATCTTGAGATCGTCGAGCAGCTTCAGAAGCTCGCCGACCTGGCCGTCATGCTCGACCATGCCGTCGCCCTGGAGGCCGAGTCCCGTCTTGCCGGCAGATTCCGGGCTGAGATGCGTGTTGACATGCATGCGCGTCGAGTTGAACCAGACGAAGAACGGCCGATCGGCGCGCACCTGCCGCTCGATGAAGTCCTTGGCGGCCGCGAGGAACTCCTTGTCGACCGTCTCCATGCGCTTCTTCGTGAGCGGGCCGGTGTCTTCGGTCTTGCCGTCGGCCGAGGTCTTCAGCACGCCGCGCGGACCGAACTGTTTGCGGAACTCGGGGTCCTTCGGATAGTCGGGGTTCTCCGGCTCCTCTTCGGCATTCAGGTGATAGAGGTTGCCGAAGAACTCGTCGAAACCGTGCGCCGTCGGCAGGAACTCGTCGCGGTCGCCGAGATGGTTCTTGCCGTACTGGCCGCACATGTAGCCGAGCGGCTTCAGCAGGTCGGCGATGGTCGGATCCTCCTTCTGCAGGCCCACCGTGGCGCCCGGCAGGCCGACCTTGGTGAGGCCGGTGCGGAACGGGCACTGGCCGGTGATGAAGGCGGCGCGGCCGGCGGTGCAGCTCTGCTGGCCGTAGTAGGTCGAGAAGATCGCGCCCTCATTGGCGATGCGGTCGATGTTGGGCGTGCGGAAACCCATCATGCCCTTGTTCCAGACGCTGAGGTTCCAGAGCCCGATGTCGTCGCCGAAGATGACGAGGATGTTGGGCCGACGACCACCGACCGCCGGCGGCGTGGGCGCCGGCTGCTGGGCTTGGGCGGTACCGATGCCCAGGGTGCCCAGCACGGAGAGCGCCGTGCCCGCCAGAAGCAGCCGGCGCCGCCCGGTGTTCAGCTTGGAGTTGGACTTGTGACGCACTGCGTACCTCCCGTCAGAACGATGCGATCAAGGTCAGGCCAATGGCATTGGTGATGGAAGCTGCCGGCGTTGTCGACTTGCCGGGTCAGGCAGGGGCTCCACACTGAAGTACCGATGGATCGGCAATGTCGCCCCGCCGATCTGCAGGAGGCAGCGAATAGCGCCGTGGCGATCGCGATCGACCGTCCGGTCATCAGGCACGTCCGCCGGCTGGGCCGATGCAATCATGTCACGCGATTTTGCGTCAGGGAGGATCGACGGCGATCCATAACTATAACCATAGTGTTTTGTCTGGTCAACACCTGAGTAATATTTTCGTCCCATGGTATCGTCCCTACCCACAAGGGCTGGTGGGCCGCACTCGCGGGCAGGCCGACGGTTGCTTGCAGTGCTGGCACATTCGAGCGCAGCCTGAGAGATGCCATGGCCGGCGCTGCTGCGGCGATCATCGATGACTGCATGCCCCTGACCTACCCTCACTAGAAGCGTCCGCGCACGCCAAGCAGCGGCCCGTGCTGCAGCATGTTCATCTCGAAGAACGAAGAGCCCGAACCCCGGGCATAGTCGACATAGAGCGCGCGATAGCCCAGCACCCCTGCCCAGTTGACGCCGATGGCGTTGCCGAACTCGAGGCTGTAGGCGAGTTGCGCCTCGGCGGAAATGCGGCTGCCGATGCCGAAGCCTCCCATGTCGGCCTCGAGCGTCAGCATCTGCCCCGGCGCCAAGTGGTGGCGGACACGGAAGCCGACCAGCGGGTCGACCCACCCGATGCTGCCCGAGTTGGCGAAGACCTGGCTGCGATTCGCCGAGAGTTGCAGGTTCGGCGCGTTCACGCTGACGGTGCCGAAGAAGTTCAACGTCATGTCGACGCGCTGGTACCACCAGCGGCCGCCCACCACGACGTCGAACGCCGTCTGGCCGACGCCCGCCATGCCCGGCCCCTCGGTGCTGCGATCGCGCCCGACCTTCACGACCTCGTAGGCAACGCCAAACTGAAGCGTCAGGGACTCGTAGTTGATCGAAGCCGACGTAACGGCGCTGCCGCTGATGCCGGGCAGGAAGAAGCCGCGCGTCGCCGACGTGCCGGTGGTGAGGTTGGCGTAGACCGCGTCGACGAAGATGCCGAGTTTATCCTCGTAGCGTGCCTCGGCGTAGGCCATGAGCGAGATCAGCGACTGACTCTGGGCGAACATCTCGAAAGCATTGCTGTTCACCGAGGTCGACTGACCCGCCACGGTCTGAGTGCCGCTCATGAAGGTGAGCCAGCCATAGGGCGCGAAAGTGAAGGTCCAAGGGCCAGGCGCCGGGGCAGCGGTCGGCGCCTCAGCACGGGCGACGTTTGCAAAGAGCAGGCCGAACCCGATTGCAGCGACGACGACGTGCCATCGAGTCCATGCTGTCGATGCCTTGCGTGCATTCACGCGCTTGACTCCCCTTCCGACACCAAGCCGCCGGACGTCAGCGCGGTCTCATGCCCTCCAGGTCCTTCAGTCGTTTGAGCGCCTCCTGTTGACGCAGAAGGCTGTAGTTGATGCCCGCGGCGTTCAGCGAACTGCCGGTCTGGTAGGGGAATTGTTCGAAGTCGGAGAAGAAGTCTTTGATCTTGCCCTGAATGGGCACGAGCAGCCAGATCTGCCGACTGAAGAAGTCCAGCGAGTTGCCGCCTTCCTTCATGCCGCGTTCGTAGGGGTCCATACGCAGGTTGGTGATCAACGCCCAAGCCGGCACTTCGCGTAGCGCCGTGGCAATGTTGCCCTCAGACGAGACGGCGAAGCTCACCTTCCAGTCGTTCCAGCGGATGGCGTTCAGGTTTCCGCCCTGGTCGAAGTAGTAGATCGTATCGCGTGGTCCCTGCTTCACCTCGCCCTTGAAGTAGGGCAGAAAGTTGTAGCCGTCGAGATGGACCTTGAAGGTCTTGCCGCCGGCCTGGAAGCCCGCCTTCATCTTGCCGACGATGTCGGGCTCGCCTGCCGCAGCGCACAGCGTCGGGAACCAGTCGATCAACGAGATGATGTCATTGTAGTAGGTGCCCGGCTTGATGACGCCCGGCCAGCGCACCATCATTGGAATGCGAAAGCCACCCTCCCAGGTCGTGCCCTTCTCGCCATGGAACATGGTCATGGCGCCGTCGGGCCACAGCGCGAGCTCGGCGCCATTGTCGGTCGTGTAGAGCACGATCGTGTTGTCGGCGATCTTGAGGTCGCCGAGCTGCTTCAGGAGCTCACCCACCATGCCGTCATGCTCGACCATGCCGTCGGCATGGATGCCCTTGCCCGTCTTGCCGAGCGACTCCGGCTTGAGATGGGTGAAGACGTGCATGCGCGTCGAGTTGAACCAGCAGAAGAACGGCTTGTCGGCCTTGACCTGGCGGTCGATGAAGTCCTTGGCGCCGGCCAGGAACTCCTCGTCGACCGTCGGCATGCGCTTGGTGGTGAGGGGTCCGGTGTCCTGGATCTTCCCGTCCGACGATGTCTTGAGCACACCACGCGGACCGTATTTTTTCCGGAACTCCGGATCCTTGGGATAGAAGTAGCCTTCCGGTTCCTCTTCGGCATTGAGATGGTAGAGATTGCCGAAGAACTCGTCGAAGCCGTGCGCCGTCGGCAGGTGCTTGTCCTGATCGCCGAGGTGGTTCTTGCCGAACTGGCCGGTGGCGTAGCCCTGGGTCTTGAGCACATCGGCGATGGTCGGCATCCAGTCGGCGATGCCGTGCGGATCGCCCGGCATGCCGATGGTGAGCAGGCCGGTACGGAAAGGCTCCTCGCCCAGGATGAACGAGGCACGGCCTGCCGTGCAGCTCTGCTGCCCATAGGAATCGGTGAAGATCGCGCCTTCGTTGGCGATGCGGTCGATGTTGGGCGTGCGATAGCCCATCAGACCTTGCGTGTAGGCGCTGATCTGCGGGATGCCGATATCGTCGCCGAAGATCACCAGGATGTTGGGTTTGCGGCCGCCCGATGGTGCTGGAGCCGGCGCGGGCGCCGGTGTTTGCTGCGCCTGCGCCTGCTGAACGGAAGTGTTGGCGCCAAGAGCACCGATGGTGGCGAGCGCAGTGCCGGCGAGCAGCACGCGGCGACGGTTGGGAGCGCGTTCGCGCCTTTCAGTCTGGTCGCTCATGATTCCTCCTCGTTCGATCAGTTCACCTTCTCGATGTCGCCTGGTTTCCAGCTCTTGCTGATGGCGGGCTCGGTCGGGCTATAGAGGCGCAGGATCGCGAAATAGCCTCTGCCCGGTACCGTTGCGATCGAGTTGGCCTCTTTGCCAGCCGGCGCCTGCGGCCCGAGATACAGGACAGTGGAGCCGTCGGCCTCGCGCGCCGGCTTGTCGCGCGAGCCGAGCGAGGGGAACGGCTGGCCGTTGGCGAGGCCCGAGGCGTTCTCGGCCTCGTAGAGCGCCACCGACCAGAAGTTGGCGGCGGGCACGTTGGCCGGCAGCCTGAGGCTGTAGTTGCTTCCGCCCGACAGCGGCACGCCTTGTCCGTCGGTGAAAGCGACCAGGTACTTGGCCCCCTTGCCCGGGGTCTGCGAGATCATGCCGGGACTCATCGAGTAATAGTCGGTGAAGAACCAGATGCGGGCGTCGATATCGAGATAGGGTCCCGCTGTGCGCCGCCACGACTGATCCATCGCGCCGTTCGGATTGGCGGGCGTGCCGTCGGCGATGGGATTGATCCAACGCCGATCGGGATAGACGCGGAAGGAACGGCCGCCGACGACTTCCTCGAAGCCGATCACGCGGCTCGTCTTGTATCCGGTCTTCGCGGCACGCTCGAGCAGCTCGCGCTGTCGCGCGTCGGGACTGAAAGGCTGGCCCTTCGCCAGGCCGATCGCCGCCAGCATGCCGAGCCAGTCGGGATCCGCAAGGTTGCTGCCCTCGCTGTCGACCAGGAGCTTGAGCTGATCGAAAGCGGTGGCGTCGCTGGCCGGCAGCATGTTCACCGGCACGCCCGAAGCGTCGGGAAACTGCATCTTCTTCGCGTTTGCCGGGTTGTTCAGCGGATAGACCTTCGCGGCCTCCATGAGCTTCACCGCAGGCGCGAGATTCTTCGGATCCTCATAGAAGCTGCGCAGGAAGATGAAGACGTTGTCCGTGGCCGAGCGATAGGCGAAGTAGCCCTGCGGCACCGTCCCCTTGTAGCCGGGCGGCAGCAGCAGGAACTTGCCGCCCTTGCCGGCGTCGGGTCCGAAGAAGCCGACATCGCCGGAGAACGACGCATTGCCGATGCGCGGACCGGGGATCGGCCGCTGCCAGAAGTCGAGCAGGATGCCCTGCAGGCCGGGCGGCGCCTCGAATACCAGCGGGCCGTCCTTGGCGAGGTCGACGTAGCTCATGGCGTAGATGACGTCGGAGTTCGGCGTCGTGATCAGCGTCTTGGCATCGAGGCGCTTCTTCCACACTGGCAGGACGTCGTAGCCCGCGCCGAACGCCTTTTCGGAGCCGACCTTCATGCCCATCGTGTTGATGAGCGGCAGCGCCCAGAGATAGACCTGCATGGCACGCTGGAAGAACAGCTCTTCGCGAAGCAGCCTTGTCGTCTCCGGCGTCGGCCGGTTCTCGACCATCGGGCTGGCGGCCAGCGCGTCGTAGCGATCGGACTGGGCCTGCGCGGTCGAAGCGTGCGACGCCAGGACCAGCGCCGCCACGACCAATCCCGCTTTGCCATTCATGACGCCCCTCCTCGCCTCACGACGCAGCGGAAGCCCACATGACTCGTCGACGTATCGACCGGCTCGGCATGGCGCGCCGCGGGCCGATAGCGCCGGCAATAGTTGGGCGCGCAGAGATGCGAGCCGCCTTTCAGCACCTTGCGCGGGACGCGGACGGCGGGCAGCCGGGGATCGTAGCTCGCCTCGAGCGCTGCGCCGCGCGGGTTCTGCGGCACGCAGCAAGCTTTCGGCGCATCGGCCTCGTGCCTGGCCGAGTACCAGTCGGCGGTCCATTCCCAGACGTTGCCGATCATGTCGAACGCGCCGTAGCCGTTGCCCGGATAGCTTCTTACCGGCGAAGTGCGCGCCCAGCCGTCGCTCTTGAGGTTTTCGTGCGGGAACTCGCCCTGCCAGGTGTTGGCCATGTGCTTGCCGCCGGGCGTGAGCTCGGTGCCCCAAGCGAACTCGACATCGACGAGCCCGCCGCGCGCGGCGAACTCCCACTCGGCTTCGGTCGGGATCTCCTTGCCGGCCCACTTCGCATAGGCCTCGGCGTCCCTGTAGGCGATCTGCACCACCGGGTGATCGTCGAGCCCGCCGATATGGCTGCCCCTGCCGTAGGGCCGCCGCCAGGTCGCACCGAAGGTGAAGCGCCACCACTGGCTCCAGTCGCGCAGGTCGACGGCACGCGAGGGCGGCGTGAAGACGAGGCCGCCCGCCTTCAGCATCTTCGGCTTGGCGCCGGGATAGTCCTTGGGGTCGGGTGGAATCTCGGCCCAGGTGAGGTAGCCCGTTGCCTCGACGAAGCGACGGAACTGGGCATTGGTGACGGGCGTGGCATCGATCCAGAAGCCGTCGACCGTCACGGCATGGGTCGGCGCTTCCTCAGGGTAATGACTGTCCGAGCCCATGCGGAAGGTGCCGCCGGGGATCCCAATCATATCGGCGGTCGCGGCCGCCGGAGTACCCAACGTGTCCATCGCCTTGAGTCGACCCTAACAAGGAACAAGGGGCCACAGAATACAAATGGCCGTGCATCAGCGCATGGGCGATCCTCGAAATCGACGAGCGCCGTCGCGCGAGCGGCGACGCGCTTCAACCAGCATCACCTGAGCTCGAACGGGTAGATCACCTTCCAGTCGTTCTTCATGTCGACCACCGTCCACTTGCGCCGCACCGCCTCGTCCCACGCCTTGTCGAGGCGGCCGACCGGCGAGTCGCGGTCGTAAGCGTACTCG
>JAEZIF010000521.1 GCA_023416135.1 Pseudomonadota bacterium
CCCGAGAACTTCGATCAGCTTCGCATTGAACGCCTCGGCCGCCTCGTAGGCAACCCAGTGGCCGGCGCCCTCGATGACGTTCATCTGGAAGTCCGGCTGCAGGGCGCGGAACAGGTCGATGCGCTCCTGGATGTTCGGGTAGGTGGTCGAATCGAACTCCCCCCAGATGCCGGTCATCGGCACCTTCACCCGCGGCAGCACCTCGGAGAGCTTGTAGGCCTGGCCCATCTCTCGGCTGCGCGTCTTGGCGCGCGTGGTGTTCATGATCTGCATGTGGATGGCGACGCCGTCGACGTTGGCGGGATCGTGCAGCATCAGGATCTCGAGATTGCGCCGCGCCTCGGCGGCCAGGGTTTCGGCCGGCATCTCGGCCAGAAGCTTGCGCAGCTTCGGTCCGGGCTTGCGCGTCGCCCTGAGTCCGCCCGCGCCCACGAACACGATGCGGCTGATACGATGACTGAACAGCGTGGCGATGTGCCCCGCCACCATGCCGCCGAAAGAGAAGCCGGTGATGGCGAAGTCCTTGCCCGCCGGCAGCAGCTCCTTCATCGCCGCCTCGACGCAGTGCGTCACCGACCAGACGTCGCGCACGTCGTCCGGTGGATCGCTGTCGCCCAGGCCCGGCATGTCGGCGGCGTAGATCGTGAAGTGCTGGGACAGGGGCTGCACATTGCGGATCCAGTGGATCCACGAGCCCGAGCCGCCATGGAACAGGAGCAGGATCGGCTTGCCCGAATCCTCGCCCCAGACGTGCCACATCATCTTGCCGCCATTCCCCATCGGCACGCGCACGGCGCGTGACGTGGCCTCGACGGCGGCGATGTGCTCGGCGGCGGTGCGGCCGTCCGGCATGCGCGGAACGGCCGAGTAGTCGAGGCTCATCTGATCGCCCCCAGCAGGCGCTCGACGAAGCCCGGCGCCTGCTTGCGGTCGATCCAGCGCAGCACCGTCACCAGGTCGTTGTCGGGATCGATCCAGACGATGTGGCTGCCCCAGCCCAGCGCGTAGTAGCTCTTCTCCGACGCCGCCGCGAACTGCCGCTTGTCGGTGTTGAGCCACCACATCAGCCCGTAGAACGGCGCCACCGGGCAGGGTTTCACCAGCTCGTCGGTCCAACCCGCAGGCAGCAGCTGCTTGCCGTCCCAGGCGCCGCCCCGTGCCACGAGCAGGCCCATCAGCGCGAGGTCGCGCGCCGAGATCACGATGCCGCCGCCCCAGTGGCCGCCGCCAGGCACCGACACCATCGGCTTGCCGTCTATGGTGACGGTCGAGTTGCGATAGCCGTCCCATCGCCAGTCCTGCGAGGCGCCGATCGGATCCATGAGGCGCCGCTTCAGCACCGAGGGCAGCGGCTCCTTGAAGAGCTGCAGCAGCGACAGCGACAGCCGGTTCACGCGCACGTCGTTGTATTCGTAGAACGTGCCGGGAACCTTCAGTTGGCGCCGCGTGCCCTTGGGCGCCTCGGCGACGGCGAGCCCGACCACGCGGTGGTGGTCGATGCGGTCCTCCTTGTCGAACAGCGTGCCTTGCCATTCGCTGGTCTGGGTCAGCAGGTGCCGCCAGGTGATGGCCTTGTTCTGCTCGCCGGCGAAACCGTCATCGAGCGCCGACGGACCCACCCTGTCGTCGAGGTCCTTGATCAGCCCGTCGCCGACGGCGAGGCCCGCCAGCAGGGAGAGGAAGCTCTTGGCGACGCTGAAGGTCATGTCGGGGCGCCCCACGTCGCCCCATTCGGCGAGAATTTTCCCGCCGTGATAGACGATGCCCGAATGGCCGCCACGCGGCGTCACCGGTCCCAGCACCTCGTTGTCGGGGGGCTTTTCGCCCGAATCGAAGGTCATCACGAATTGGCCGTCCGGCATCTTCATGCTTGCCGGCCACTTGGACTCGGCAGCCTTGGCGAACGCGATCGCCTCTTTCAGTTCATTCATGCCCGCAATCAACATTGGAGCCTGCCCGGGGGCAAGCGTAGAAAACGCATCATGACCTTGCCCGGTTCGATCACCATCCGCCGACCCGACGACTGGCACGTCCACCTGCGCGACGGCCCGATGTTGCAGGCCTGCGCGCCCCATACGGCGCTCCAGTTCGCCCGCGCCGTCATCATGCCCAACCTGGTGCCGCCGGTGACCCGGATCGCGGAAGCGTCGGCCTATCGCGACAGAATCCGCAGAGCGGTTCCGGCCGGGCTCACGTTCGAGCCGCTGATGACCTGCTACCTGACCGACGATGCCGATCCGGTCGAGCTGGCCAGCGGCAAGCAGCAGGGCGTGTGGGTGGCGGCCAAGCTCTATCCGGCCCATGCCACGACGAATTCGGCGCACGGCGTCACCTCGATGGACAGGATCGCGCGCGGCCTGGAAGCGATGGAGAAGGCGGGCATGCCGTTGCTGGTCCATGGCGAGGTGACCGACGCCGACGTCGACATCTTCGACCGCGAGGCCGTGTTCCTGGACAAGGTGCTGGCGCCGTTGCTCGGGCGGCATCAGGGGCTGAAGGTCGTGCTGGAGCACATCACGACCAAGGAAGGCGTGGCCTTCGTCGAGGCGAACGGTCGGCGCATGGGCGGGACGATCACGCCGCATCATCTCAGCTACAATCGCAACGCCATCTTCAAGGGCGGCATCCGTCCGCATCTCTACTGCCTGCCGATCGCCAAGAGCGAGGAGCATCGCCTGGCGCTGCGGCGCGCGGCGACCTCGGGGAGCGCACAGTTCTTCCTCGGCACCGACACCGCGCCGCACACCGTCGACACCAAGGAGTGCGCCTGCGGCTGCGCCGGCATCTTCAACGCGCCGGTGGCGATGCAGGTCTACGCGCAGGTCTTCGCCGAGGAGAATGCGCTGGACCGCCTGGAGGCCTTCGCGTCGCTGAACGGCCCGCGCTTCTATGGGCTGTTGCCCAACGAGGAGCGCATCACGCTGCGCGCCGGCACGCTCGATGCGCCCGACCGCATCGACGTTCCGGGAGCCGACAAGAGCGTCGTGGTCTTCCGCCCCGATACGCCGGTGGAGTGGTCGTTCTGACTCATGGTTCCTCTCACCCTTGGGCCCTTGGGGGAGAGGAGCATAAGCGATGCTCTACGCCGCGGCAGTCCTCTCATCGCGGCCAGCCATCGCCCGGCCGATGGCGCCGACGTCGGCGTGGCGTGAATCGGTCTCGAGGGTCAGCCGTCCGTCGAACATCACGACGATGCGGTCCGAGAGCTGCAGGATCTCGTCGAGGTCTTCGCTGACCAGCAGGACGGCGGCGCCGCGGTTGCGCGCCTGCACGATGCGGGCGCGGATCTCGGCGACCGCGGCGAAGTCGAGCCCGAAGCAGGGATTGGCGACGATCAGCAGGTCGCCCTCGCTCGACAGCTCGCGCGCCAGCACGGCGCGCTGCACGTTGCCGCCCGACAGGCCCTTGATGGCGGCGTCGGGTCCTGGCGTCTTGACGCGGTATGCCTCGATCAGCCGCCGCGCCATCTCGCGCATCGGGCTGCGCTTCAGTCGGATGCCGTCGGGCGAGGCCGGCGGCTGGTCGAACGAGCGCAACGCCATGTTCTCGGCGACCGACATGTCGGCGACGCAGGCGTTGCGCAGCGGTTCCTCGGGCAGGCAGGCGATGCGATGGCGGATCATCTCGGGCCGAGTTGCGGCGTAAGGCTCGCCGTGCACCAGGATGCGGCCGCCCGCGGCGTGGCGCTGGCCGGCCAGGGTCTCGACCAGCTCGCGCTGGCCGTTGCCCGAGACGCCCGCCACGCCGACGATCTCGCCGGCGCGGATATCCAGCACCAGGCCGTCTACCGCGGGCTGGCCGATATTGTCGGCAACCGACAGGCCTTCGATCCGCAGCACCGCCTTGCCCGGCGCGCGCGCCGCGCGCTCGACGATGGCGCGCGTCTCGCGCCGACCGACCATCATCTCGGCCATGGTGTCGTTGTCGAGCTCGGCGATCGGCCGCGTGCCGACCAGCTTGCCGCGGCGCAGGACAGTGACGGTGTCGCAGAAGGCGTTCACCTCACGGAACTTGTGCGTGATGGTGATGATGGTGAGCCTCTTCTCCTCGGTGAGCTTCTTCAGGGTCGACAGCACCTCGTCGGCCTCGTCGGGCGTCAGCACCGAGGTCGGCTCGTCGAGGATCAGCACGTTCCGCTCGAGGTAGAGCTGGCGCAGGATCTCGCCCTTCTGTTTCTGTCCTGCGGCGAGGTCGGCTACCGGCATGTCACAGGGCACGCGAAACGGCGTCGTCGCGAAGAATGCGTCGAGGGCGCGCCGCTCGGCCGCCCAGTCGATCACGGCCGGCAGATGCTCGCGGCTCAGCACGAAGTTCTCCAGCACCGTCATGTTCGGCACCAGGGTGAAGTGCTGATAGACCATGCCGAGTCCCAGCTCGTGCGCCTGCTTCGGATGGCCGATCGTGACCTCGCGGCCGTCGAGCAGCACCTGGCCCTCGTCGGCGGCGTAGTAGCCCATGGCGCATTTGACGAGCGTGCTCTTGCCCGCGCCGTTCTCTCCCAGCAATGCATGGAAGGAACCGGCATCGACCTTGACCGACACGTCGTCGAGCGCCGCCAGGCCGCCGAAGCGCTTGGAGAAGCCGATCAGCTCGAGCGACGGTGCACCCCTCACGCCATCGCCTCGATCACCGCCGTCGAGGTCGCGACGGCGCCGAACACGCCGCCCTGCATCTCGACCATCTTGAGCGCCGCCAGATGGTTGCCCTTGTCCGTGGCGCCGGTGCAGTCCTCGAGAATCAGGCATTCGAAGCCGCGGTCGTTGGCCTCGCGCATGGTGGTGTGCACGCAGACGTCGGTGGTGATGCCGGTCAGCACGATGTTGTCGATGCCGCGCGTGCGCAGCATCAGCTCGAGGTCGGTGGCGCAGAACGAGCCCTTGCCCGGCTTGTCGATGACGGGCTCGCCCGCGACGGGGGCGAGTTCGGGAATGATCTCCCAGCCCGGCTCGCCGCGCACCAGGATGCGGCCGCACGGGCCGGGATCGCCGATGCCGGCGCCGATCTGCCGCGAGCGCCAGCGCTTGTTGGGCGGCAGGTCGGAGAGGTCGGGACGGTGGCCCTCGCGCGTGTGAATGACGTGCCAGCCCGCCTTGCGTGCGGCGGCGAGCAGCGTCCTGATCGGCTCGATGGGGGCCCGGGTCAACGACAGGTCGTAGCCCATCTTGTCGACGTAACCGCCGACGCCGCAGAAATCCGTCTGCATGTCGATCACGATCAGGACCGTATTGTCCGCTCGCAGGTCGCCGTTCCACGGCCAGGGATAGGGGCGCGACTTCACGTATTTCCTGCTCATGGTCCCTCTCCTATCTCACCGCGCCCAGCTCTCCCGGCGCGCCGCGCAGGCTGCGCTCGGGCGAGCAGGAGGCGATCATCAGCGCAAGCGTCAGCACGTAGGGCGCGGCGCTGAACAGGTAGTAGCCCTGCGTGACGCCGATCGACTGCAGTGCCGGGCTGATCGCCCCGGCGGCGCCGAACAGCAGCGATGCCCACAGGCAGCGCAACGGATCCCAGCGCGCGAAGATCACCAGCGCCACGGCCATCAGGCCCTGTCCGCTCGACAGGCCTTCGTTCCAGCTACCGGGATAGTAGAGCGACAGGAAGGCGCCGCCGATGCCGGCCGAGGCGCCGCCGATCGAGGTCGCGATCAGCCGGACGCGCCCGACGGGCACGCCGATCGCCAGTGCTGCATCGACGCTTTCGCCGGCCAGCCGCACGATCAGGCCCCAGCGCGTATTCTTCAGCGCCCAGGCGAGCAGGACGGCGAGCGCGATGCCGACGACGAACAGGGGGTTGACCTGCAGCGCCTGCCTGACCTGCGGGATGTCGCTCCACCAGCCGAGGTCGAGGGCGCCGAGGTTGGGCGCCTTGGGCTGGATGAAGGGCTTGCCGAGGAAGAAGGCGAGCCCGGTGCCGAACAGCATCAGGCCGATGCCGGTGGCGATGTCGTTGACGCGCGGCAACTGGCAGATGCCGGCGTGCAGCGCGCCCATCAGCAGGCCGACGACGGCGGCGACCAGCACGCCGAGCCAGGGCGAATCGCTGGCCAGCGCCACGCCGTAGGCGCTCATGGCGCCCATCACCAGCGTGCCTTCGAGGCCGAGATTGATGCGGCCGGATCGCTCCGTCAGGCATTCGCCGATCGACACGAAGATGAACGGCGTGCTGACCCGGATGGCGCCGGCCAGCATGGCCAGCGGTACGCCCCATACGCCGAGACTTGCCCCGTCCATCAGCCGGCCTCGCGCCACTTCCACAGTCGCGACCATTGCCGGCCGTAGAGGGTCTCGCTGGCCAGGATGGCGACGAACAGGATGCCCTGCAGCACGACGACCGCCGCATCGGGCAGGTCGAGACGGCGCTGCAGCAGGCCGCCCGAGGCGCCGATGCCGCCGAGCAGGATCGCCACGGGCACGATCGCCAGCGGATTGTGGCGCGCCAGGAACGACACCAGGATGCCGGTGAAGCCGTAGCCGACGGCGAGCGAGGCGTTGGCGCGGCCGTGCACCGCCGCCACCTCGACCATGCCGGCGAGGCCCGCCGCCGCGCCGCCGGCGAAGCAGGCCAGCAGCACATAGTGGCCGACATCGAGGCCCATCATGCGCGCGGTCTTCGGGTTGCCGCCGATCACCTGCATGGCGAAGCCCCAGGTCGTGAAGCGCTGGAACGCCCAGATGAGCAGGCAGGCGACGATGCCGAACACCAGGCCCCAGTGCACGTCGGTGCCCGGAATCGGCCCGATCATGTTGGCGTCGCCGACCGGCCAGGTCGACGGCTTGTTGAGGCTGGAGGGATCGCGCAGCGGGCCCTCGACGAAATGGTTCATCAGGGCGATGGCGATGTAGGTCAGGAGCAGGCTCGATATCGTCTCGTTGACGCCGCGCCACTGGCGCAGCCAGCCTGCGAGCGCGATCCAGAGGCCGCCCATCGCCATCGCGGCGATCGCCATGGCGAGTTGCGCGACCAGCGCCGGCGCGCTCGACGCAGCAATGCCGGCTGCGGCGGCGGCGACGCCGCCAACGACCAGCGCGCCTTCGTTGCCGATCACCACCAGGCCGAGGCGCGCCGGCAGGGCGGTGCAGAGCGCGGTCAGGATCAGCGGCGCGGCGCGCGTCAGCGTGTTCTGCCACGAGAACCAGGTGCCGAAGGCGCCCTGATACATCAACTCGAAGGCCTCCAGCGGGTCGACGCCGGCGTACACGGCCAGCAGGAGGCCGAACGCGATCGCCGACGCCAGCAGGGCCAGCGCCGGCACGGCGATTCGCTCGAGGACTTGGCCCATTTACGACGTCGCGCCGATCACGCCTTCGACGAGGTAGTTCATGCTCTCGAGCTTGGGCTCGGTCGCGACGTAGGACGTGCCTGCCGGGATGACGGTGTTGCCCTTGTTGTCCTTCAGCGGCCCTTTGAAGATCGCGAGGCTGCCGTTCAGGATCGCCGTCTTCGCCGCATCGGCCTTCTCCTTGCCGGCAGGCGCTGCCGCGGGGCCGTAGGCCGAGGTGCGGACGAAGCCTTCCTTGAGGCCGCCGCGCACGAAGTTGCCGGGCGCCTGGCCCGCCTTCATGGCGTTGACCATGTCGACGTAGACGCGCTCCCAGTTCCATTCCGCGCCGGTCAGGTAGCCCTTGGGGGCGAGCTTGGCCTGGTTGCAGTGATAGCCGGAGCTGAAGATGCCCGCACGCTCGGCGGTCTCGACGACCACCTTGGGCGAATCGACGTGGCAGGTCACGACATCGACGCCCTGGGCGATCATGGAGTTGGTCGCCTCGGCCTCCTTGACGGGCAGCGCCCAGTCGCCGGTGAAGATGACCTGCGTGGTGACCTTTGGGTTGACCGACTGCGCACCCAGCGTGAAGGCGTTGATGTTTCGCAGGACCTGCGGGATCGGCTTGGCGGCGACGAAGCCCAGCTTGCTGCTCTTGCTGGTGGCGCCGGCGACGATGCCGGCAAGGTATTGCGCCTCGTCGATGTAGCCGAAGTAGCTGCCCGTGTTCAGCGGATGCTTGCCCTGGGTCCACAGGCCGCCGCAGTGGCGGAACTGAATCTTGGGGTACTTGGCCGCCATCTTCAGCATGTGCGGGTCGAAGTAGCCGAACGAGGTCGGAAAGAGCAGCGTGGCGCCGTCCATGTTGATCATGCTCTCCATCGATTTCTCGACGGCGACGGTCTCTGGCACCTTCTCTTCCTCGACGACCTTGATGCCGGTCATCTTCTTCAGGACGGCAGCGGCCTCCGCGTGCGCCTGGTTGTAGCCGTAGTCGTCGCGCGGTCCGACATAGATGAAGCCCAGGACCAGCGGCTTCTGCGCCCGTGCGCCGCCACCGAGAGCAAGGGCGGCTGTCCCGGCGGCGCCGCCGAGCAGGCCGCGACGGCCGATGGTGAACTTGTCGATCATGGTGTTTGCCTCCGCGAATGTGCCGGCCCCCAGGCGGCTCAATCGCGGCAGCAAGCGGTATGCCACCTCTTTTCCGGGGCCTTCGAAGCCTTGATTTGTCGAGATTTTGTGCAGGTTGTCGCCTCTGGCAGGGCGCCTTGGCGATGATCGGGCATTGGCTCAAGTGTATGCAATTTCAGCGGATTGCATTCTCTTTGACCACTAAAAGAACAATTATTGGCTTTGGCATCGATCTTGTATGCAAGAGGGTCATGCAGACCGACAATCCGACCTTGGCGGAAAAGCTCGCCAGCGCGATCGCCGATGGCATCCTCGACGGCACGCTGCCGCCCGGGATCCGGCTCGATGAAGTGGGCCTGGCGCAGCAGCACGGCGTGTCGCGCACGCCGGTGCGCGAGGCGCTCCGCCAGCTCACGACCAGCGGCCTGATCGACATGCGTCCGCGCAAGGGAGCGGTCGTCTCCCGGACCACGCCCGAGCAGGTCGAGAAGCTGTTCGTTGCCATGGCTGAGATGGAGGCGACCTGCGCGCGGCTCGCCGCCATGAGCATGACGCCAGTCGAACGACGGCGGCTGCAGGCGCGCCACGAAGCCATGCTGGCGCTCGCCAAGGCCGGCAATCCCGACGCCTATTCCGATGCCAACGTGGCATTCCACATGTCGATCTATGCCGGCGCGCACAACGAGCCGATCGCAGAATTCGCCCGCGGTCTGCGCCGCCGTGTGGCGCCGTTCCGCCGCGCCCAGTTCCGGGTGGAAGGCCGTCTGCTGCGCTCCAACCAGGAGCACGATGCCGTCGTGCGGGCGATCCTGTCGGGCGACGCCGCCGGTGCGCACGCTGCGATGCTGCATCACGTCAGCCTGGTGGAGGACGCGTTCGAGACCTTCTCGGCCGCCAGCGCCGGCTGACGTCGTCATTGCTGGGCTCGCGCCACTGGAGTGGCGCGCCCCCAGAGTCTATTTTCGGCTGCATGAGCAAGAGAGCCATTCCCGCCGGCGCAGTGGTGCGCGGCACCGACAAAGGCTACGACCATTCGCCTTCCGCGCCCGTCCTGAAGCCGGGAAGCGAGCGGCCGGTCGAGAAGTTCGAGCAGAAATATCCCTACCTGCGGCCGCGCGATGCGGCGACGCTGATCCTGGTGCGCCAGCGCGGCAAGGTCCCCGAGGTGCTGCTGGGTTGCCGCGACGCCAAGCATGCCTTCATGCCCAACCGCTACGTCTTCCCCGGTGGCCGCGTCGATCCGGCCGATGCGCGCGTGCCGGTGGCGACGCCGCTCGACCGCTTCGTCGACGAACGCCTGCGCAAGGCCGCGACTGCGCAGCGCGCACGCGCCCTTGCCGTCGCCGCGGTGCGCGAGACGTTCGAGGAAACCGGCCTGATGCTGGCCAAGCCGCTCAAGGGCGGTGCGCCCAAGGAGGATTTCGGCGAGCATTGGCAGGGCTTTCTCGATGAAGGCATGGGCCCCGCCCTCGATTGCCTCGATCTGATCGCCCGCGCGGTCACGCCGCCCGGCCGGCCGCGCCGCTTCAACGCGCGCTTCTTCATGGCGCGCGCCGAGGATGCGACCGGCGACATCCGCCATTCCAGCGAGCTCGGCGACATCCGCTGGGTGAAGCTCGATGAAGCGCGCGAGCTGCCGTTGCCGACCATCACCGGGCTCATCCTCGGCGAGATCGGCCGGCTGGTGAAGGAGCCGCCCAACCGCAAGCGGCAGCGCAAGATCCCGCTGTTCACCACGGTGCATCGCAAGCACCTCATGCTCGAGGAGTAGCGGCATGGCGGGGCGTGCCGAGACCGCCTCGACGTCCGTCCCTCGGCCGCTCGTCCCGGGCGCCGCTGCCACAGGGCTGCCGCCGCGCGGCAGTGTACGTCTTCGTACGCTGGTGCTGATCCGCTGGGCTGCCGTCGCCGGTCAGCTCTTCACCGCCGCCGTCGTCCAGTGGGGCCTCGATTTCACGCTGCCCGTGCTGGCGGTGGGCGGCGCGATTGCGCTCTCGGCGCTGCTCAATCTCACGGTCAGTCTCGGCCGGCCGGCCTCGGCGCGCATCGACGACCGCGAGGCCACCATCTTCCTCGCCTTCGACATTCTGCAGCTCGCCGTGCTGCTCTACCTCACCGGCGGCCTGATAAATCCGTTCTCGCTGCTGCTGCTGGCACCGGTGGCGATCGGCGCCACCATCCTGTCGCTGGCGAGCAACGTGGCGCTGTCGCTGGTCACCATCATCAGCATCGGCCTGCTCGCTCTGTTCCATCAGCCGTTGCCGTGGCGCGGCCCGCCGCCGGAGCTGCCGGAGATCTATCAGGCCGGTGTATGGGCGGGTCTCACGCTCACGACGCTGCTGGTCACGCTCTACGGCTGGCGACTCGCCGAGGAGCAGCGGCAGATGGGCGCCGCGCTTGCCGCCGCGCAGGCCGCGCTGGAGCGCGAGCAGCGTATGTCGGCACTGGGCGCACTGGCGGCGGCGGCGGCGCACGAGCTCGGCACGCCGCTCTCGACCATTGTCGTCGTCGCCAAGGAGATGCTGCGCGAGGTCGAGGCCGACGATCCGCTGCGCGAGGACGTCGAGTTGCTGGCGTCCGAGTCCGACCGCTGTCGCGCCATCCTGGCGCGACTGTCGGTCGATCCGGTGGGCGACGTGTCCGAAGCCTACACGCTGGTGCCCTTGCCGGCGCTGATCGAGGCGGCGGCGCAGCATTCCCAGCGCGAGGGCATCGCCATCAGGTTCAAGGCGGGGCCGGTCGGCGAGGGCGTGCCGACCACGGCGCCGATTCAGGTACGCAGTCCCGAAATCACTCAGGGTATCGGCAACATCGTGCAGAACGCCGTGTCGTTCGCCCGCCGGGAAGTCGAGATCAGGACGCGTTGGACGGCGACCTGGTCGGAGGTCGAGGTCTCCGACGACGGGCCTGGCTTCTCCGAGGCGCTGCTCGATGAGCTCGGCACGCCCTTCATCTCGACGCGTCAAGGAGAGGAAGGCCATATGGGATTGGGGGTTTTCATTGCCAAGACGCTATTGGAACGAACCGGAGCTACCGTGACTTTCGGTAACCGCGGCGGAACGACCGGCGGTGCGCTGGTTTCCGTGCGCTGGCCAAACCCCGTCTTCAAGGCTACATAGCGCCTCATGTCGAAGGAGCAGCCATGAGCCAGGACACAGGCGCCAACCGCCCCGTGTCGCCCGCCATAGCCGGCGCGACGGCCAACAAGGATCGTACGCTGCTGATCGCCGATGACGATGCCGCGTTCCGCAACCGGATCGCGCGCGCGCTCGAGCAACGCGGATTCATCGTCACCGCCGTCGGCTCGGTCGCCGAGGCGTTGGCGCAGACCGCCCGGCCGCCCGCTTTCGCCGTGCTCGACCTGCGTCTGGGCGACGGCAATGGCCTGGAGCTGGTCGGACCGCTGCGCCAGGCACGGCCCGACATCCGCATCGTCGTGCTCACCGGTTACGGCAACATCGCCACCGCCGTTGCCGCGGTGAAGGAAGGTGCCGTGGATTACCTCGCCAAGCCGGCCGATGCCGACGCCATCGAGCAGGCACTGACCGCGCACGGCCGCAAGCTGCCGCCGCCGCCCAGCAACCCGATGTCGGCCGACCGCGTGCGTTGGGAGCATATCCAGCGCGTGTTCGAGCAGTGCGATCGCAACGTCTCGGAGACGGCGCGCCGCCTCAACATGCATCGGCGCACCTTGCAGCGCATCCTCGGCAAGCACGCCCCTCGCGAACATTGACGTCTCGAATCCCGACGCTCTGGCACTGATCACCGTACAACTCCTGCTCAATGCGCTGGCGCTGGGCATGGCCTACGCGCTGGTGGCGCTGGGCTTCGTGCTGGCGCTGAACGCCGCGGGCGCGGTGAACTTCGCGCATGGCGACCTCGTCGTGCTGGGCGGCGCCGTGGCCGTGTTCGTCGGTGCATGGCTCGGCCTGCCGAGCGTGCTGCTGTTGCCGCTGGTGGCGCTGGCGATCGGTGTCGTCGGCATCGTCGCGGCGCGCATCGCCATCCTGCCCCTGGCAACGCGACCACCGGAGGCGACCTTCGTCGCCACCATCGCGCTTGCCGCCATCATCGAGCAATCGCTCACCATCGCCATGGCCGGCGCGCCGCGCACCGCGCCGCCGCTGATCGGCAGCGGGTCGTTCACCATCGCGGGGTTCGCGCTCGGCCGCCAGCCGCTCGCCATCGTCGTGCTGGGCGCCGTGCTGGTCGCCGCCGTGTGGTTCCTGCTCGAGCTCACCCAGACCGGGCGGCGCATGCGCGCCGTCGCTGCCGATCGCTACATGGCGCGTGCTGTCGGCATTCCCGTCGGCCGTTACGTCGTCCTGTCGCTGGCGCTTTCCGGCGCGCTGGCGGGCATCGCCGGATTCCTGCTGGGGCACCAGTTCCTGGTCGCGCCCACACAAGGCGCCGGCCATATGCTGAAAGCCTATATAGCCGTGGCCCTGGGCGGCTGGGGTAGCGTGCCGGGCGCGCTTCTGGGCGCCCTCGGCATCGGCCTCTTCGAGACCTTCGCCGCTGCCCGCTTCGGCGATGCCTGGGCGTCGGCCGCTCTCTATATATGCGTACTGGCGGTGCTGGCGCTGCGGCCCCAGGGCCTGTTCGGCGAACCCGTCGGCCGGCGCGCGTGACGATGCGCCCGGCGATGCGCCTGAAGATGCGCCTGTCACCGTTCTGGCTGGTCGTCCTGGTGCTGCCGCCCGTGGTGGCGCTCGCCGTCCTGCCGCCGTTCGGCCAGCGCATGGTGATCCTCGCAGGCATCTACGGGCTGATGGGGCTGGGCTATCAGCTCGTGTTCGGCCAGCTCGGCGCGCTCAACCTGGCGCAAGGCGCCCTGTTCGGGCTGGGCGCCTATGCGGCGGCGCTGACGGCGCCCATCATCGGGCCGTTCGCACTGTTGGCGGCGATCCTCGCCGCGGCGATTCCGGCGGCGCTGGTGGCGGGCCCGTTGCTGCGACTGCAGTCGCATTACTTCGCACTGGCTACACTGGCGCTCGCTTCGCTGGTCAACCTTCTGGCAGTGCATGCCGAGAGCCTGACGGGCGGCGCCAATGGTCTCGCCGGCTACGCGACGGCGTTGCCGCGCGGAACCGTGCTGCTGGCTGTCGTGTGGACCTGCCTGATTGCCGGCGTGCTGATCTACGCCTGGCTGTTCGCAGGCACGCTGGGCAAGAAGGCGCAGATCTTACGCCAAGCGCCGCTGCTTGCGGCGGCGCTCGGCATCGACGGCGCGACGTGGCGCTTCGTGGCGTTCGTCGCGGGCGGCGCGCTGGCCGGTCTGGCCGGCGCCTGCTCGGCGGCGCTGAGCGGCGTCGTCTCGCCAGAAGCTACCGGCTTTTCGATCATGGTGATGTGCCTGACCCTGGTGGTGCTGGGCGGCGCGCGCCATCCGATGGGCGCTGTCATCGGCGCTGCCCTCGCGGTCGGCCTGCCCGAGCTGCTGCGCGACCTTCAGGGCGCGTGGTTGCTGGCCTACGCCGTCGCCACGCTTGCGGTCGTGCTGTGGGCGCCCGAAGGTCTGGCCGGCCTGATCGACCGCTTGCGCGGCGCGCGGCGTGCCCCTCGCGTGCCGCCCGGCATGCCGGCATCGGCGGATCCCGTGTTCGGCGCGCAACGGCTCACGATCGACGGCGTGTCAAAGCGCTTCGGCGGGGTTCAGGCGCTGGCCGACGTGTCGCTGCTGGTCGATCGCGGCGAGATCGTCGGGCTGATCGGGCCGAACGGTTCGGGCAAGACCACGCTGCTCAACGTCATCAACGGGTTCGAGCGCGCCGACGAGGGCGCCATCTCGCTCGACGACAAGCGCATCGAGCATCTGCCGGCGCACGCCGTGGCCCGCGCCGGTATCGGCCGCAGCTTCCAGGCACTGGTGCTCGCAGGCGACACCAAGGCGGCCGATCTCGCGCGCGCGGTGGCGACGGGGGCGGCCTTTCTGCTGCTCGACGAGCCGGCGGCCGGCATCGGCGATGGAGAGCGCCGGGCGCTGGAGGCATTCCTTGCCAAGCTGCGCGAGTCCGGACGCGGCGTGCTGATCGTCGATCACGACATCGAGCTTCTGTCGCGCACCTGCGATCGCCTGGTCTGTCTCGACCGTGGCCGGGTCATCGCCAGCGGCAAGCCCGCCGAGGTGCGCGCCGATCCGCGGGTGCGCGCGAGCTTCCTCGGCCTCGACGGTGTCGCGGCATGAGCGTGCTCGAGATCGGCGAGGTATCGGTCGAGGCCGGCGAGATCGTGGCCTTGCTGGGCGGCAACGGCGCCGGCAAGACCTCGCTTCTGGAAACCGTGCTCGGCTTCCGTCCGGGCCGCGTCGTGCTGTTCGGCAGCGATGTGAGTGCGCTCGCCGTCGAGCGGCGTGTCCGAGCAGGGATCGGCTACGTGCCGGAGGGACGGCGCGTCTTTGCCGGCCTCACGGTGCGGGAGAATCTCGAGGCGTCATCGTCGCTGCCGCCGCCGCAGCGGCGCCAGCGCGTCGACGAGATGCTGGCGCTCTTCCCCATGCTCGGCGAACGCCCCGACGCGCGGGCCTGGCTGCTGTCGGGCGGGCAGCAGCAGATGCTTGCCCTGGCGCGCGCCCTGATGGACCGGCCGCGCCTGCTGCTGCTCGATGAGCCGACGCTCGGCCTGGCCCCGGTGGTCGTGGCCGATCTGTTGCGGCGGCTCGGCGCCATGACCGCCGACGGCATGGCCATCGTGCTGGCCGAGCAGCGTGCGGCGCTAGCGCTCGGCATCGCCGGGCGTGGCGTCGTACTCAGTCGCGGCCAGGTCGTGCGGCGCGGCTCGGCTGCCGAGCTTGTGGCCGACCCGACGCTGGCCGACCTGATGGCCGGCGCTTGACCGCGGGCTTCGGCGTGCGCGCCCGCTGCCGGCCGGGCAGCACCTCGTCGCGCGAGAGATTGTCGTGCACGTCGTCCATGCGCCGGTAGTCGATCGTCACCTCTTCGCCGGGCTCGATGTCCGTGACCGCGTAATAGGTCACGTCGCCGTCGTCGGACTGCAGGTTGGGGGTCTCGGAATGGTTCATGTACCAGCCGACCGAAATGCGCAGGAAGTCGATCGGCGCCCAATAGCCGCCGGTGGTCCGGATGCCGAAGCGTTGGAACAGCTTCTTGTGCGGCGAGGCATGCGCCTTCTCGAGCGGCACCCATCGGCTGTCCTCGGGCGACCAGACGCGAACGAACGAGCCCTTCTCGATCCTGGTATCCGCAAAGCAGCCAATGCCATGGATCCTGGAGGGCCCGAGATAAAGAAGGGCCTTGTGCCATTTACGCTTACGCATCTTGCGACAGTCTCGACGGTTGGAGGCGGCCGCCGCCTTGTGCCTTGCTTCGAGATCGAGGGCAACGGAAAGTGTCGGACCGCGATGGGCGATGCGCAATGAAGAGAAGCTGCTCAGCGAGTTGTAAGCTCGTCAGTGCGAGTGCATTCGATATTCGAACGATGCGTCCTGCTGGCACTGCATGCATTCGCCGTTCTCGGGAGGCGTACGGTGCGAAAGAATGTAATAATCGTTCAATACGATAGTAATTGAAATCACCTCAGTTATTGACTGTGGTTCTGGAATGCGCCATAGTGGCACTCGCCAGCCACCGCTGCGAAGGCCCGCGAACGGATGAGCGTCGGAAACACTGCAAGCAGAGCACTGCTAAGCCCGGCGGTTCTGCGCGTTCCAGAAGAGCTCGAGGTTGGAGATCAGCGCCGGGCTGAAATGGCAAAGCGCCTGCTCGCGGGAATAGAGCGCGGCGTAGCGACGGAAGGTGTCCAGCGGCTCGGCCGACAGACGCAGCGCGCGGCGGTTGCCGATGGCGCCGACGGCGCCCGAGCCGGTCAGGCGGTCGATCACACGGGCGATGGTGGCGTCCATCTCGGCAGGGTCGATGACCTCGTCGCAGATCATGCGGCCGACGTCGGAATCGCAGTCGATGCGGCGCTCGTACATGATCGCCTGGCGCGTGATGCGGTCGCCGATGAAGCGCCCCATGCGCAGGTTGGCCATCGCCGGGATGATGCCTTCCTTGCGCGCCGGCAGGGTCATGTAGGCGTCGCGGCCGGCAATGTTGAAGTCGCTCGCCAGCAGGATCTGGCAGCCGCCGCCGATGGCGAAGGTTTCCACCGCCGAGATCCAGAGCTTCTCGATCGAATCGCCCGCCACCTCGTCGGGCGGCACCTCGGGCCGGGCCAGCCCGCGCATCATCTTGTTCACGAAGCCCAGGTCGCGGACCAGGAACCACAGGAACGGGATCTTGCCGTAGTAGAGATGCGTGAGGTTGATGCCGGCATTGAAGATGCGCCGGCCGGCGTACTTGCCTTCGGGCACGACCTCGCCGCGCAGCACCGCGACCTCGCTCTCGGGATCGAGGATGCAGACATCGGCCGCGATCTCGGTGGCGGGTTGGGTAGAGTTGTCCTCGGAGTTCAGGAAACGCTTGTTGGCCAGCAGCAGAACCGCCGCCTTGCCCTGGCGTTCGACCCTGGCGAAGCCGAGATCGAGACGGCCGTCGCGCAGGAACTTGGCCAGTGCCTCGGTCGATTCCTCGCGCGGCAGCAGCATGGCGTGGCAGAGATGCAGGCCGCACTCGGGATCGGCCAGGAACTGGTTGAACAGGATGCCCTGATCGATCTCGCAGCCGTCCTTGTCGGCTTGCCGAAGCTCGGCCTCGGCCGCGACCTCGGCGCGACCGGGGACGAGGCCCGGCAGCATCTCGGCCGCGTCATAGGCCAGCCGCTCGATGCGCACGAACTTCGATCGATTGGCGGTCAGCCGGTCGTAGAGCGTGCGGGCATGGCGGCGCAGGAAGGTGAAGCGCGCCTCCCGTGCAGCCTGCTTGATCGCCTCGGCCCTGTCGAAGGCGGCGGGATCGCGCTTGGGTTTAGGATCCAGCCGGGCGAGCCGATCCTTGGCGTCGAGCCACCAGGCAGAGAAGTGCGCGGCATCGGCCGCGAAGTCGCCGTTTGCGACCGGTGCCGAGGCCACCGAATCCATGTCTGCTTCCTGCCGGCAGAAATTGGAGCGGGCGATGGGATTTGAACCCACGACCTACGGCTTGGGAAGCCGACGCTCTACCCCTGAGCTACACCCGCGTCGCCACCTTTCTAGCTCATTTCTGCGGACCGTAGAAGATGATCCAGATGGAGAAATCGTCGGTGAACTCCTCGAAGCCGTGCTCGGCGTGGGCTGCGGCAAAGCACATGTCGCCCGGTCCGACCGCCGTCCGCTCGCCGTCGACGCGATAGAAGCCGGAGCCGGCGGCGACGATATAGACCTCGTCGCGCTGGTGCGGCTTCTGCGGCCCATTGGTCGGCCGCGGCGTGAACCTGATCTCGAGGTCGCCGTCGATGAAGGCTTCAGCCGAGCGGCCGGGCTTCCAGGGAAGGCCGCGCGCGGCGGCCAGGGAAATGGGGGCAGGGGTGCGGTCCATGGCAGCCTCAACATTGGCTTCGGCCATGCGATAGTAGCGCATGCTTGACGAAGTCCTGACCCTCGAAGAGCGTGCCGTGGTGGCGCGCGCCCGCGAATTCGCCGAGCGTCATGTCGCGCCCAACGCCGCGCGCTGGGAATGGGAGCGGCGCTATCCGCTGGAGACCATCAAGGCGGCCTGCGCCGAGGGGTTGCACACCATCGAACTGGCCAGGAAGCATGGCGGGCAGGGTCTGTCCTTCTCCTGCAAGCTGCGCGCTTTTGAGGAGATCTCCAGGCACGACTTCGCCTTTGCCTTCGCGCTGATCAACCATCACAACGCGGTCGCGCGGTTCGCGCGCGACGGCCAGCCGGCCCACGTCGCGCGCCTGCTGCCGCACATGATCGCAGGCGAGGTCATCGGCTGCGCCGGGCTGAGCGAGCCCGGTGTCGGCAGCGACTTCGGCGGGTTGGAGATGTCTGCGGCACGGGTCGAGGGCGGCTGGAAGCTGAACGGCGCCAAGGCCTGGATCACCAATGCCGCCGTTGCCGGGCTCTCGGTCGCCTACGCCCAGACCGACAAGAGTCTGGGCTATCGCGGCATTGCCTGCTTCGCGATCGAGGCTGATCGGCCGGGCTTTGAGCGCAGCAAGCCGTTCGAGCTGCACGGCGGACACGCGATCGGCGTCGGCGGCTTTCGACTGGTCGATTACGTCGCGCCGGACGAGGCCGTGTTGCATCCGCCGGGCCAGGCCTTCAAGGCGGCGCTTGCCGGCATCAACGGCGCGCGCGCCTACGTCGCCGCCATGTGCTGCGGCATGCTGCAGGCCTCGCTGGAGACCGCGGTGCGCTATACGCGCGAGCGCAAGACCTTCGGCCAGCCGGTGATCGATCACCAGGGGGTGCGCTGGAAGCTCGTCGACGCCGCGACCGATCTCGAAGCGGCGCGGTTGCTCACCTATCGCGCGGCGCGGCTGATCGACGAGGGAGGCGATGCCGTGCTGCCGGCCGCCTACGCCAAGAAATTTGCCACCGAGATGGCGCTGAAACGCATCGCCGACTGCATCCAGGCGATGGGCGCCAACGGCCTGCGGGCCGAGTATCCGCTCGCCCGACATCTCGCCTGCGCCAAGATCGCGGCCTATACCGACGGCTCGATCGAGATGATGAACGAGCGCATCGGCGTGGCGCTGCCGCAGGTGTTCGGGTGATCCTGTCCACCGTCGAGATGCATACCGGCGGCGAGCCCACGCGCATCGTCGTCGACGGCTGGCCGCGATTTTCGGGCAAGACCCTCCTCGACAAGCGGCGCGAGGCGCGCGAGCGCTTCGACCATCTGCGGCGTGGCCTGATGCTGGAGCCGCGCGGCCATGACGGCATGTACGGCGCCTTGCTGGTCGAGCCCGACCATCCCGAGGCCGATCTCGCCGTGCTGTTCATGCACAACGAGGGTTATTCGACGATGTGCGGCCACGCCACCATCGCGCTGGCGCGCTGGGCGGTCGACAGCGGCCGCGTGCCTCGCCGCGCGCCCGAGACGATCGTGCGCCTGCAATGCCCGTGCGGCCTGGTGACGGCGCGCGTCGCGGCCGACGGCACGGTGCGCTTCGAGAGCGTGCCGGCCTTTGCCTACGCACTCGATCGCATCGCGCCGACGCGCACCTGGGGGCCGGTGACGGTCGACATCGCCTATGGCGGTGCGTTCTATGCCTTGCTCGCCGCCGATTCGATCGGCCTCGATCTCGCGAAGTCGCCGATGCGTGCCATCGTCGATGCCGGCGAGGAGATCGCCGAAGCCGCAGCCAAGGCCGTGCCGGTCCTGCACCCCGACGAGCCCGACCTCGCCTTCCTCTACGGAGCCATCCTGACCGACGGCGACACCGGTGCGAACGGCAAGCCGAGCCGCAACGTCTGCATCTTCGCCGGCCGGCAGATCGATCGCAGCCCGACTGGCAGCGGCGTCACCGCGCGGATGGCCCTGCAGGTGGCGCGCCGCGAGGCGAAGCTGGGCGATGAACGCCTGTTCGAGAGCTGCACCGGCGCCCTCTTCAGTGGCCGCGCCGTGCGCGACGCGGTGCCTGTCGGCGGACGCAGATCGGTGATCGTCGAAGTCGGCGGCCGCGCCCATCAGACCGGCGAGGCCCGCTTTCGCTTCGACGACGACGATCCGTGGAGGGAAGGCTTCACATTGGAGCGGGGTCTGGAGGGCAAGGCCTAAGTGTTGTGGCCGCGGCGCAGCGCCTGGTCGAGGTCGTCGAACAGGTCAGCCGTCTCCTCGACGCCGACCGACAGCCGCAGCAGGTCGGGTGGACAGGGCGTGCCTGGCCCCTCGACGCTGGCGCGATGCTCGATGAGGCTTTCGACGCCGCCCAGCGACGTCGCGCGCTTCCACAGCTCCACTCGTGCTGCCGAGGCGATGGCGGCGCGCTCGCCGCCTTTCACGCGCACCGACAGCATCCCGCCGAAGCCGTCCTTCATCTGCTTCTTCGCTGCCGAATGCCCGGCGAACGAGGGCAGGCCCGGATAGAGCACCTCGGCCACCATGGGATGGTCCGACAGGCGCTCGGCCAGCATCTGCGCCGAGCGGCACGCCCAGGCAACGCGCGGGAAGAGCGTGCGCATGCCGCGCATCAACAGCCACGCCTCGGTCTGGCCGAGGATGGTGCCGAGCTGCGCGCGGATGGTCCTGAGCTTCTGCCAGTGCTCGTCGTCGCGCGCGCCGACCAGGGCGCCGGCGATGATGTCGGAGTGTCCGTTGAGATACTTGGTCGCCGAATGCATGACGATGTCGGCGCCGAGCTCGATCGGCCGTGTCAGCACCGGTGTGCCGACCGTCGAATCGACACCGAGCAGAGCGCCGGCGCGATGGGCGATGTCGGCGGCGGCGGCGATGTCGGTGACGGACCATGTCGGATTGGCCGGCGTCTCGATCCACACCAGCCTGGTGCGTCCCGGTTTGACGGCCGCGGCGATGGCGTCGGTGCGGTCGGCATCGACGAAGTCGACCTTCAATCCCCAGTGCTGCGCGAAGCCCGCCAGCCAGTTGCGCAGCGACCAGTACATCACCTTGGGCGCCACGACGTGGTCGCCCGGTGCCAGGGCGAGAAAGCAGGCGGTCGCCGCGCTCATGCCCGAGGAGAAGACCAGCGCCCTGGCGCCGCGTTCGAGCGCCGCCAGCGTCGCCTCGGCCTGGTCGAAGGTCGGATTATCGGCCCGCGCATAGATGCGACCCGAGCGATAGCCGTTGTCCTCGTCGCGCTGGTAGGTGCTCGCCATATGGATCGGCGGCACCACGGCCTTGGTGACGGGATCGATCCAACCCATGGCCTGTGCTGCCAGCGAAGAGGGCGCGAAGGGCCTGTTTGTCATGGAAATACCAAAGCTTACGTGTTTATTACATATCTGCGTGATCTTATAGCGCATCGTCGCACATCCGTTGCAGATGCATTAGTATCTGGCCACCGCAACGGGCCGGACCGCCATATGTCCGATGTCCGTTCGTGTGTCTCGAACCGTCCCCATCGTCTCGGTCTGGAACCGGAGCCCGTGTAATGGATGTCGAAACCGTCGCCCACCCGTCACAGCAGTTGACCACCCCCGCCCGCGGCGATCGCGTCGCCCGAACGCGCGAGGCCATCATCGGATCCGCGCTCGCCCTCGCGCTTGCCGGTGAAGTGGCGCCCATCGTCCGCGACATCGCCAAGATGGCGGGTGTGTCGGCGCGCACCGTGTTCCAGCATTTCGCCGACACCGCCGAGCTCTATGTCGCCGTGCTCGGCCGCGTGCTGGCGGCCGCCTTGGGTGAGCCCGACTTCAGCATGTCGTGGCCGCTCGATGAGCGCCTCGCCATGATCATCAACCAGAGCTCCGAGCGCGGTGAGCGTCTGCTGCCGATGTGGACCTTCGTCGAGACGCTGCAAAGGCGTTCGACCGAGGCGTCCGACATGGTCGTGCAGATTTACACCGCCAATCGCGCGCAACTCGCGAGCTGGTTCGAGCACGAGCTGGCGGCGTTGCCCGCCGACTCGCGCGACCGCACCTTGAACGCGCTCGCCATGGCGCTGGCGCCCGAGAGCTGGGTGGTGCTGCGCGAGCGGCTCGGCCTGTCGGTCGAGCAGGCACGCGACGAGCTGACCTTCGTCGCCCGCGCCGTGCTCAGCGGCGGCGCGATCCGCGCATAGCCAGGCGAGCCAGCTCCTCGAGCGGCCGATCCCTGAGGCCCATCTCCGCGAGATGGGCGACGGTGTTCTGAACATAAGCGAGATTGCTGCCCGTGGCGCCGTGTCCGTTCCGGACCAGCGCCACGGCTTTTTCGAGCGGCAGCTTGCCCGCGAACTGGCGGTGCCGGCGGTCGGCGAGATAGACCAGCGCCGGCACGGTGCGGTCATCGTCGAGATGGATCGGCCGGATCGTCTCCTCGTAGACGCCGTCATTGTCGATCTCGCGATGGATCAGATAGCGGCGCACCGCGTCGTACTGCCCGGCCGGCAGACGGTGGGCGAGGCCGCGGCAGGAGCCGCCCGGCAGCAGGCCGAGGATCAGTCCGGGCTGCTTGGGCGTGCCGCGATAGTGCTCCGAGTAGATGCAGAAGGCGCGATGCCACCCGTGCAGCCTGGCGCCGCGCGTCTCGGGCGTCGCGAAGCCTGGATTCCACATCAGCGAGCCGTAGCCGAAGACCCAGGAGGGCCGGCCCTCTCTCGCCGTTGGGCTCACGCCTGGTTAAGATGGATCAGCGCGCGGCGGATCTCGCGGGTGCGCGTGAACAGGTCGAACAGCTTGTCGCCCTCGCCCCAGCGGATGGCGCGCTGCAGGTAGAACAGGTCCTCCTGGAAGCGCGCCAGCACCTCGAGGACAGCCTCGCGGTTGTTCAGGAACACGTCGCGCCACATCGTCGGATCGGAGGCGGCGATGCGCGTGAAGTCGCGGAAGCCGCCGGCGGCGAAGCGCAGCACCTCGCTGTTGAGGTGGCCAGCGAGATCATCGGCCGTGCCGACGATGGTGTAGGCGATGAGATGCGGCAGGTGCGAGGTGATGGCGAGGATGCGGTCATGATCGGCCGGATCCAGCCGCGCGGTCAGGCTGCCCAGCCCCTTCCAGAAGGCGTCAAGCTTGTCGACCGCGGCAGCGTCGCTGCCGGGCAGCGGCGTCAGGATGGTCCAGCGCCCGTCGAACAACTCGGCGAAACCCGCTTCGGGACCGGAGTTCTCGGTGCCGGCGACCGGATGGGCGGGCACGAAATGCACGCCCGCCGGGATATGCGGCTGCATGGCGTTGATCACCGCCTGCTTGACCGAGCCCACGTCGGACACGATGCAGCCCGGCTTGAGGCTGGGTGCGATCGCGCGCGCGGCCTCGCCGCAGGCGCCGACCGGCGTGCAGACGATCACGAGGTCCGCATCCGCGCAGGCGGCTGCGAGATCGGTGCCGCAATGGTCGACCAGTTTCAGCCGGTTGGCCGTCGCGGCGGTTTCCTCGCTGCGCGTGGCGGCGACGATCTTGGTGGCGAGGCCGCCGCGGCGCGCGGCGAGCGCGATCGAGCCGCCGATCAGGCCGATGCCGACAAGGGCGATCTTGTCGAATAGGGGCTTGGTCATTTGTTTGCGGCGACGAAACGGGCGAGCGACTGTTGCACGGCCTTGACCTCGCTCTCGGTGCCGATGGTGATGCGCAGATGCTCGGGCAGGCCGTAGCCCGCCACCATGCGCGGGATCAGGCCGTCATTCATCAGCCAGTTGTTGGCCGCCGCCGCGCGCTCCTTGGAGCCGAAGCCGACCAGCAGGAAATTGCCGACACTGGGCAGCGGCTTCAGCCCGAGCTTGGTGAGCTCGGCGCTGAGCCAGGGCAGCCAGATGTCGTTGTTGGTGCGGCTGGCGTCTGTATGGGCGATGTCGGCCAGCGCTGCGATGCCGTCGGCCTGCGCCGCCAGGTTGACGTTGAACGGCTGGCGCAGCCGGCTCATGACGTCGACGATGCCGGCCGGTCCGTACATCCAGCCCAGCCGCAGCCCACCCAAGCCGTAGATCTTGGAGAAGGTACGGGTCATCACCACGTTCTCGGCCTGGTCGACCAGCTCGACGCCCGATTCGTAGTTGTTGCGGCTGACGTACTCGGCATAGGCCGCGTCGATCACCAGCAGCACGTTCTTCGGCAGGCCGGCATGCAGGCGGCGCACGTCGTCCTTGGTGATGTAGGTGCCCGTCGGGTTGTTGGGGTTGGCGACGCAGACGACGCGGGTCCTGTCGGTGACCTTGGCCAGCATGGCGTCGATGTCGCAACGATAGTCGTTCTCCGGCGCGGCGACAGGAGTGGCGCCGACGCCCAGCGCATTGATGGGATACATCAGGAAGCCGAACTGGCTGTGGAGCAGTTCGTCGCCCGGGCCGCAGTAGGCGCGCACCAGCAGGTTCAGGAGCTCGTCGGAACCTGCGCCGCAGACGATGCGCCTGGCATCGAGCCCGTAGTGCCGGCCGATCGCCGCGCGCAGGGCGCCGGAATCGCCGTCGGGATAGCGATGCAGCTCGGCCGCCACCTTGGCATAGGCCGCCATCGCCTTGGGGCTGGGGCCGAGCGCGCCTTCATTCGACGACAGCTTGGCGATCGTCTGCTTGCCTTCGACCGAATCCTTGCCCGGCACATAAGGCGCGATCTTCATGATGCCCGGACGCGGGGTAAGCGCGCTCATCGCGATCTCCTAATTGGTCAGGCCCGCGCGGTCGCCGGCACGGCGTAGGCGCCGATCGCCGCCACACGACCGTTTGCGAGCTCCAGGCCGGTCTCGAGCTCGCGCAGGCGCTTGTCGCTGTCGGCGATCACGCCCGGCAGCTCGACGAGATAGTGATGCACGCCGCCTGCAACCTGGTCCAGCACCGACGTGAAGGCGGGAAGGCCCGCCTTGGCGAGGGCACCGGAAATGCGGTTGCGGCTGAGGCCGCCCACCGATTCGACCGAGATCAAGGCGCGATCGTCACCCGATTCCTCAGGCTCCATGCGCGCCAGCACGAAGGCCGAGATGCCGCGCGCCCGGGCGTTGGGCATGACCACGAAGGGCAGTCGCGCGACGACGTTGGGCAGCGTGGCGTCACGGCCCGCCAGCAGCGGCCACCAAGGTGCTGCGTCGGCCTCGATCGGGACCGGCACGACACCCAGCGTCGCCGGATTGGCGCGCACCGCCGCCAGCACCTGGGCCGGCGTGTCGTTGGCCACGAAGGTGATCTGGCAGCCGAAATGGTCGCGCGCGAGGTCCCAGTAGCCAGGCTGGTCGTGCGGCCGGCAGATCGCGACCTTGATGTCCGGCGTTTGCATCTTGGTGAAGGCGCACATCATCTCGCGCCACATGCGGTAGATCGCGGCGGAGGGAAACGGCCCCTGATGGGTGTCCAGGCGCTGGCGCATGACCTTGGCCTCGCGGCCGGGCCGGAGCGCCAGCCCGCCCGGCGGCTTGGAAGCGGCGATGCGATCGACCAAGGCTGCGCGGCGCTGGATGAGGCCATGCAATTCGCCGTCGATGGCGTCGATTTCCTGGCGCAAGCTGTCGAGACTGGGGGCGTCCATTGAGCCGTTGGTCCTGTGAGGCAGCGGCGATACTACGTCCGGCCGGCTCCCGTAAAGGCAAGAAACCGGAGGAAGCCCGACGGGCGCTTGCGTAAATCGGGCGACCTCCGTATAGAAGCCTCTCCGTGGAATTTGAGCCGACCGGCTTGCGACCACGTTAAACATCGCTAAAAGGTCGGAGCGCTCCAAAAAGCCCCCGCCCTGGCCGGTCGGGGGCTTTTTTGTTGGCCGCGCGTACGGGCCGCAGGAGAGGACATGGAGGCTGCGATCGACAAGCCGACGTTCGACGGCCTCGCCGATGCCGAGCGCAAGGCGCTGGCCCGGTGCCGCCACGCGGTTCTGGGCGCCGAGCGGCCGCTTCGGCTCGACTGCGGCGTCGAGCTCGGCCCCTACCGCGTGGCCTACCAGACCTACGGCAGGCTCAATGCCGACAAGTCGAACGCCGTGCTGATCTGCCATGCGCTGACGCTCGACCAGTTCGTCGCCGAGGAGCATCCGGTCACCGGCAAGGAAGGCTGGTGGGACAGCCTGGTCGGGCCGGGCAAGGTGATCGATCCGGCGCGCTACTTCATCATCTGCATCAACGTGCTCGGCGGCTGCATGGGCACGACCGGCCCATTGGCGCTCGATGCCGGCGGCCAGTCCTGGAACCTGCGCTTCCCGGTCGTGACCATCGCCGACATGGTGCGCGCCCAGGCGGCCCTGCTCGACCATCTCGGCATCCCCGACCTGTTCTGCGTGATCGGCGGTTCGATGGGCGGCATGCAGGTCCTGGAATGGGCGGCGAGCCATCCCGCCCGTGTCTTCTCGGCCGTGCCCATCGCCTGCGCGGCCCGCCATTCGGCGCAGAACAT
>JAEZIF010000078.1 GCA_023416135.1 Pseudomonadota bacterium
CCGACACCAACGTCGCCAAGATCTCGGTGATCGGCGTCGGCATGCGCAGCCACGCCGGCGTGGCGCTCAAGATGTTCGAGACCCTTGCCGCCAAGGGGATAAACATCCAGGTGATCTCGACCTCCGAGATCAAGATCAGCGTCCTGGTGGCGGCGGAATACACCGAGCTCGCGGTGCGGGCTCTTCACACGGCCTATGAGCTCGACGCCGCGTGAGGGCGGCGCCCTCTCGGGAAAGCAGTGATTTCGCATAAGTTTCTCTGCTGCTTGTGCGAACAAGCCGGGTAGGCAGTTCGGCGCAGGTCTTGCTATAAGCACGCCATGCGCGCCAAGCACGCCCATATGGCCTGCCGAGATACCCGCCCCGCGGCGGTTTGGCGCGTCTGCGCGTGCATCATCGACCGTAGCTTCGTCGTCATCCGACTCAAGCATCTAGCGGCCTGACCATGGAGAGAACAACTCCTCTGGCCGGACCGCGAATGCTCCTTAGGCGGCTCCGGGACACGATGGCGCGTGCGGAGTCCATCGAGGATCCGCTCGGCGAGGTCGTGCGCCTGGTCGCCAACGAGATGGTGGCCGAGGTCTGCTCGATCTACCTGCTGCGCGCCGGCGAAGTGCTGGAACTGTTCGCCACCCAGGGCCTCAATCCGTCGGCCGTGCACCGCACGCGCCTGCGGGTCGGCGAGGGCCTGGTCGGCGACATCGCCGCCCACAATCGGCCGTTGTCGCTGGCCGATGCGCAGACCCATCCGCAATACGCCTATCGGCCGGAGACGGGCGAGGAGATCTATCATTCGCTGGCCGGCGTGCCGATCGTGCGAGCCGGGCGCGTGCTGGGAGTGCTGGTGGTGCAGAACCGCACGCGCCGCCATTACGACGAAGAAGAGATCGAGACGCTGCAGACCATCGCCATGGTGCTGGCGGAGCTGATTGCGGCCCGTCACTTCGTCAGCCCCAACGAGGTGCAGCAGGTCGACGGCCTCGGCCTGCTGCCGCTGCGCGTCGACGGCGTGCAGCTCACGCCGGGCGTGGCGATCGGATACGCCGTCCTGCACGAGCCGCGCATCTCGATCCAGAAGGTGGTCGCCGAGGATATCGGCCAGGAGCTCAAGCGCTTCGAGGAAGCCGCGCATGGGGTGCGCGAGGATGTCGACCGCATGCTCGAGGCGCACGACATGCAGTCGGGCGAGCAGCGTGAGATCCTGGAGACCTTCCGCATGTTCGTCGACGATCGCGGCTGGCTCGAGCGCGTGCGCGAGGCGATCGGCTCGGGCCTCACCGCCGAGGCGGGCGTCCAGCGCGCCTTCGACGATGTTCGCGCGCGGCTTGGCCAGTCGACCGATCCCTACATCCGCGAGCGGCTTTCCGACCTGCAGGATCTCACAAACCGCCTGCTGCTGCGTCTGTCGGGGCGCGTCGCCGCCGATCCGGCGTCGATGCCCGACGACATGATCATCATCGCCCGCGACATGGGGCCGGCCGAGCTGCTCGATTACGATCGTGCACGGCTGCGCGGCCTGGTGCTCGAGGAAGGCTCGGCGATGAGCCATGTCGCCATCGTGGCGCGCGCGCTCGACATTCCCGTCGTCGGCCGCGCGCCCGCCGTGCTGGCGCGTGTCGAGCCGGGCGACGCCATCGTGGTCGACGGCGACAATGCGCAGGTCCTGGTGCGGCCCGGCGACGACATCCTGCTGACCATCCACGCCGCGATCGAAGCGCGCGACGAGCGGCGGCGCAAATATGCCGCGCTGCGCGCTCTGCCGTCGGCCACGCGCGATCAGGCGCGCATCTCGCTGCACATGAATGCCGGCTTGCTGATCGACATGCAGCATCTCGACGAGACCGGCGCCGATGGCGTCGGCCTGTATCGCACCGAGATCCCGTTCATGGTGCGTTCGGAGTTTCCCGACGTCGACGCGCAGGCCTGGCTCTACGGCCGCGTGCTCGACGTCGCCGATGGACGACCGGTGACTTTCCGCACGCTCGATGTCGGCGGCGACAAGGTGCTGCCCTATGTCGGCGCCTTCGGTGACGACAATCCCGCGATGGGATGGCGTGCGATCCGTATCGGTCTCGATCGGCCGGCGATGCTGCGTCGTCAGTTGCGCGCTCTGATACAGGGCGCGAACGGCCGTCCGTTGTCGGTGATGTTTCCGATGATCGCAGAGGTGAGCGAACTTCTGAGTGCGCGTCGCCTGCTCGATCTCGAGCTCGAGCGCGCCACGCGGCGCGGCCAGCCCGTGCCCGAGCGCCTGCGCGTTGGCGTTATGTTCGAAGTGCCGGCACTCGCCTGGCAGCTCGACAGTCTGCTGCCCCACGTCGACTTCATATCGGTGGGGACGAACGATCTCCTGCAATTCCTGTATGCCGCCGACCGCGGCAACGCTCGGCTGGCTGGACGATACGACAGCTTGTCCCCGCCGTTGCTTCGACTGCTACATTTTGTGGTGGAAAAGGCTCGACCCGCAGGCGTCGAGTTGTCGGTCTGCGGCGAGATGGCGGGCCGTCCGGTCGAGGCTCTGGCGCTGTTGGCCATCGGCGTGCGCACGCTCTCGATGGCGCCCGGTTCGATCGGTCCTGTGAAGGCCATGATACGTTCGCTCGATCTCAACGAAGTGACTGGTTTCATGAGCGCTGCGCTTTCACAACCCGACAGACCGATGCGTGAGACTCTTCGTCTCTTCGCTGCCGATCACGCGATCGAAATTTGATGATAGGACTCCAACTGTCAAAAGGCCTCTGGTAAGACTCGGCCCCAGAGGGGACTAGCAGGGGACATCATGCCGGATCAGGTCGATTGGCGTGCGCTGGAACGCGAGGCCTCACCGGGTCGAGCAGTAGGTCGCTTGCTGCGCGATCAGCGCGAGGCGCGCGGCCTCGACCTTGCGACGGTCGAGAAGAGTTTGAAGATCCGTCGCGCCAATCTCGAGGCGATCGAAGAGGGTCGCTTCGACAAGCTGCCGGGTGCCGCCTACATTCCTGCCTTCCTGCGCGCCTATGCAGCGCATGTCGGTCTCGACCCGGAAAAGGTGATGACCGCGTATCACCTGTCCGGCCCTGTTCCCATCAAGCGTCCCGTCACCCTGCCTGCCGATTTCCCTATCGTGGAGAAGAGGGCGCCGATCGGGCTTGCCGTCCTGACCGTGCTGCTGGTCGTGGGCGTTGGCTATGCCGCCTGGCACTATCTGCCGCGCGAGCAGTCGGTCGTCGCCGAGAAGGTGCCGCCGGTGCCGGATCGCCTGCTGGCCTCTACCCCCCATCCCGCTCAATCGACCGAGTCTCATCCGCCCGCCGCGACGACCGGCGCGCCGCCCATGGCGACGGCGCCGGCCCAGCCGACGCAGGAGGCACGTCCCGCGCCCGGCAACTTGCCGCCTGAAGTCTGGCCGGCACGCCGTGAAACGGCAGTTCCCCCGCCGCCTCAGCCGCCGCAGGGCACGCCGCTCGCACCGCCGGTCGTGACCGCTGTTCCGCCGCCACCGCCGCCGCCGGTGATGATGAACCTGCCGGGCCCCGGTCAGGCACAGGCCGCCCAGCCGCCGATAGCGGCCGAGCAGCCGCGCGTTGCCACGCAGCAGGCGGCGGCGCCGGCCGTCGAAGAAGCGGCGCGTCCGCCTGCGGCGGAACCCCCTGCCATCGTTCCGGTTCGCGTCGACACCACCGTCAGGGTGCGCGGCAACAGCTGGATCGAGCTGCGCGCGCCCAACGGCGACGTTCTGGCGCAGACCTATGTGCGGGCCGGCGAAAGCTACGTCGTGCCGGCCGGTATCGCCTATCGCATCGTCGACGCCCGCTAGCGTCACATTTCGGCCTTCGGCGTCGGCTGGAGGCGTCGGCTGGATAAGTCCGGCCGACGCCATTACATTCGGCCCATGAGCATCAGGCCCTATCGCGACATCGTGCGCCGCAAGTCGCGGCGGATCATGGTCGGGTCCGTCCCGGTCGGCGGCGCTTCGCCGATCACGGTCCAGACCATGACCAACACGCTGACGGCCGATGCCCAGGCAACGATCGACCAGATCCGCCGCTGCGAAGAGGCGGGTGTCGATATCATCCGCGTGTCCTGTCCGGACGAGGAGTCGACAGCGGCCCTGCCGGAGATCGTCAAGGCCGCCAAGGTGCCGATCGTGGCCGATATCCACTTCCACTATAAGCGCGCCATCGAGGCCGCCGATGCCGGCGCCGCCTGCCTGCGCATCAATCCGGGCAACATCGGCAGCGCCGACCGGGTGCGCGAGGTCGTCAAGGCGGCCCGCGACCACGGCTGTTCGATGCGCATCGGCGTCAACGCCGGGTCGCTGGAGAAGGACCTGCTGGAGAAGTATGGCGAGCCCTGCCCGGAGGCCATGGTCGAGAGCGCGCTGGACCATGCCCGCATCCTGCAGGACCACGATTTCCACGAGTTCAAGATCAGCGTGAAGGCGTCCGACGTCTTCCTCGCGGCCGCGGCCTATCAGCAGCTCGCCGATGCCTGCGACTATCCCCTGCATATCGGCGTCACCGAAGCGGGCGGACTGCGCACCGGCACGGTGAAGTCCTCGATCGGCCTGGGTTCGCTGCTGTGGGCGGGCATCGGCGACACGCTGCGCGTCTCGCTGTCGGCCGAGCCCGAGGAAGAGGTCAGGGTGGGCTTCGAACTCCTGAAGGCGCTCAACCTGCGTCACCGCGGCGTCAACATCATCTCCTGCCCGTCCTGTGCGCGTCAGCAGTACGACGTCATCCGCACCGTCGAAGCGCTGGAGAAGCGCGTCGCCCACATCACCACGCCGATGACCGTGTCGGTGATCGGCTGCGTGGTGAACGGGCCGGGCGAGGCGCGCGAGACCGACCTCGGCTTCACCGGTGGCGGCAACGGCACGCACCAGGTCTATGTCGCGGGCGTGCCGCATCACAGGCTGAAGGACGCCGATATCGTCGAGCACCTGGCCGGCCTGATCGAGAAGAAGGCGGCCGAGATCGAGGCTGCGAAGGCTGCCGAGGCCGAGCGACACCGCGTCGCCGCCGAGTAGCGCTTTCCGCCCTTCTTCTTCGACGATCAATCCGAGGCGACTTCCCGTGAGCAGATTGCAGCCCGTGCGTGGGACGCACGACATTCTTCCCGACGACTATCGGCGCTTCGCCCATGTCGTCGACACGGCGCGCGACGTCGCGCGCCTCTACGGCTATCGCGAGATGGCGACGCCGATCTTCGAGTTCACCGAGCTGTTCGCGCGCGGCATCGGCGAGACCACCGACGTCGTCTCCAAGGAGATGTACACTTTCACCGATCGCGGCGACGAATCGCTGACCCTGCGGCCGGAATACACGGCCGGCATCTGCCGTGCCTTCGTCAGCAACGGCGAGCTTGCCCAGCAGCTGCCGCTCAAGATCTTCGCCGCCGGGCCGATGTTCCGCTACGAGCGGCCGCAGAAAGGCCGCCAGCGCCAGTTCCACCAGATCGATCTCGAGGTGCTGGGCGCGCCCGAGGCGGGCGCCGACATCGAGGTGATCTCGGTGGCGGCCGACATCCTCGACCGGCTGGGCATCCTCGACCGCTGCGTGCTGAAGCTGAATTCACTGGGCGATCCGGAAAGCCGGGCCGGCTACCGCAAGGTGCTGGTCGACTACTATTCCGGCCATCTCGCCGGGCTCTCCGAGGATTCGAAGAGCCGCCTGCAGCGCAATCCGCTGCGCATCCTCGACAGCAAGGACGAGGGCGATCAGGCGATCAACGCCAACGCGCCGTCCTTCGCCGACCATCTGAACCAGGCCAGCCGCGACTTCTTCTCGACGGTGAAGGACGGGCTGGCGTCGGCCGGCATTCCCTTCGAGGTCGATCCCGGCCTGGTGCGCGGGCTGGACTACTACACCCATACCGCCTTCGAGTTCGTGACGACCCACATCGGCGCCCAGGGCACGGTGCTGGGGGGAGGCCGCTACGACGGGCTGATCGCCGAGCTGGGCGGGCCGCCGACCGCCGGCATCGGCTGGGCCGGCGGCATCGAGCGGCTGATGATGCTGTGCAACGAGCCGGCGGCGTTGCCGCGGCCGGTGGTGATCGCCCCGCTCGGCGCCGCCGCCGAGGCGCGGGCGCTCGGCCTCGCCCGTGTGCTGCGCCGGCAGGGCATCGCCGTCGAGCAGGACTATCGCGGCAACATGAAACGGCGTATGCAGCGCGCCAACAAGCTCAAGGCCCGCGCCGTCCTGATCATCGGCGACGACGAACTCGCCAAGGGCGTTGCGCAGCTGAAGGACCTCGACAGCGGCGAGCAGCGCGAAGTGGCGCTGGATGCTTTGTCAGAGGCGCTGAAGGCCTGAGGCTGAAACGTGTCATTGCTGCAGAAACTCGATCAGATCACCGCCCGATACGCCGAGCTCCAGGCGAGCCTGTCGGGCGGCGGTCTCGATTCGCAGAAGTTCGTTGCGGCCTCGAAGGAGTATTCCGATCTCGGGCCGCTGGTCGAAGCGATCGGCGAATGGCGCAAGGCCGAGCAGGAGCTGAAGGACGCGGAGGCCCTGGCCGCCGATCCCGACATGAGGGCCATGGCCGAGGAAGAGGCGGCGGCCCTGAAGAAGCGCCTGCCGGAGCTGGAGCGTGCCGTGAAGCGCATGCTGCTGCCCAAGGATGCGGCCGACGAGAAGAACGCCATCCTGGAAATTCGCGCCGGCACCGGTGGTGACGAGGCCGCCCTGTTCGCCGCCGATCTCTTCCGCATGTACCAGCGCTACGCCGCCGAGCACGGCTGGCGCTTCGAGATCATGGAGCTCTCCGACACCGGCATCGGCGGCTACAAGGAGGCGATCGCCACCGTCTCGGGTCGCGGCGTGTTCGCCCGGCTCAAGTTCGAATCGGGCGTTCATCGGGTGCAGCGTGTGCCGGCCACCGAGGCTCAGGGCCGCATCCACACCTCTGCTGCGACCGTGGCAGTGCTGCCGGAAGCCGAGGAATTCGACGTCAAGATCGACGAGAAGGATCTGCGCATCGACGTCTTCCGCTCGTCCGGCCCGGGCGGCCAGTCGGTCAACACCACCGATTCCGCCGTCCGCATCACCCATCTGCCGACCGGCATCGTGGTCAGCCAGCAGGACGAGAAGAGCCAGCACAAGAACCGCGCCAAGGCGATGAAGATCCTGCGCGCGCGCCTCTACGACGCCGAGCGCCAGCGCCGCGACGACGCCCGCGCCGCCGACCGCAAGGGCCAGGTCGGCAGCGGCGATCGCAGCGAGCGCATCCGGACCTACAACTTTCCGCAAAGCCGCGTCACCGACCATCGCATCAACCTCACGCTCTACAAGCTCGACGAGGTGATGGAGGGCAGGGGGCTCGACGAGATCATCGATGCGCTGATCGCCGACGACGAGGCGGGGCGTCTGGCGGAGCTTGCGGCCTGAGCGCCGGTTCGACTGCGACCTACGCCAGCCTGCTGCGCGATGCGGCGGCGGCCCTGTCGGCCGCCGGCCTCGACAATGTCCGCTTCGAGGCGCGCCTGCTGCTGGCCCACGCGGCCGGCCTGTCGATCGAGCAGCTGGTCGCGCGCGGCAATGAGCCTGCACCGGCTGACGTTGCCGGCGCCCTGCGCGAGCTGACCGCGCGACGCGTTGGGCGCGAGCCCATGGCCTACATCCTGGGCGAGCGTGAGTTCTGGGGCCTGCCGTTCGTGGTCTCGCCGGCCGTATTGGTGCCGCGGCCGGACAGCGAGACGGTCATCGAGGCGGCCTTGGCCCTGCTGGCCGATCGCACGCGATCCTGGCGCATCCTGGATCTCGGCCTCGGCTCGGGTTGCCTGTTGCTGACCCTGCTGCATGAGCTTCGTGCCGCCCGCGGCGTCGGCCTGGAAGCGTCGGAGGCGGCGCTTGCCGTCGCCCGGACCAATGCCGCGGCCTTGAAGGTCGATGATCGCGCGGAACTCGTGCTGGGCGACTGGCGTCATCCCGGCTGGCGCGATCGGGTCGGCGGCCCGTTCGACTTGCTGGTCAGCAATCCACCCTATATCGAGGCCGACGCCATCGCGGGCCTGATGCCGGAGGTCGGTCGCTTCGAGCCCAGGCTGGCGCTCGACGGCGGGCCCGACGGGCTTGCCGCCTATCGTGCGATCGCTGCCGAAGCGCCCCGGCTGGTCGCCCGCGGCGGCCGCGTGCTTCTTGAAGCAGGGGAGGGGCAAGCCCCTGAAATATATAGGATTTTCCAATCCACAGGTTTTACGCCCGAAGCCCCCTGGAAAGACCTCGGCGGCATCGACCGGGTGGTCTCGTTGAGTTATTAAGGGGTTGGCAACTAAACCGAATGAGACTACGTTCATCTCAGCCCCTTGGGGGGGCTTGGCCCGGGTCAATGGGGTGGCAACACCATCGGGGCACGGGGAATTTATCCCTCTGAAAATCAGCCTGACGGCGCCCACGAAGGGCAGAGGGTTAGCAACGAACAACACCGTCCGGCATGCAACTGGCCTTAGGTAATGAGACCAAACAATCGTCAGCGGTCGCGCGGCGGTCGCAATGGTGGCGGCGGTGGTGGCGGCCATCATCACAAGCAGCATCACAACCCCAACCGCCCGCCCAATCGAAACCAGATCTTTGACTCAAGCGGGCCCGACGTCCGTGTGCGCGGCAACGCCCATCAGGTCTTCGACAAGTACCAGGCGCTGGCGCGTGAGGCGGCGGCCTCGGGCGACCGCATCATGGCCGAGGCCTACTGGCAGTACGCCGACCACTACTTCCGCATGATTCAGGCGTCCGGTGGCTTCGCCCAGCGCAACAACCAGGGTTGGGGCGAGGGCGGCGAAGAGGGCCAGGCTCCCCAGCAGCAGGGGCAGCCGCAGCAAGGCGGCGGCCAGCCGAATCAGCCCAATGGCAATGGACACGGCGGCCAGGGCGAGCGCGACGAACGGCGAGGCGGCGGCCGCGACGACCAGGGCGACGAGCCCGGTCTTGGCGGCGTGGCGTTCCTGCAGAACGGCCGCAACGCGCCGGGGAACGATCCCTCGGCCGACGAGCAGCCCGAAGTGCCGGAGTTTACGCCGGCTCCCGGCCGCCGCGGCTGACTGACCTGATCTCTCTCGTTCTACCAGCTTCTCTGCTCGCATGCTCCTTTCCCCGTTAGGGGGAGAGGGACGCCGGGTCGTGGATGTCGTGTCGTGCGGTCAGGGCAGGTGAACCAGGGTCGGCGCGGCGAACGCCAGGACCGTGAAGCCGAGGCCGACGACGCCCAGTCCGCCGGAAATGGCGATCAGCCAGGCGACCGACGTCAGGGCTGCGGCGCCTGCCAGCACGATCGCCAACTGGAAGGCCGCCGAGGCGTATTCGAACATGTGATAGGCGGCCAGCGACTTTTCGCGATGCTGCTCCTTGACCTTGGCGCGCGCCATGAGCTCCTTGCGGCCCTCTCCGGTCTCCGGTTCCGTTTCGTAGCGCTGCGCCGTCTGCCGCCAGCGCTCGGTCTGCGCCTTCATTGCCGCCGGCATGCCCTGCGGGCTGTCCTTGAAGGTCGCTTCGGCCTCCTCGGCCGCCGTGCGCATGGTCGTCTGCCGGATCGTCTTGGCCTGGAAGAAGGTCCAGAGGTTGGAGGCGTCGATATGGCTCGACAGCGCATTGGTCTGCGAGCTCTTGCCGCCCATTTCGGAGATCGCCAGCAGGGCGGCCAGGACCGCCACCAGCAGGGCGATCTTCTTGTTCGAGCCGTCGACATGGCCATGGCCACCAGACATGAAATTCTCCCGTTTCCTTGATCCATGTCCTGTCGGCGGACGTTATGGACGTGCTTTAGCCCGGCACGTCGATCGAGAAAAGCGCCCCCCGAACCGGTCTTGCAAGGTCCCGATCCCTTCCCATATCGGCTGCAGGATGCCTCTTTAGGGGGTCCGCTCTTTCGCCCGCCGAGTAACGGGGGCGCGAATGAAAGGGTCGTGAAATGAATCAAGAGAAATACACCGAGCGTATGCGCGGTTTCCTGCAGAGTGCCCAGATGCTGGCTCTCCGCGAAGGCCACCAGCGGCTCGTTCCTGACCATCTTCTGAAAGTCCTGCTCGACGATCCGGAAGGCCTCGCCGCCAACTTGATCATGTCGGCGGGCGGCGATTCCCGCGCCGTCCACCGCGCGGTCGAAGCCAACCTCGCCAAGCAGCCCAAGGTCGAGGGCCAGGGGGCGGGCCAGATCTACATGGCGCCCGAGACGGCGCGCCTGTTCGACCAGGCCGAAGCCATCGCCGAGAAGGCGGGCGACTCCTTCGTCACCGTCGAGCGCATGCTGATGGCGCTGGCGCTGGCCAAGGGCACCGAGGCGGCCGACGCGCTGGCCAAGGGCAACGTCAAGCCGCAGGCGCTCGAGAAGGCGATCCAGGACCTGCGCAAGGGCCGCACCGCCGATTCGGCGTCGGCCGAGAGCAGCTACGACGCGCTCAAGAAATATGCCCGCGACCTCACCCAGGTGGCGCGCGAGGGCAAGCTCGATCCGGTGATCGGCCGCGACGAGGAGATCCGCCGCACCATCCAGGTGCTGAGCCGCCGCACCAAGAACAATCCCGTGCTGATCGGCGAGCCCGGCGTCGGCAAGACCGCCATCGCCGAGGGCCTGGCGCTGCGCATCGTCAACGACGACGTGCCGGAGGCGCTGAAGGGCAAGAAGCTGATGGCGCTCGACCTCGGCGCGATGGTCGCCGGCGCCAAGTATCGCGGCGAGTTCGAGGAGCGGCTGAAGGCCGTGCTGTCGGAGATCGCGTCGGCCGAGGGCGACATCATCGTCTTCATCGACGAGCTGCACACCCTGATCGGCGCCGGCAAGGCCGACGGCGCGATGGACGCCTCCAACATGCTGAAGCCGGCGCTGGCGCGCGGCGAGCTGCATTGCGTGGGCGCCACGACGCTCGACGAGTACCGCAAGCACATCGAGAAGGATGCGGCGCTGGCGCGCCGGTTTCAGCCGGTTTTCGTCGCCGAGCCGACGGTCGAGGACACGGTCTCGATCCTGCGGGGCCTGAAGGAGAAGTACGAGCTGCATCACGGCGTGCGCATCGCCGATGCGGCGCTGGTGGCTGCCGCGACGCTCTCCAATCGCTACATCTCCGACCGGTTCCTGCCGGACAAGGCGATCGACCTCATGGACGAGGCGGCGAGCCGCATCCGCATGCAGGTCGACAGCAAGCCCGAGGCGCTCGACGAGCTCGACCGCCGCATCATCCAGCTCAAGATCGAGAAGGAGGCGCTCAAGAAGGAGAGCGACCAGGCTTCGCGCGACCGGCTGGAGCGGCTGGAGAAGGAGCTGTCCGAGCTCGAGCAGAAGTCGGCCGAGCTCACCGCCCAGTGGAAGTCGGCCAAGGACAAGCTCGCCGATTCGCAGAAGATCAAGGAGCAGCTCGACAAGGCGCGCTCCGAGCTCGAGATCGCCCAGCGCAAGGGCGAGCTCGCCAGGGCGGGCGAGCTTGCCTATGGCGTGATCCCGGACCTCGAGAAGAAGCTCAAGGAAGCCGAGACCCACGAGGTCCAGGGTGGCAAGGGCGTGAAGGAAGAGGTCACGCCCGAGGACATCGCTGCGGTCGTGTCGCGCTGGACCGGCGTGCCGGTCGACAAGATGCTGGAAGGCGAGCGCGGCAAGCTCCTGCGCATGGAAGACCAGATCCGCAAGCGCGTCGTCGGCCAGGACGAGGCCGTACGGGCGGTGGCCGACGCGGTGCGCCGCGCCCGTGCCGGCCTGCAGGACCCCAACCGGCCGATCGGTTCGTTCCTGTTTCTGGGCCCGACCGGCGTCGGCAAGACCGAGCTCACCAAGGCGATCGCCGAATTCCTGTTCGACGCCGACCAGGCGATGGTGCGCATCGACATGAGCGAGTTCATGGAGAAGCACTCCGTCAGCCGGCTGATCGGCGCGCCTCCGCGCTAAGTCGGCTACGACGAGGGCGGCGTGCTCACCGAGGCGGTGCGGCGCCGGCCTTACCAGGTGATCCTGTTCGACGAGGTCGACAAGGCGCACCCCGACGTGTTCAACGTGCTGCTGCAGGTGCTGGACGACGGTCGCCTGACCGACGGCCAGGGCCGCACGGTCGACTTCCGCAACACGGTCATCATCATGACCTCGAACGTGGGCGCGCGCGACATTGCCCAAACCCAGACGCTCGGCTTCTCGTCGGAGCCCAATAGGGGCTTGTCGGT